>CALFLJ010000001.1 GCA_937880335.1 uncultured Succinatimonas sp.
TAACAATAGGAAGACCTAAACCTGAGGCAGAGTAAACACCTTCAGCCATGTAGAGTAAACCCTGGGAGGCTGTAGCAGTGTAAGTACGAGCGCCACCAACTGCAGAACCAATTGCTACAGAAATAGCAGAGAACTCAGACTCAACGTTTAAGAATTCACAGTTTTTTAATGCACCGGTCTTAACAAATTTACCTACATTCTCAACGATGTGAGTTTGTGGGGAAATTGGGTAAGCACAAACTACGCCTGGACGGCACAGAGCCACGGCCTCGGCAACGCCAAGAGAACCTTCAATCTGCTTAAGCATTGCTGCCTCCTTTCTTGGAATCTTTAATGTAGTTATAAGCTAAAGCTGCAGTCTCGGCATTAGCATCGCCGACCTTTCCTGGGTATCTTGACTGGAAGGACTTCTGTACTGACTCAAGCTTTAAGATATCAGTAGCAGCAGCTAAAGAAGATAACATTGGGGCACCTGGTAAAGGCTTACCGATCTTCTGCATTGCAAAGTCTGTTGCAGGAACGGTGAAAACGTGACCTGGTGGTAATAATTTTACTAACTCAGGACATACCTTTTCTGCAGGATCCTTTGAGTTGATAATTGCATAACCCTGTGGATTGATACCACCGAACACATCGACAGAACCAAGCAGAGTTTTATCCTGGACAATAACTACGTCAGGATTTTGAATAGGCTCGTGGGTACGAATCTCTTCCTCACCGATACGGGCATAAGCAACAACTGGTGCACCAGTACGCTCAGAACCGAAACTCGGGAATGCTTGTGCAAAGTGACCTTCAAGGAAAGCGGCTAAAGATAACATCTCAGCTGCAGTCACTACGCCTTGGCCTCCACGGCCGTGTAATCTGATTTGAAGCAAAGTAGGCTCCTCGTTTGCAGTTTAATAATTCCTCAGCCTCAATCCCATCCCTAATTGGGTGTGGGTTTTGGGCTTTTAAGAACCACACCTGATCTGTCGTTGTTCATGGGGCTGATCAAATGTACAATTCGATCATAGTTAATTTTCATATTTTCTCAAGTTTTTGTAATTTTCATTTGTCGAATTATGAAAAAGGTTTTCATTTTTATTTATATGAGGTGTTTTATAAATAAATCCCATAAAATTAAGGAGTTAGCTGGTTAATTCTGTTCATAATTTTAGAATGATTGTAATATATATGTAAACTTTATGCTAAGTATACCAAAAAGTAACAAATAAGAACAATTATTCTCCTTATGTGAAAAATAGTAAGATTTGGCTTTGTACTGCGGTTACTTGTAAAGTAAGCTTTAGCTAACTTATCTGTAATAAAGCGTAACATTTGTTACTTATATTTTAACATTTGTTTTAATTTGATATAATTAACCAGGTTTATAAAGTAGATTTAAAAAGCAGGGGTTAAAATGAGTAATAGCTCACAAACTTTGGTAGGAAGACAGATTAGAGAACATAATCTGCAAATTGTAAGAGCAGCGTTGCACAGCGAGCAAATTGCCACAGCATCTAGATTAAAAGATTTAACCGGACTTTCAATTGTTACTTTAAATAAGATAATTACTACCTTATTACAACATGGAGAGATCTTTTTAGGCGATAGCACTACTATTGCAGGAGGAAGACCTGCCGCCACCTATCGTTTTAATGCAAATTTTGAACTTATTCTCATTATTTCATGCTATCAGCGAGGTGGCATGGAATACGCCGGCTATTCTATTCACGACCTTTTTGGGGAGTGCCTTGAAAGACGTGAGGAGCTTTTGTCTACTATAGATACCATTCATACTGATGAATTTAGAATAGGTATCGAGCGTTATCTTGAACGCTATCCTAAAATTGCTATGATAGGTTTATCAATGCCGTCAGATAGCGTAGGCGGTCGTGTCGGTTCGGCAATAAGACATGATCCTCAATCAGTCAGACTTGCAAACCATCTAGAAAAGCATTTTTCAGTGCCGGTGTTTTTTGAAACTGATGTAAATGCAGCTACCTTAGGTTGTTATAAACGTTGTAAAAACCAAGAATATGTGGCAGGAATGATCTTAGTTCCAGGACGTGCCCCAGGTTGTGGCTTTTGCTATAACGGACAGGTATTGCGAGGCAAAGATGGCATGGCAGGCGAGGTTAGGTATTTTCCTATGTATAATGACGTAGGCGTTCTTCCGATTGAATCTATGCAAGCTGACGATCTTGCCATACGTACATTAAGAGCTGTCATGTGTGTATTAAATCCAGGATATGTTGCTGTTTACACAGAAAATTTAAAGCCAGGTTTAGTAGATAGATTAAGAAAAAAATTAGGTACCCAGGCTGAGGAGGCCTTAATGCCTAAGATCGAAATAAACGACAGAATTCGCGATGATATTGTTTCAGGTATGATAAGTCTCTGTTTAGAAAAATTAAATGCAAGAAAAGTAAAAAAAGAAAAATAATTTTAAGAAAAAAATTACAGGACTAATTATTTAATTAACTTGTTGATATAAATTATTTTTATAAGTTTGTTTATAAAAAATGAAAATTTAACTTAAAAAAGCGTTAATTTATTTTTATCTGTAGGTTTTCTTTGCCTTATAAGACTTATTGAATATACTTAAAAATTTGCGTCTAAATTTGCTAAAATAAGTAGCTTATAAAAAAGGGGATATAAATGAGTTTTTTTAAGACACTGTCAGACGGGATCCGCTATATGGAAAAATGGCCAGAGGATCCTTTGCTCTCTCCAGTATTCCCTGAAAATCGGGTTAAATATGTGATGAAAATTGGTAGACGGGTTCTGCCACCTTTCATCGTTCTTACCCTGATTTGGGCTTATTATCGCGGCGGTGGATTTGCCGGTGTCGAGCTCATGTTTGTTTTGAAAAACACCTGGCCTATGACCTTAGTTTGTGTATTGTTTTTATTACTAATGCCCCTGCAAGGTTATTACTGGTTTGGTAAAAGAGCACATACTCCTTTAAATTCTAAGTTAAAGCTTTTTTATATTGAGATGTGCAAGAACTTACAAAAGCAACCTAAAGATAAGCCTAATATGCAAGATTTCTGTGATCGAGTAAATGAGGCGATAAAGCTTTTAGGTCGGGATTTTTTACGTAAGCTTTAAACAATATAGCTTGTATAAGCTTTAAAATTGATGAAATTTTTTTACCTTTAGAGACAAGATAAAACTATCATGCAAGACTCTATTCTTCGTAAATTAGAAGCTCTAGTTGAGCGTCATCAGGAAGTTGAACAGCTTTTAAGCCAGCCTGATGTTATAGCTGATCAAGATAAATTCCGTGAATTAAACCGCGAATATTCTCAGCTGCAAAATACAGTATCAGTATTCCGTGAATATTCAACTGCAGCTGCAGACGTTAAAGAAATGCAGGAAATGCTAAAGAGCTCTGATCCTGATATGGTTGCTATGGCCGAGGAAGAGCTTGAGCCTACTCAAAATAAAGTTTTAGAGTTAGAGCACGAACTGCAGTTACTTTTATTACCACATGATAAGCGTGATGATTGCAACTGCTTTTTGGAAATTAGAGCTGGAACTGGTGGAGATGAGGCGGCTTTATTTGCAGGTGAATTGTTCCGCATGTACAGCAAATATGTTGACAGTAAGGGCTGGTCTTTAGAAGTAGTATCTGAAAGTGAAGGTGAAATGGGTGGTTATAAAGAGATCATCTCCAAGCTTTCAGGTGAAGGTGCATATGGCTATATGAAGTTTGAATCAGGTGGCCATCGTGTACAGCGTGTTCCAGTTACAGAAACTCAAGGACGTGTTCATACTTCTGCATGTACCGTAATGGTATTACCTGAAATTCCTCCTGCAGAGGCTCCTGAGATCAATCCTGCTGATTTAAGAATTGATACCTTCAGAGCATCTGGTGCCGGTGGTCAGCATATTAATAAAACAGATTCTGCAATTCGTATTACCCACTTGCCAACAGGTTTAGTTGTTGAGTGTCAGGATCAGCGTTCACAGCATCAAAACCGTGCCCGTGCCATGGAAGTATTAATTTCACGTTTATCTCAAATGGAAGAGGATAAACGTAATGCCGAGGCAGCTGACATGCGTCATAGCATCTTAAGTTCAGGTGACAGATCAGATCGTATCCGTACTTATAACTACCCTCAAAGTCGTGTAACTGATCACAGAATTAACCTAACCTTATATCGCTTAGATGAGGTTTTAAATGGTAAT
>CALFLJ010000002.1 GCA_937880335.1 uncultured Succinatimonas sp.
AGTTGGAATTGATGCCTCGTACGAAGGGGCATATATGTTAAAACACAAGTATATGCAATTTACAGCATTTAAAAACTATCAGGCTCTTATAGACAGACTCGTTAGCATTATAGGCGAGATAAAGGATAGTGGAGATAGACATAAATTTACCTCAAATCAGTTAGTAAGCTTTAAAAAAGGATCTAAGCCAATTGTTTCTTACGTTTTAGATTCAGGTATTGTAGATCAGAGGAATTATCGAGGTAAGCTTATTGATTCTAAGTATTACGACGAAAATAAGATCGACAGTGTAAAAGAATAATACAGAGGTTTTAAAACTTAAGATAAGCTTTTATTTAAAATAATAGCTATTTTTTAACTAAGATGCCCCGGTAAATTGAACAAATTTACTGGGGTTTTATTTTAAATAAGCTTAAACCTCAACAAGTTGATTTAAAGCTACTGTCTAAAACATGTTTAGTAATTTTTTTAAGTACTAACTTGTAAAATCAATTTTGTTTATATAATGTATTGAAATATAAGAGTTTATTAAAATATTTGATCTAAGTTTTAATTTTAAAAATTTCCTTTGACAAAGCATAAATTGCGCTATAACATCTAGATATGTGCACGGGCACACAAGTTTATAACTATTCTTGAAATTTTCTTGTAAATTTGAGTTTGAGTTCTTTATTCCGATATTTGAAACTTTAAATACAATCTAAAAGATAAATTTTAAGGCATTTAAATTCCCTCCTGGGGCTGAGGTTATCATGGAATATTTATTAGGCATTGATTTGGGCACATCTGGAACTAAGACTGTTCTTTTTACAAAAGAAGGTCAAACAGTAGCCTCAAAAACCATTGAGTATCCACTTTTACAACCTAAAAACGGCTGGGCTGAGCAAAATCCTGAGGATTGGTATCGTGCCTGTGCAAATACAGTTAAAGGTGTTTTAGGTGAAAGTGGGGTTAACCCTAAGGATGTAAAGGCATTAGCTATTTCAGGTCAGATGCATGGCCTTGTAATGCTTGATGAAAATTTCAGAGTTTTGCGTCCTGCAATCTTATGGTGTGATGCAAGAACTCAAAAACAATGCGATGAGATTCATAACAAAGTTGGCAAGTCACGCTTAATTGAAATAACCGCAAATCCTGCTTTGGCAGGTTTTACTGCATCTAAGATCCTATGGGTTAAAGAAAACGAGCCTAATATCTATGAAAAATGTAAACATATTCTTTTACCTAAGGACTATGTACGCTTTAGATTGACTAATGAACTTTACATGGAACTGTCTGATGCATCAGGTACTAATCTTTTAGATATAAGAAACAGAGTCTGGTCAGATGAAATTATTGATGCTTTAGACTTAGACAGAAAAATGTTCCCGCCATTGATTTCGTCAATTCAAAATGCTGGCACAATTACAAAAGAGGCTGCAGATGATACAGGGCTTGCAGAGGGGACTATTGTAGCAGGTGGTGCAGGTGACAATGCCTCAGCTGCAATTGGTACTGGTGTATGTGAGGATGGAAAGGCCTTTGTAACCTTAGGTACATCAGGTGTGGTTTTTGCCCACACAAGTAAGATTGGTATTGATCCATTAGGTAGAGTTCACACCTTTATTTCAGCCGTACCTAATGCTTATACTGCAATGTCTTGCACTTTAGCTGCCGGTTTGTCCTTGCGTTGGATGCGCGATGAGTTCTTCTCATACGAAAATGAGGAGGCTAAAAAGGAAGGGCGTGATGTTTATGACTTTATGATGTCAGAGGCTGCAAAAATCCCGACAGGATCTGATGGTCTTATTTATTTACCATATCTTATGGGGGAGAGATCTCCTGTCTTAGATCCTCAGGCTCGAGGCGTTTTCTTTGGCTTAAGTGCCCGTCATACCAAGGCCCATTTAACCTTAGCCTGCATTGAGGGTGTGACATTATCTCAGCGTCACAATT
>CALFLJ010000003.1 GCA_937880335.1 uncultured Succinatimonas sp.
ACTTAAGTTTGGACAAAACTTACACTTATCTTAAATATGTTTTTGCACCTCATCATCTTAACGAGGAATTCTCTTACTGATACCTTTGTAGCCTTTTGGTCCTAACTGTTCTGATAGAGACACTTGCTGCATTTTTAGCATCATATTGAGCATAAAAGGTCTGTAAAAATATTAAAATCTACTCACAACCTTATTTGGGGTTCTGAATAGTTACAAAAAAAGCATGGTTTTTAAGCCATGCTTTGCTTTCTTATTTAATCTTATTTGTTCTAGTAATTTAATACAGCGCGACGGTTCTGTGACCAAGCCTGCTCGTTATGGGCAGGATCTACAGGTTTCTCCTCGCCATATGAGACTATAGAGAGCTGATTTACATCAACACCTAAATTTTGCATATAACGAGCTACAGAACGAGCACGACGCTCGCCTAAAGCAATATTGTACTCAGGGGTACCGCGTTCATCGGTATGGCCTTCAATAATAATGCGTGCATCAGGATTATTACGCAGATACTGGGCATGAGCTTGCATAACCCCCAAGTACTGATCCTGAATTTGCTCAGAATTAAAAGCAAAAAGGATAGTATTCTTCGATGCTAACTCAGCAGGTCCATTGTAACTGTCAACAGGAGCATTAGGATCTCCTACAGTAACAGCCCCATCATCATCTAAGCCCTCTGCAATCTGATAACCGTCCCCATCACTTACTAAGGATGAATCGGTACCACTATCAGTTGAACAAGCTGATAAGGCTAACATGGAAATACCACAGAATAAGGCAATAAAATAATTCTTAGTCATAATTTTTTTTCCTAAACATTTTTACTTACTAAGCATAGGGCCCCATGCAGGGAAACTAATTTCGCCTGAACTTGAGGGTAAATTTGCTTTAAATCTGCCGTCAGCTGAAACTATGGCCAAGCCCTTACGACCTTGATATACAGTTGAATATATTACCATACTTCCATTTGGGGCAACACTTGGTGACTCATCAAGACTTGAGGTTGTAAGCATATAGATACTACCATCAGCATCAACACGAGCCACACGATAACCATTGACCTGGGTGATTACAATAAGAGCATTTGAACCTGGAATTGAGCGAGCGGATAAATTACGAGCTCCCTGGTAGGTTACGCGCTCAGTTGCTCGGGTTATACAATCGTATTTATAGATTTGAGCCTTTCCACCTCGTTCTGAAGTAAAGTAGATAGCCTTACTATCAGATGACCAGGTAGGTTCGGTATCAATTGCTGCATTTGCAGTAATTCGGTTTAAAGCCTGTCTTGCCAAATCATAAACATAGATATCAGGCTGACCGTCTTTTGACAAAGCCATAGCAATCTTAGATCCGTCAGGAGACCAGGCAGGAGATGAGTTCATACCTGGGTAAGATGCAAGCTTAGTACGCTTTTTAGAATTTATATTTTGTACAAAAATTGCAGGAGTTCTGCCCTCAAAACTTACATAAGCCAGGCGTGTGCCATCAGGAGACCAGGTTGGGGTCATGACCGGTTGTGTAGACTTTAAAATTGCAGTCTCATTGTAACCATCATAATCAGATGTCATAAGCTGATAAGGGAAAGGGTGACCTTGCTTATAAACAACATAAGCAATACGGGTACGGAATGCGCCCTTAGTACCTGTATATAATTCATATATACGATCAGAAATACGGTGTGAAGCCTGACGCATTAAGCTTGCAGGGGCAGGTCCCTTATAATGAGCTAAAACTTTTCCCTTATTGGTACCCTGAAGACCTATAACCTGAAACTCCACATTATAGGCTTTTCCAGAAGGAGTTGCGTTTCCAAAAACAATAACCTCAGCTCCACTTTGGGCTGCCACGTCAAGATTAACCTTACCATCTACCACACTTCCTTTAGGAATTGCGCTAACTGGTATTGGACTGAATTTTCCTGATCTCATAAGATCAGCTGATACCACAGATGCAATATCAGTATTGAGATTTGCAGGTTGGGCAAAAGGAAGAACAGCAATCTTATGTCCTTCATTTATTCCACCTGTAATTTCAATCTGTAAGGCAGCCTCAACTTGAGTAATCCCAAAAAATAATAAGGCCGCAAATAGAACTCTCTTTATCATCAAATTTCTCCCTAAAATGACCTTTTATTATTATAGTCATATCATAGTTTAGGTGTCATGGAAATCACAATATTTCCACATTCAGGGCAATTTACAGGGGGCTTTGGAAATAAGCCTATTTTATCTATAGCAGCCTCTGCTGAACGACAAACCTTCTTATCGCCTTGACAATCACGGCTTAAAATATTTCCGTTATTGTCAATTTTCACCATAAATTTAACAGTCTTACCGTTCATTGACGGATCAATGAGCCAATTCTGTTCAATCAGCCCTTGGATCTTAGATCCATATCCTCCATCACCACCACCAGATCCTAATCCTTGACCATTTATCTCATCTCCGTCCTCAAGACCTAAGATATCATCCTCAAGAGCATTAGCTTGAGCCTTACGTTTTGCATCCTCATCAGCTTTTCGTTTAGCCTCTGCCTCAGCTTTTCGTTTAGCCTCTGCCTCAGCTTTTTTCTTTTCCTCTAGTTTCTTCTGCTCTTCAAGCTTTTTCTTTTCCTCTAATTTCTTTTGCTCTTCAAGCTTTTTCTTTTCCTCTAATTTCTTTTGCTCTTCAAGCTTTTTCT
>CALFLJ010000004.1 GCA_937880335.1 uncultured Succinatimonas sp.
GCACAAAGCCCTAAGTAAGGAAAATTTACTTAAGGAAGGATGGTTTAGTATAGAACTAGTTGAAGGTCAGATCTGAAGTTAGGATCTAACCTTCTATCGTATGGGAAACGCCGTATGCCGAACGGCACGTACGGTGTTGTGAGAGGAGTGAGAGAAATCTCCTCCTACTCGATTATAATAATTTTAGCATTTCGCTTAAAACTAAATCTAAATTTTCTTCTTTATCCTCTTTTGTAATATCCCAATTTCCTCCACGTGAAATTTGTAAGAGTTCTTTTGGCATTTCATCTAAAAAACGACTAGGTCCATGGTGTTGCTCACCATCTTCTAAGCTGTTTGATTGATTTTTTTGCTTTCTCTTTTGACAGAAAGTAATGGTCAGATCCTCTTTTGCGCGTGTAACCCCAACATAAGCTAGGCGACGCTCCTCCTCAATTCCATGGGCTAGTTCATATGACGAGTGATGTGGAAGTATCCCCTCCTCAAACCCTACTAAGACTACAAAAGGGAACTCTAGACCTTTAGCTGCATGTAAAGTCATAAGCTGAACTGCATCCTGATCCTGTCCATTATCTTGTCTATCAAGCATTTCTCGCAAACCTAACTTGTCAATTGCTGCAGTAAAATTTAAGGGATCTTCATCTTTTTTTCCTAAAATGAGTTTCCTTACCCATTCTAGAAGTTGCTTTACATTTTTTACGCGTATATCTGATGCAGCTTTACTTTCAGAACCTGAATGTAAATAAGCCTCATATCCCGTTTCTTCAAGTATATTGTCGACAATCCACAATCCTCTTTCTACATCTATACGTGAATGCAGTCTAAGGAAAACTCTCATAAATTCTGTTATAGCTTGTTTTTGAGGCTTTTTTAGTTGTTTTGTTATATTTTCATTGAGCGCATTTTGAAAAATTGAACGTCCTGTAAGTTTTCCTGCCTCTGTAAGACAGGCTATAGTTTCAGCTCCAATTCCTCTTCTTGGAACATTTATAATTCTAAGTAAGGCTACATCATCGTTAGGGTTACAGAGGACTCTGAACCAGGCAAGCATATCTTTTATTTCTATTTGTTCAAAGAAACTACTACCTCCAGTTATTACACAAGGTATACGTGCTTCTCTAAAAGCCTTTTCAAGGGATCTTGATTGGAAATTACCTCGATATAATACTGCATAGTCGGACCAATTACGGTGAGTTTTAAATTTATTCCCTAAAATTTCTGCAGCTACTCGTTCGCTTTCAGATGTTTCATCAGGAAGCTCAATAACTTTAATCTTACTGCCTTTAAACTTTTGATCGTTATATAGTTTTTTATTATAAATATGTGGATTATGACTTATTAGTTCATTTGCGCAGTTAAGAATATTAGGTGTAGAACGATAATTCTGTTCTAGCATTATAACTTTTAGATTGCGGAAATCTTCTGCTAGCGTTTTGATATTTTCAGGTCTAGCTCCTCGCCAAGAGTATATTGATTGATCATCATCTCCTACTACTGTAAAACATTTGTATACCTCGGTTAATATCTTTAATAGTTGGTATTGTGTTTCATTTGTGTCTTGATATTCATCGACGAGTATGTAACGAAACATATGACTCCATCTGTCACGTACATCTGGGTCATTTTTTAGCAAACGCGATGTCAAGAAGATTAAATCCTCAAAATCTACAGCATTACAGGCTCTTAGATACTTTTGGTACAGCTCATAGATTTGGACAAAAGGGCTTGTATTAGAAAGATCTTGAGGTGATAAGAGCTGACTTTTCCATATGGATATTTGTGAGGCAATATCTAACACAACATTTTTTTCACTTACATCTAAAGTAAGTTGTGGAAAATGTTCTCTTGTAATATCTCTTAAGATTTTAAAACCATCATATTGATCAAACAGGGTAAAATTAGCGCCTAAATTCAATTTTTGATGTTCATGGCGTAATATATTTAAGCCTAGAGAGTGAAATGTGCAGATAGTAAGTTCCTTTGCAACATCGGCGCCAACTTCAGCTGTGACTCGTTGTTTCATTTCTGCTGCAGCTTTATTTGTAAAGGTTAAAGCACAAATTTTTGTCGCTAATAAATGATGTCTATTTAGGAGGTTAACTATTTTATTTGTAATAACCCTAGTTTTCCCAGAGCCAGCTCCAGCAAGAACGAGAGTAGGACCGTCAATATAATCGACGGCCTGTTGTTGCGAGTTGTTAAGACGCATTTTAAATCCGTGTATATTTTATAAAGCTAAGTTTTTTCCCGAAAATATTCACTGTCTCGCATTTGATATCACCATCGGGGGTAAGATTAAATTCTATGTTCTGTTGAGTTATAGATTCTAAAATTTCTGATGAGTTTTGAGATCCTAGAATTATTACAGGAATGTTCAAAGATAAAGCTAGATTGTTTAGCTCAATAGCTGTATTTAAAATATCTCTATTTTCATGATGACTCGCGTCTACAACTATAAGTTTTGGGTAGACACCTTGTAGAATGCAAGTGCTTAATTTGTCCTTGATATCGTCAGCTGTATTAGAGCTAGTTAGTGGCAAAAATTGGGATTTTAAAGTTTCAATATTATCTTTACCAAAATTTGAGCTTAGTAAAGGACGTAGACTTTGGTACTGAGCTGGAGTAGCAGCATAAAGTAATGATGTTAACTCTGCATTTATTATATTAGCGACTAGAAGGCGTAATGTAACCGGTCTTCCACAGAAACTGTAAAGAGCTGGATTTAATCTTAGGGAAGAAAGATCGTCAGGTGAGGTTATATATGTTGCATCAGGTTTTGCCTTAAGGTTGAATAAGACTTCTCTATTGAGAAGTAGATCTAATTTGTTAAGACGTTCTTTGAATATCTCAGGTTCAGCACACCAAGCTTCATTTGGATCCTTATATGGGAATGAAATATTTACGACCTTATAAGGTTTTTTCATTTTGTAAAGAAGCGACGTTAGAACTTTTGTTGATTGTTCTCCGGCTTCATCGTTATCAAGGCAAATGTAATAGATATGTTCAACCTTACATTTGTTTATAAGATCTGATAATCTTGTAACGTTTCCAACACCTCCTAAGGCTATAGCGTTATAACCTAAGCATTCTAGTGTAAGTGCATCAAATTCACCTTCTGTAATAAAAATTTTTCCAGGATTTTCTAGAGCCTTTTCATTAAAAATACTAATGTAACCTTTGCAGCGGAATCGATTACCATTAACAGGGGTTACAAAACGAGCTTTAAAACCATCAATCCCATAAGGAATTATGATAGCATCACCAAAAATTTGTTGTCCTGTCTGATCAAGACCTATTAATGTATTGCTGTCATAGCCTAGATTAAATCTTCGTACAATCTCTGCTGTAAGGCCTCTTTCCTTGAAGTATTTTGTGTTAAGACAGTTAGATGCGCATTTTGCAATATATTCGCTAAAGTCGCTGTGATTATCTTCTATGACAGGACTAAATCTTAAGTTATTTGCATCACTAAATCTTTTTATACTATTTTCATTTTGTTCATAATCAAATCTTCCGCTACCAAATATTACATTTTGTCCTGTAGTTAATTCTTTAAATTTACTATCTTGATTTACAGTTAAACCAGGGGTGTTACGAAAAACTGGTAGTTTATTTTCGAAATGAATTTTTGTTGGTGTTAATACGTTGTTATTTTCAACAGTATTTTGGATTTCAAAATCTGCAGGGGCAATCTCAAATGTTGGTGGATATCTATAGTTTATTTCATCGCTACTATTTAAAGACATTAATAACGAATTAGGAACAGATCCTATAAACATTTGGTGAGCTTTGATAAATTGAGACCTAAAATCATTTAGATGGTAGTCAATACCTACTAGGTCAAAAATATCATAGCTTCTATTACAGTTAAAACAACGTACAGTTTGTGAGGAAGGAAGATAACTCATACTTGCTAAGTTGTCTAAATCCTTAGGGTTTAAACATTTGAATTTAGCATCTGGATTTATGCCCTTTGTCCTTAAATAATCGGGCAGTTTACTCCTTAAATATGATTTAGTTTGTTCTAAGTCGTTATCATCAAACATCTTTTTTCTCGCTATTATTTTTGTGCTGTAATTTGTTTTATTATCCATGATGCCATAAGCAAACCCGCACTTGCAGTGACAGCCATTGAAGCTCCAAATGCTGGCATATCATCATAAGTGTACTCATCTTTTGGCGGATAAATTGGAGATTCTGTGGAAAAAGTGCAGGTAATATGCATTTTCTTACCTCCTTTGGGATATCCGTATTCCTTCCGTAAAATATTACGTAATCTAGATATTAGGGCGTCTCCAGAAGAATCTGCGATATCTCCAATTTTTATTAAAGAAGGATTAATTCTCCCACCAGCACCCCCTGAAACTATAAAATTTGCATTGTTTTTATGTAAAAAATCACAAATGCCGGCTTTGGCATTTATATCGTCAATGCATTCACATACATATTTAGGGCATTCTAAAAGAATTTCTTTTATATTTTCTTTTGTAATTAACGTAGGTTTTTTATGTAACTTTACTAAAGGATTTATTTTTAATAAGCGATCTCCTAGCTCATCAACCTTGAGATGGCCACAGGAGTTTATTGTGGTATGAAGCTGACGATTTACGTTTGTTATTTCTATTTTGTCAGCATCAATAATAGTTATCTCTCCAATACCAGAACGGCAAAGAGCTTCTGTACACCAAGACCCGACTCCGCCAACACCTATTATTAAAACATGGGAATTCTGAAGCTTAGAAAATCCTTTATCTCCATAAAGGGCGCGGATACCACGAAATGCGTGAGAAGGTATAAATTCCATCAAAATCCTTAATTAAAAGTATTACTTTATATGTGACGTTAAATTTAGTGTAAATCAAAATATGAAAGTTACAATTAAATCTTATAGATTTAAAAAATTTAAAATAATTAAAAAATTTTTTATTATGTATTTTAGCTTTTTAAAGTGAAAAAAAATAAATAATTATACTATTTACATAGGTAACAAAAAAAATCTTGCAGTACCAAAAAATCTTGTTATAATGCTTCCCACAGGTTCTGGAGAGAACAACATAATGATCCCGTAGCTCAGCTGGATAGAGTATCGGTTTCCGAAGCCGGTGGTCATGAGTTCGAATCTCATCGGGATCACCACTATGCGAAAGTGGCGAAATTGGTAGACGCGCTAGCTTCAGGTGCTAGTACCCCAAGGCGTGAGGGTTCGAGTCCCTCCTTTCGCACCAATGACCACCTTTTATGGTGGTTTTTTTGTGTCTATAGTTGTCACCTGTCCAATATTTATTTCTTTTCTTATCAAGTACTTAAAGTCTATATCTGTCTTTAAGTGTCTTTTGTTGTTTATACGTAAAATGCACGCATTATAATAAAAATGTACGCAAAAATGTACGTAAATCCTTTTTTAAATGTACGCAAATATATATGTAATTGCCATTATTACTTTTATATATTTTTTCTTTATTCTTTTATATATGAAAAATAAGTAATTTATTATAAATCAATTATTTATATGTTTTAAATTGCTACTTTATATGAAAAAAAATTAAGATCCTTTTAAATAAAAAATTTACCCTGTAAAAGCAGATTTAACTGGAAATTAACAAATATTTAGTAATTTTATTTGCATTAATTTGAAATTTTTATAGGATCTTAGATAATTTCTTGTATGTTAAGAGGATTACACATGGCTGGCAAATGTTATGCTGCAATAGATATTGGTTCTAACGCCGTTCGGTTGTTAATAAAAAAAGAAAAGACTCGTGCTTGTTTAGAAAGTAAGAAATTTGACAAACTTCTTTTATTGCGTGTTCCTCTGAGACTTGGATTTGACGTTTTTGAAAAAGGCGAAATTTCTGACGTTAAAACGAAAAAGCTTTGTCGTTTAATGAAGTCTTATCGTCATATGATGCATATCTACGACGTTGATGAGTATAGAGCTTGTGCTACATCGGCTATGCGTGATGCTAAAAATGGTTCAGATATTATAAAAAAGATATACAAAGACACTGGCATTAATATTGAGATCATAAATGGTCAAGAAGAAGCTCAGATGATTTACGGTAATCATATTGAATGTACACAGGATAGGGAAGGAAATTTCATTTATGTAGATGTTGGTGGTGGCAGTACTGAACTAAATCTCATTTCAAATGGTAATTTAATTTTTTCTAAATCTTTTAATATTGGTACAGTTCGCTATTTAAGTCATGCCGTAGACGAAAGTATTTGGAAAAATATAGAGAAGGAACTAGAAAAGTATACTAAAAATCTTGAGGATATAAATATCATTGGTTCTGGTGGAAATATTAACAAACTTTACCGTTTGGCTTTTGAGAAAGATATAAAGGCCGAAAGTTTTAGTGTTGATCAATTAAAAACTCTTTGCGAAGACTTAGAAGGACTTAGTATCGATGAGCGTATGGAGAAATATGCCTTGAAATCTGATCGCGCTGACGTTATTGTCCCTGCTGCTAGGATATTTTTATTTATAGCAAAATTAACAAAGGCTAAGCAGATTTATGTGCCTACAATGGGATTGGCTGATGGTATTATCGATAAGCTATATGAGCAAAACCACTGCTAGAAAATTTGCTAAAAACTATATGCATTAAGTCAAAAATAATTAGCTACCTTTTAATATTAGGTAGCTAATTTTGTTTATTTATGGACTATTTTAAATTACTTTTCGCAAGTCCTAGCATTAATTTTACTCGATTGAGTTGGTTTACCTCAGAGGCTCCTGCGTCACAATCAATTGAAACTATATTAGCCTCTTGATATTTTTGTCTTAAAGAGTGGATAACACCTTTTCCTGTTATATGATTCGGCAAGCAACCAAAAGGCTGAAGACAAACAATATTTGGCACTCCGTTTTCTATAAGCTTTACCATCTCTCCTGTTAGGAACCACCCCTCTCCAGCCATATTTCCTAAAGAAACAAATTGTTCGGCGAGAGATGCCGTTTTAAAAATACTTTGCGGGGATGTAAAGCGATTAGATTTCTTTAATGCTTTATACACCGGTTTTCTAAAGTGTTCGACAAATTTTATAAATGTAATTGCTGCAAGTTTACCTAAAAGTTTTCCTTCAAGTAGATCGTGTTTTATAATTGGATCGCCTGCAAGATATAAGAAAAAGTCAACAAAGTCAGGCATAACAACTTCTGCGCCTTCATTGAATAGCTCTTTTTCTATATAGTTATTTGCAACAGCATGGTATTTAACCAAAATCTCTCCAACTATTCCTACCTTAGGTTTTTGAATATCGTAAATAGCTATAGACTCGAAGTCTTTTACCATATTTTTTATATTAGAACGATATAAGCGAGGTTTACTTTCCCTAAGTTCGTTTTTACAAGCTTCCATCCACTTGTCAAAATATATTTTGCTTTCTCCTTTATTAACCTCATAAGGTTTTATGCGATTGACAAGTTTCATTAAAAGATCCCCGTATATGATAGCTTTAATACTATCTTTGTACATTGGAATGGGGATTTTAAATGAGTCTGTTTCAAGTCCATATATTGCAAATACAGGAACTTTTTCAAAGCCCGCAAATTTTAATGCTTTACGTAAAACAGCCATATAGTTTGTGGCTCGGCAAGCTCCACAGGTTTGAAAAAGCATAATAGATGTATTGCTAGGATCATACTGCCCCGATTTGAGGGCTCCAATCATTTGCCCGATAATTACGATTGCCGGGTAACACATATCATTGTTTACATATTGTAACCCTAACTCAATATCCTTTTTTTGGGGCATAGGAGGGATCACAACATTATAGTCATATTTATTTAGCACAGCTCTTAATAGTTCAAAATGGATCGGAGCCATTTGAGGCGCTAGAATAGTATGTTTTTTAGCACAATCTTTCGTAAAGCGTGGCCTATCTATGAAAGGAATTGCTTTAAATTCAGTATGGGGGCGTCTTGCTAAAGTTGCAAGTAATGACCGTAAGCGAATTCTTGCAGCTCCGAGGTTTGATACTTCATCAAGCTTAATTAAAGTATAAATTCGATTATGTTCTTCAAGTATCTCTTTAACTTGATCTGTGGTGATTGCATCTAGGCCACAACCAAAGGAACTTAATTGAATTAACGTGCAGTCGTTATGTTCAGCAACATATTGGGCTGCATGGTATAGACGAGCATGATAGTTCCATTGGTTAACAAGACCTATTTTCTGTTCTTTTAAATCTTCGTCATAAACAGCATCTTCACTTATAACAGGCAGGTCGTAGGATTCGATCATATCTGCAATTCCATGATTGATCTCAGGATCGATATGATAAGGTCTGCCTGCAAGCAAAATCATATGTTTATTATTTAAACGAGCCTTTTTGATTATATTTTGAGCAAAGTTATTTACATCTTTTTTATAATTATCTAGCTCTGCATATGCTGCATTGATAGCTTTTTTTACAAGACCTCGAGGAAGAAGTTCATCCTTCATTTCCTGCATAAACCTTTTTAAAAGTTTTTTGCGGTTATTTATAGGTAAGAATGGCTGTAAGAATTTAACCCCTTCAGCCTTTAATATATCCATGTTGCTACGTATATTCTCAGGATAGCTTGCAACAATAGGACAGTTGAAGTGGTTATCATTTTGATGATTTCCGTCCTTTAAATTAAAAGGAATACACGGATAAAATATCTTTTTTATACCACTTTCAACTAGTTGCATAATGTGACCATGAACTATCTTTGCAGGATAGCAAAGGGAGTCTGATGGTATTGTTGATAATCCTTTAAGATATGTGGAGGCATTGCTCTTTTCTGATAAGACTACTTTGTAACCTAAAGTAGTAAAGAGCGTAAACCAGAAAGGGTAGTCCTCGTACATATTTAGGCATCTTGGAATACCAATGCTGCCTCTTGGGGCTTTTTCTAATGGCTCATAGTCAAATACACGGCTGAATTTGAAGCGATATATGTTGCTACAATTAATTTCTGATACCTTGTCTTTTTGACCAATGCCTTTAGGGCAACGGTTTCCCGTGTAGTGTCGACTATTGTCAGGGAAAATCTGCATGGTTATCATACAGTTATTTCCGCATTTGCGACAGCGATAAGATTTTGATTTGAAGTTAAAATTTTCTAAATCTTGAGGTTTTAAAATAGAAGATTCTTTAAGACCACTTTCGTTAGCTAATATTGCAGCTCCATATGCTCCCATAAGACCAGAAATATCTGGTCTTATTACTTCTTTGTTTAATAATACTTCCATTGATCGCAAAACAGCGTCGTTTAAGAAAGTTCCTCCTTGTACTACAATGTGCTTACCTAAACTATTGGTATCCTTTAGTTGTAGTATTTTAAATAAAGCATTTTTAATAACTGATAGGGATATGCCTGCAGATATATCAGAAATTGAAACCCCGTCTTTTTGAGCTTGTTTTACTTTAGAGTTCATAAATACGGTACAGCGGGTTCCTAAGTCAACAGGCGCTTTTGCTTGTGTTCCTAGGTGGGCAAATTCAGCTACAGTTAAATTAAGACTTTTTGCAAAGGTTTCAATAAATGAACCACAACCTGCAGAACAAGCTTCATTTAATGTGATATTACCGATGGCTCCATTTTTTATGAAGAAGCACTTCATATCCTGACCGCCAATATCAATAATGAAGCTGACCTTTGGGCAAAATTCAGTTGCAGCCCTGAGGTGTGCAAAAGTTTCTACTTCTCCTAGGTCTGCGTGGAGTGCTGTTTTTATAAGTGACTCTCCGTATCCTGTAGCAGTTACTCCTCCTATTGTTACACCATCTGGAAGAGTCGAATAAAGATCTTTTAGCTGATTTATTACAGTATTTAAAGGAGAACCTTTATTTGAACAATATGATGTGTATAAAAGTTCGTTATTTTCTCCTATAGCAGCAATCTTTGACGTTGTAGAACCTGCGTCTATTCCAACGAAGATTTTTCCCTGATATTTGTTAATATCCCCTCGTTTAACTTTGCTTTTCTCGTGTCTTAATTTAAATAATTGATATTCTTCCTGGTTTTTGAAGAGTGGCTGGTTATTCTGGATTGATTTATTTTCATTTATAGAAAGCTTGTTTAGATTGTTTAAAAAATTTTCAACATTTGTTTTGGATGGACTTTTGGATAAAGCAGCACCTAAAGCAACAAAGTATAGAGGATCCCTAGGTCTTACAATATCTTCGGGGGATAGATTTAAAGTTTTAATAAAACATTCCTTTAAACAAGGAAGAAAAGAAAGGGGGCCTCCTAAAAAAACAGTTTTGCCTTCGATTGGTCGTCCTTGAGCAAGTGTACATACTGTTTGATTTACAACGGCTTGTAAAATCGATAAAGCAAGATCTTCTTTTAAAACACCATCGTTTATAAGTGCTTGAATATCAGTCTTTGCAAAAACACCACAACGAGATGCTATAGTATGAATTTTGCTCCCTTTTTTAGCGAGTTCATTTAATCCTTTTGCGTCCGTATTTAGCAAGCTTGCCATTTGATCTATAAATGCACCGGTACCACCTGCACAAGCTCCATTCATGCGTTGTTCTAGGGAGCCTTTAAAGTATGTGATTTTAGCGTCCTCTCCTCCAAGCTCTACCACCGTGTCTGTTTCTGGATTAAATTTTTTTATTGCATTTGTGCAGGATATAACTTCTTGTTCAAAAGCATAATTGAGCTTTTGCGCTATACCCATAGCCGCAGATCCAGAAAATGTTATATAGAAATCATCTTCACTTAAATAAGTTTTGATTTCATTAAAGTATTTTTTTAGTGCTTGAACAGGTTCCGAATAGTGCCGCTGATAGATTTTGTGCAATATATTTAAATTTTCATCTATCAAAACAAGTTTTACAGTTGTAGATCCAATATCGATCCCTAATCTTAAAGATGCCATCTCGCAGTGTAATTATTTAGTTGATATACATAAAAGATAAGAATGAGAATTATTCTTTTTATTATAAATTTTTGTTTAGAAATATTATTACAGATGCTAAAAAAGTTCACTTTTGAAAATATAGATAAGTTAATCTTTAAAAAAAGAGGGGAAAAAAATTTACTAGCTTGATTTAGTTAAAAAGGTCCGTAATTTATTGTAATAATATTTTTAACTAATTTATGCAACAGAAGAATATTTTGATTAAAGGATAAAATCCCTAATTGCTACAAGCAATCAGGGATTTAAAAAGTTGTTTTTATATGTTTAGAAACTAAGTAATCCTAGTTCTTTAACCATAATTGCAACAATTAAAACAGGAACAACAAAACGTATTAAGATTAAGAAAGGGACAAGCCATACAAACTTATAACGACCATAACTTGTAAGTTCAGTCCAGAACTGACGAGTAGTTAGTCTCCAGCCTACAAATAAGGCTGCAGCCATGCCTGTAAGAGGAAGAATGATTTTCGCTGTTACGTAATCATCAAAGTCAAATAGGTTCATGCCAAAGATAGTGAAATCTTTTAGAGGTCCCATTGATAATGAGCAGAATACTCCTAAGAATAAACCTGCTAATGTAACAACAATTGCTGACTTATGACGTTTCCATCCTAATGTTTCTGCTAAGTAAGCTGTTGAAACCTCATGCAAGAACATAGTAGATGTTAAGGCGGCAACCAATAAAATAATGTAGAAGAGAATTGGAACTAACCAGGCGAAGAACGGAACAGAGCTTAATGCAGAGTTAAATACATTAGGTAAAGCCACGAAAACTAAACCTGCGCCATAACTTGGCTCCATACCTTCAACAGAGAAAACTGCAGGGAAAATTATAAGACCAGCTAAAATGGCGACCATAGTTACCATAAAAGCAATAGAAAGGGCTGTTTTGCCAAGGTCAACATCTTTTCTGAAGTAGGAGGCATAAGTAATCATGCCCATACCAATACTCATCGAATAGAAACATTGACCTAATGCAGAAAGAATAACACCTGGAGTTACAGCAGAGAAGTCAGGAGTGAATAGAAATTCATATCCCTTACTTGCACCTGGCATGAAGAATGCGAAGATTGCAAGTAATATCATGATAATGAAAAGGCCTGGCATTAACAGTTTTGAGGAGCTTTCAATTCCTTTTTGTACGCCGGCAACAATAACAAAGTGGATTATTCCAATTACTATAAATAAACAGATTAAAGGTTTCCAAGGATTAGAAACGAATTCAACAAAGTGATCACTAAATGCTTTTGCTGCATCGACACTTGTACCCATGGTAACAAATGTGCCAATAATAGCATCATACGTATAATATAATACCCATGCTACAACAACGTTATAGTAACAGAAAATTAAGAATGCAACTAAAACAGATAATGGGCCAATCCAACGCCAAATAGTATTAGGGGCAAGAACCTTATATGCGTTACCAACATTAGCTCTTGCATGACGTCCAATTGCAAATTCAGAAATTAAAAGAGGAATTCCGAATATGCAAATACAGATAACGTAAACCAAAATAAATGCAGCACCGCCATTTTGTCCTGCCTGTGTAGGAAAACGCCAGATATTGCCAAGACCTACTGCAGAACCTGCAGCAGCAAGCAAACCACCAATTTTTGTAGCAAATCCTACTCTTGAGTAATTGCTCATGAGTTTCTCCAAAAAGCTTCAATTTAAGAAGTTGTTTTTAACGAGTTTAGATCAACTAATAGATCTTTTATCTCTATTTAACGTTAAGAATTGAGATAGAGTGGTAGCGAAATAACCCGCATTTATCATTAATAAAAATAAAACCACCCTGCCCAAAAATGTACGAAACTTACATTTTTAAATGCAGGGGGAAATATGTCAAGTTTTATTTTAAATAACTTGAAAATTATAGACCTAAAGATGGTTTTATAAGTTCACACCACTCATGAATGCGCTCATCTGTAAGTTCGGGTTGGTTATCCTCATCAATAGCTAATCCGACAAAATGATCATGATCTAGCAATGGAAGAGGACTTGTGAAGTCATATCCTGTTGTTGGCCAGAAGCCTATAAATTCAGCACCACGATATTGGAATGTCTCATATAGCATGCCCATACCGTCTAAAAATGTATCAGGGTAACCAACCTGATCTCCTGTGCCGAAAAGAGCTACAATTTTGCCGTTGAAATCCATGGTTTGAAGTTTGGGCATAAAAGCATCCCAATCTTCTTGTAATTCACCGATACTCCAGGTTGATGTACCAATAATTAGATAGTCGTAGTCTTTCATACGTTCGCCATCTTTGCTGATGTTGTAAAGATCGACGTTTTCCTCGCCTAATTCTTTGACAATTTTCTCTGCAACAAGTCCTGTTACACCGGTGTAAGTACCATAAAATAAGGCAATCTTCTTCATAGATCTGCTGCGCCTATCTTTCGTAAATAACGCCTAAGATTACGCAGACCTCCTTTTCAAAATAGGTTAAAATTTAGGTTTAGCCAATACGTAAAAATTTTTTGCAATTATAACTGGGAATGCACCTGTTATAAATTTTAAAAGTTGATTTTTAAATGTTTGTTTGGATCTTTGAATAAAATTATCCCTCAAAACGCAACTATATTATATTTAACATTGAAAATTTTGTGCAGTCTAATTGCTAACCTTTATCATTAGTTTGGGAATGTGATCTCAAAACTGGTAAGTTATTGAGCCTAGAGGTAATAGTTTATAAAATTTTATAATAGGTATTTAATCACGCTTTTTCTTTTTAGAGGTTTTTATGTCTGAAAATATTTCTGATTATGTAGTAGATGAAACCCGTTTTATGCTTGGTGATGAGGAGGGGCGTGTTAATTGGTTTAGTGAGGGCTCCACTCTTCCTGATGGGATTGTCTTTTCCGAAAAATTGGATGAAACTGATGTTTGGCAACTCTATGTAAGCTCAGATTCTCGTTTTTATATTTTGGCTGTAAAAACTTATTTGTCAGATAAGTGGTGTTCAAGCGGTTTATGCAAGCGTTCTTTATTCCAAAGGTTTTCAAATGGACAGGAAGCTTATGATTTATTATTCTCACCAACATCTCTTTGTATTTGTAATGTTTCTCAATTAAGGGCAAAGGGAAGCTTACGTAAGGCTCTTGCTTTTTATAATGCTATTAGAAATAGCCGTAACCATGATCTTGATGTAAATTTGAGGGATGGTATTTTCATTGAACTTTTATCTATAGTTTTACCTATTTATAGTGATATCCCAAAAGTTGCAGATAAAGCTTTGTTTTTGAATATATTCAGGGAAGATCATGAGCCTGAAAATCTATCTTCTCCAGAAGAAATGTCTGGGGGGCTTGCTTGGTTTGGTTTAACACAGATCTTAAAGGAGAATAATCTACCTGTCATAAAAAAAGATTTATATCTTGAAAGTGGTGAGGTTGCCGATGACTTCTTTGAGCTTGAACCAAATACAACGATTCTAGGTCCTGTCGTTATTCGTGACCATTATCAGATATTTGATACCGACAGTTCAAAATTTATCTTACTTTTTGATCGAATATGGGGGGATGCTCTGCTAAGTACTTCTCTTGTAAGCCAGATTAACATTAGCTCAATTAGTATAAATGGCCAGATGCTTTATGCATTAACTTTTCCTAAGAATCAAGCCTTAGAGCCCCTAAATGATCGAAATTATGGATTAAATGAAAACTCTATTATAAAGCTAGCCCAGGCTTTAAGAAGATCAAGAGCTGCTTGTCCTAAAGCTCGTTTGGATAATGCTTTATACGTTGAAGCTTTAGGTGTATGTTTGCCTGAGAATTTTATTTGTGACGATAACAACAATACCTTACTTATGAGCAAGATTGCTATGTCAGGACCTTTTGCTATGGCCCCGTGTCTTGATGATATTAAGGATGATGCTATTGCTATAGCTTCAAGATAGAATGTTCTTTCACATATTTTGAAAGTATCCCTAACTACAAGTTATATATCTGTAAATTTTAAATAGTTAATTAAGGCTAAACTTCATATTAAAAAGGAGTTTTGCCTTATTTTTTTTATGTTGCTATGTTGTAAGTATCAATATACCTGATTACATAAACATCTTATGTAATATTATTTAGAAAAGTTGGTTCAATTATCAGCAAAATATACAAAATATATTGCGTGGCTTATCAACTTTTCTTTTATGACAATATGTCTGAAATTTACGGTTTTTAGATAAAAAAATGTCCCCCAATAATATTATTCTTTATTGAGGGACATTTTAGTTTAATAGTTTAATTTTTATTGTTTACCTTTTGATGCAAGTACAGCATCAATTTTTTCTTGTGCTTCCTTTGCAATCTTTGCTTTTTCTTCAGGAGAAATATACTTAGTGAAGTATCTCATTATAAGAACAAAGAACACAGGAACAAAGAATATAGCAAGAACTGTAGCTGTAATCATGCCTCCGATAACGCAAATTCCAATTTCATTACGTCCCGCAGCACCAGCACCAGAGCTTAAGGCAAGAGGTAATACGCCTAGAATGAATGCCATTGAAGTCATCAAAATAGGGCGGAAGCGCTGACGTGAAGCTTGTACAACAGCATCTGTTAACCTAGTTCCTCTGTCATAAAGATCCTTTGCAAATTCTACAATCAAAATTGCATTTTTAGCTGACAAGCCTACCGTAGTTAGTAAGCCCACCTGGAAATAAACGTCATTTGCTAAGGTTGTTCTTACTGGTATATATTGAGTTAGTAATGCAGCGCCTACAGCACCAATAATTCCTAAAGGCACAACTAGCATAACAGCAAAAGGTACAGACCAACTTTCGTATAATGCGGCAAGAGATAGGAACACAATAAGCAATGATACAGCGTAAAGCATAGGAGCCTGCTCACCTGCTTGAATTTCCTGATACGAAGCTCCGTTCCATGAAATTCCATAGCCTAAAGGTAAGACTTTATCAGCAATACGCTGCATTTCAGCCATAGCTTCACCTGATGATATTCCAGGAGCAGCTGCGCCTTGAATATTAACTGCAGACACACCGTTAAAGCGTTGTAAGCTCGGTGCTCCGTAAGTCCATTCAGTGCTTGCAAAAGCGCTAAATGGAACCATTTCGCCACGGTTATTTTTTACATACCATTTGTTTAGGTCATCTACATTCATACGTGAATCAGCTTCTGCCTGTACAAAAACTTTCTTAACACGTGAGCGATCCATAAAGTTATCTACATAAGCAGAACCCCATGCCATGGACAGGGTTGTGTTTATGTCTGATACCGATAGACCTAAAGACATAGCCTTTTCATAATCAAGGTTGAGCTTAAGTTGTGGACTATCGTCTTGTCCGTTAACACGAACCTGAGTCAAAATTGGGGATTGCTGTGCAGCATATATATAGTCGTTGCGAACTTTTACTAAAGCATCATGTCCATGACCGGCATTATCTTGTAAGTAGAGATCAAAACCTGAAGCTACACCTAATTCTGGAATTGCAGGAATGTTAAAAGCATAAGCTAATCCTTCACGGATTCCTAAAAGAGGCATAATGGCACGACTTGCAATTTTATCAACATGTTGATCAGGGCTTTGTCTTAAAGACCAATCTTTCATTTTGATAAACCCCATACCCATGTTTTGTCCCTGACCGGCAAAGGAGAATCCTGATACAGTTAGGATCGATTCAACATTCTCTTTCTCAGCAGAGAAGAAATAATCTTTTATTTTGTCTAGAACGATATTTGTTTTCTCTGTTGTTGAGCCTGCTGGGAGATTTGCCATTGTCATGAGAACACCTTGATCTTCTGTAGGCAAGAAGGACGAAGGTATGCGGGTAAAGCAATATCCTAATGCAAGACAAATCATTACATAGTAAACAAGGTGACGTTTAATCTTCTTTACTATGATGCGTACGTGATTTTGATATGCAAGTGATGTCTTATCAAAGAAAACATTCCAGAGTGTTAGGACTTTTCTTACAGGAGACCAAATGGTATCAAAAGATTGCGCAATAATGTTTTTCCGTTGGTTTTTTTCCTTTTCTTTTTGAGATCCGCTTTTTAGCATTGATGCGCAAAGGGCTGGAGTCAAAATAATAGCAATAATAACCGACAGAACCATTGCGGATACAATTGTAATTGAGAACTGGCGATAAATGACGCCTGTAGAACCGCCAAAGAAAGCCATTGGAATAAATACAGCTGAAAGAACTAAAGCAATACCAATTAAAGCTCCGGTAATTTCATCCATAGATATAATGGTTGCTTGTTTTGGAGTAAGTTCTGGGTGTTCATGTAAAATACGTTCAACATTTTCAACCACAACAATAGCATCGTCTACTAACAAACCGATTGCCAAAACAAGACCAAACATGGTTAATGTATTTATAGAGAAACCTAAAACTGACATAATAGCAAAGGTTCCTAATAATACGACAGGTACTGTAATTGAAGGAATTAACGTTGCTCTGAAATTCTGCATAAATAGATACATGATGAGAATAACAAGAATAATAGCTTCAATTAGAGTTTGAAAAACCTCGTTAATAGAAACTTGAATAAATTCTGTAGTATCGTATGGATATGCTAATTCTGTCCATTCAGGGAAATAAGGTTCAAGTTCATTAATTAATTTTTTTACCTTAATTGCAGTGTCAAGAGCATTTGCACCAGAAGAAAGTCTAATAGCAATACCTGATGAAGGTCGTCCATTGTAACGTCCGCTGAAGTTATAAGTTTCAGCACCTAATTCAACTCTAGCTACATCTTTTAGTCGAACTTTTGTGCCATCAGCATTCACACGCAAGAGAATATTTTCAAATTCACTTACAGTTTCAAGTCTTTTTTGACCTGTAATTGTATAGGAATACATTTGTCCAGGAAGAGCAGGGGTTCCTCCTAATGAACCATAGGTTATTTGTGCATTTTGGGCTTTAATTGCAGCTGCAATTTCCGAAGCACTAACTTGAAGGTTGTTAAGTTTTTCTGGATCTACCCAAATGCGCATGGCATATTCAGATCCGAATACGGTCAAAGAACCAACTCCGTCAACACGGGCTAAAGGCTCTTTAACTGTACTTTCAAGAAAGTCTGAAATATCTGCTACAGTGTGTTCATTATCTTTTGAAACCAAAGATACTACCATAAGGAATGCGTCTGTTGATTTAGATACATCGACACCGTTTTCTTGTACAGAGGTTGGTAACTGAGACTGAGTTTGTTGCATTTTATTTTGAACTTGAACTTGAGCAATATCAGCATTAGTTCCAGGTTCAAAAGTAATGGTAATATCAGAGTTACCATATGAGTCTGAGCTTGCAGACATATACATATAGCCGTCAAGTCCGGTCATATTTTGTTCAATAATCTGGGTTACTGAGCGCTCAACTGTAGATGCGTCAGCACCAGGATAAGATGATCGAATTGAAACAGCTGGAGGTGCAATGGTCGGATACTGGGAAATAGGAAGAGTCCAAACGGACAATAATCCGGCAAGCATGATTACAATAGCGATCACCCATGCAAAAATAGGGCGATCAATAAAAAAACGAGCCATTTAGTTAACTCTCCGTTAAATTACTTTGCGTTCGGATCTGTTGATTTTGATTGTCCATTTTGCTCATTTGAATTAACTATTTGAACAGGAGCTCCAGGACGAATTTTTTGGAAGTTAGATGTGATTACCTTGTCTCCAGGTTCAACACCTTCATTTATTACAAAGTAGTTTTCGTATTGGGGACCAACCTTTACGTTAACACGTTGCACAGTGTTATTTTCATCAACCTTGTAAACGTATGTAACACCACTAGCTTCACGCTGAACTCCTGAAGCTAAAACAATTGTTGCGTCAGGGGTTACGCCTTCATTTATATCACCGCGTAAGAACATACCTGGTAGTAATATATGATCTGGGTTTGGAACTAATGCTCTTACATTAACCATTCCGGTAGATTCATCAACAGAGACTTCGGCAAATTCTAGTGTTCCTTGAAGAGGATATTTAGTTCCATTTGTGAAATAAATATCAACAGTGGTTTTTCCATTTTTAGTTTGTAAAACGCCTTCACTCATTTTTTGGCGTAACTGTAAATGTTCTTCCACTGTTTGTCCTAGGTCAACATAAATAGGATCTAATTGTTGAATTGTTGTTAAAGGTGAAGCTTGACCTGCAGAAACTAAAGCCCCCTCAGTGACATTAGAGCGACTTATAGTTCCTGAAATAGGAGCGTATACTTTTGTATAGTTAAGATTAATATTAGCAGTACGCAAGGCTGCTTGGGCCGATTCAACTGCGGCTTTTGCGGTTAAATATGCGGCTTGAGCGTCATCATAATCCTGTTTACTAACTGCTTTTTTCTCTAAAAGACTACGGTATCGTTCTGCTTTTAGTTTTGTTGAGTGTTCAGTTGCACGGGCTGAGCTTAAGTTTGCTTGAGCTGATGCAACGTTTGCTTCATAAACGGAAGGATCTATCTGGTATAGTTGATCATCTTTGTTAACTGTGGAACCTTCTTTGAAAAGACGCTTTTGAAGAATACCTCCAACTTGAGGTCTAACCTCAGCTTTTCGTGTTGAGTTTGCTCGTCCTGTTAGATGTGAAACAACAGGTACATCCATAGAAGTTGCTTCAAAAACGTCAACAGGCATTGACATCTGTTGCTGTGTTTGTTGCTGTTTATCGCAAGCTGTTAATGAGATAGCCATTGCTATTGCGCAAGGAATCATTATTTTTTTATTGAGTAAAGACATAGTAAGTCCTTGTTTTCTGAAGGAATTGAGTTTTCCCCATTAGGGCTGATAACGTTTTTTTAGTTTCGTGCTCTATTCAAGCTAATTGAATAACAGTTTAAAAAAAATATAAGTAACGTAATTATATCCAAGTGTTTTTTTCATATATTAGACAGAAAACCTATAGTTGTACAGTAATGCATGTATATTTTTATATTTACATGCATTGCTGTATGTGTGTGATAAACTTCACATCTGTTTATAAAAAAATCGGCATAAAAATTTTAAAGTAGAAATATATTTACGGTATGAATTATGGCAAAACACACTCATGAAGATGCGCAGCTGACTCGTAAAGCAATTTTAGATTCTGCAATGCGCTTGTTTTCAAGGCGCGGCTTTGAACGTACAAGTTTATCTGATATAGCTAAATATGCTGGGGTAACTCGTGGAGCAATTTATTGGCATTTTGATGATAAAAAAGACTTATTGTTTGAGTTGTGTAATCAAGTAGATAAAGACTTATTAAGAGTTGAAGATTTAGCCGGGTTTGCAAGTTCGAATGAAGAGAAGCCTCTAGATAAACTGCGTTCTTGGATGAAAGAACATGCCAATGAGAAAAGCGTACAGTTTTTTCGTTCAAGCTTTTTTACAATGTTGACCAGTATTATGAGGGGGTCTTTAGATGACGAAGCTTTAATTCAACGATTATCTGAATTGGTTGATATGCGTCGTAAAGTTTTTTCTGATGTATTAAAAAATTGTGTGAGGAAAGGTCAACTTCCCACAAATTTAGACATTCAAGCCGCAGCTGACTCGATAATTTTATTTAATACTGGGTACATCAATTTATTAAGTGTTGATTTTAGCGATATAGTAATTAAAAATTTTCCAACTTATGTTGATGCTTATATTAAGTCGCTATCTTTTATAACAATTGATGCAACCCATAGTTAGCTAAAAAAATTTTTTATGAGCATATTGAACCATCAGAATTTAGACCAACCGTGGATGCATCAATGCCATATTTTGCAATATATTCAGCGCTTTCTGGAAGCGGTCGAGGCTTTCCAAAGCGATCCACAGCAACATAGGTATAACTGCCTTTAGTTACTAAAAAGCGCTCTGCTTTTTCATGATTTTCGCACTCAGTAATATTTTTAACCCAGATTTGCAAATCAATTTTTAGAGAAGTATGTCCGACATGACTACAAACACCATAACAGCATACAACATCTCCTACACTTACAGGATGTATGAAAGACATGGCGTCAATAGCAACTGTAACAACCCGCCCGTTAGCAATTTCTCTTGCAAGAATTGCTCCTGCAATATCCATCTGTGACATAATCCAGCCTCCGAAAATATCTCCTGCAGGATTAGTGTCTCTGGGCATTGCTAATGTGCGTAACAACAAGTTGCCTATAGGCTTTTTTTCAGAAGTTTTTTTCATTTCATTATTTCTCTTATGGTTGTTTATTTTAACTAAGCAAGTGATTTAAGAGCTCTTTCAGATTTGAAGGTGCTAAGGCTAATTTATAAATATGGTTTCTGTTATAAATAATAATACTAAAATATTGTAAGATCAGTAGTAAATGTAATAACAGATATTTAACAGTTAGAGATTATTATAAAAATAAGTACAAAGTATTTTTATAATTTCAATTTAGTATTAGTGGTAAAGTATGGTAAAAGGCTTATTGCTGTTTAGTTAAAGGAATTTTAGTTCTTAAGATCGCAGATTTTGTTAAGGGAATTTAGTATTTTTTAATAAGATGATAATAAGGATCGCATTGTGAAAATTGACAGAACCAATCAGTCTTTACATTTAGTTGGAGTCTCTAGAAGTTTTGCTTTGACTATACCAATGCTTCCTGAGCCCTTACAAGATTTTGTTTCCAACGCTTATCTTTTATGTCGTGTTGCAGATACAGTTGAGGATGACCCTATTGCTCCTATTAACAAAAAAATCATGTGGCTTAATTCTTTTGCCAATTTTGCTTTGCAAGGTTTTTTTGATGATTTTGATCTTTTATCCTTGCACCATCAAGCTATAGATCTTGTTCAAGGTGCGGTTGAGCCTGAAAAAAAGTTAGTCTCGGATATAGTTTCTGTGGTTGAGCGTACTCAAAGTTTTCCCACTGGGATTAAACAGATATTAGGTCGTGGTGTTGGGATTATGTCCAGCGGAATGGCAAAAAGCTTAAGTGGCTTAAAAATCAGGTCAAGAGATGATGTTGATAGATATTGTTATTTTGTAGCAGGTGTTGTAGGAGAACTTCTCGCTGCCCTATTTTCTGAGCATAATCATCAAATTGATCGAGATAGGTTGATGGCCTTATCTGTAAGCTTTGGTGAAGGGTTACAGATTACTAATATTCTTAAAGATAGAAGTGTTGATGCTACAAGAAATGTTTCATTCTTGCCAATAGCAACTAATGGTGAGGATATAATAATGGAGTACCTTACATTATGTCAGGGGCACCTTGATGATGCTTTGGATTTTATATGTGAAATTCCAAGAGAAGAGGTAGGAATAAGACGTTTTTGTTTGGTAAATATTCTTATGGCGTCAGCTACACTAAGAAAACTGCATTCTTTAAAAGATTGTGATCTTTTGGGCGAGAGTATTAAGATTAAGCGTAAGCAAGTAGTTAACATTTTGTTATTTAGTAAAATCTGCATCAAATATAATTGGTCTAGTCGATTGTTATTTAAATTTATAAGTAGAGGCTTACCTCGTCATCGACGTTCTGTTTCAGAGCTTTATAAAAAAGTTTCCTTTTGGAATAAAGATGATTTAGCTTTAATGTAAGGGAAAATAGATGTTAAAAAAATTTGTCTATTTAGTATTATCTATATTAGTTTCTTTTAATTTCTCTGTTATGGCAGAGGATGTAAACATAAGTGGTTCTAACAACAGATCTTTTAAAGAAGATATAGACTATATCGTAGTAGCTGAAAATAAGACGACATCTCCAGAATTAAGGGAGTTTTTCTCTTTTTGGTGTGGTCACTGTTTTGCAATGCAGTCAATTTATCACGACCTTGCAGAACATTTTAAGTCACAAGCTAAATTTTATAGAAACCCTGTTGGTATGCTGGGTGGTGAGATGGGGGAGGAATCTGTAAAAGCTTTTGCCGTTGCAAGCTTTCTAGGAATAGAAGATCAGTATGTAAACGAATTATTTGTGAGAATTCATGAACGAGGGGAAATTCCTGAAACTAATGCTGATTTTGTTGAATTATTCCGATTTTTAGGTGTTCCTGAGAATGAATATAAAAAAGATATAGGATCATTCCCTGCAATCACATTAGTAGGAAAACTTAATGATTGGACTGTAAAATCTAAGATTGAGGCGGTTCCTGAAATTTTAGTAAATGGAAAGTATTTGGCTAAAATGGATAATATTGAAACCTATGAGCAGTTTGAGGATCTTTTGTCTTACTTATTAAGTTTGCCTTAGAATTTTATAAATTTATCGAGTGAACGATAAACTGTGTAAACACCATTAAGTTCACTCTAAATATTTATCTAA
>CALFLJ010000005.1 GCA_937880335.1 uncultured Succinatimonas sp.
GGTGAATTTTGTTATATTCTTTCCAGGGATTCCACGGATTTGGCGAAGAACCATTATAACATACAGTACATTACATATACTCAATACACAAAGATCACATCTAATATTACTCAATAATTTTATAAAAACGACTTGTTTTTATTAACCTAAATTTAAATTACTTTCCCCTACTCCATCTTTTTAAATATTCAAGTTAAACTTAAACTCAAAAGCTAAATTCTTACTTTTTTAAATTTCAACCTTAAACAACCTAACTCTATTAATCCAAAGTGATCTTGCTAAATAAATACTTACGACAGCGCTGCCAATTCCGGCAAAAGTTGGAGCTAACCAAACTCCATTTAATCCCATAATGGGAGCACAAATATACAGGAAACCTAAAGGAAAAATTAAGGTTCTTAAAATTGAAGCTATGAAACTCCTACCAGGAGAATCTAAAGCGGTCAGAAATACATCCAAACAGATCTCTATCCAATTTACAAGGAATGAAAAGGCAATAAGTTTTAAACATAAACTCATCATAGACATAAAAGCTATGTCATGTTCCTGGGCATAAAGCGGTACGACATAATCACCTAATAGCTCTGACGCTAGGAATGCAATAAAAGAAAATGACGCTGCAGTATAAAACCTTACGCTCAATTGCCCATACTCTATCAAGCATCTTAGCACCATAACAATAACTCAATGCAGGCTGTAAAGCCTCAGACATACCAAATAAAAGCATACTTATAACTGAGTTTAAGTACATTACAGCTGCAGTCGCCCCCACAGCAACGCTTCCCCCTAAAGACAAAAGCATGGAGTTTACACTTAATTGTAATATTGACCATGAATTGGTTGTAAAGAATGCAGAGCTACCATTAAACAACATTCTAAAGAACAGCTTTAAAGGAAATCTTCCAAAACAAAATCTAAGATCAAGCTGAGATCTTAAAAAAGGATAGATACCTATAAGTGTTCCTACAGCAAAGGAGACACAGGTGGTAAAAGATGCAGACCAAACTCCCTGGCGCAAATAAACTATGAAAATGTAATCTAAAATTAAATTCAGTATTGATACAAATACATTTAAGTACATGGAAAATTTCTGTTTACCACATAATCTTAAGTAGGCATTAGATGTATGAAATAAGGTTACAAAAGGAAAGAAAATACAATAGCTTAAAGTATAACTTACCCCTTGAGCTGTTGTTTTTTCATCTGCATTCATAATGTAGATTAAAAAATCATCAGTAAAAATATAGCAACCTAAACCACAAATAATTGATTCAAAGAGAATAAGTAAGATACATGAAGTAAAAATTCTCGAAGCTCTTATCTTTGATTTTTTTCCTAAATAAATACCAATTTGTACAGCAGATCCTGCTGTGATTAAATCAGAAAAAGAAAAGAATACAGCTAATAATGGCCACATTAGACTTATAGCAGCTAAACTGTAAGATCCCATATAGTGGCCTACAAACATACCATCTATCACTATATAAAGTGATGCTGATAGCATGCTCACGGATCCTGGTAGGACACAGTACCAAAATAGTTTAGGTACAGGCATTTTTTCAAAAATAGCTGAAGACATAATAAAAGAATCCGCACAAAAGCGGCCTTAATTT
>CALFLJ010000006.1 GCA_937880335.1 uncultured Succinatimonas sp.
TAGAGGTATGTTAACTATTATATAAAGAATTCTTAGGGGGTTTAATCGTCCTTTGTGTAGGTGAGAATACCAAAAGGCATTAAGTACATGATGTACTATAAGCAGGATAAGTAGGATTGTTCCTAAAATCTCATGTACTAAATTACCTGTGATGTGATACCCATAAAGACTTAAGAAAATAAGTAGCATGGATAAATTTAAACATAAGCGTAAAGTATTAGACATGGCTTTATAAATTCAAAAATACAAAGATGCTATAAGATTTTAGAAAAAAAGAAACCGTCAAACAAGGGATTGTTTGACGGTAAAACAGCAGAAAAAACAAATTATTTAATCAAAATATTATTATTCAACTCTCAATTAGAGCTTGTTAACAGGGCAACGAGCAGGCTCACCCTTAGCAATACGAACAGCCTCTTCTGCACACTTAGTCTTAAGATCAGATGCTGCCTGTACAGAGTACCAAGCCATGTGAGGAGTTAAAATTAAATTAGGAACATCAGCTGCGTGAAGTGGGTTATCTAATGGTAAAGGCTCTTTCTGAGTTACGTCGATACCGGCACCACCTAACTGGCCACTCTTTAAGGCTGCAGCAAGATCAGCCTCGTTAACTAAACCACCACGAGCTACGTTAACAAGTAATGCACCCTTCTTCATCTTAGCGAAGGTTGCAGCGTTCATCATTTCGAAGTTTTCACTGTTAAGACCGCAGTGTAAGGATATTAAGTCAGACTGAGTGATAACCTCGTCTAAAGACTTAACTTCGATGAAGGATAACTCTGCATTTTCTTCAACGTGCTTGGTGTAAACGTCATAACCGATAACCTTGCAACCTAAGGCGTGAACACGCTTGGCAAAAGCGATACCGATACGACCTAAACCTACAATACCTACGGTCATGCAAGATAAGCGCATTAAAGGAGCCATCTCAGCATAATCCCAACCGCCCTTAGAAACCTGATTGTCAGCCTTAACAATACCACGGGTTAAACCCATCATTAAAGCTAAAGCGTGATCAGCTACTTCAAAGGTACCATAATCAGGAACGTTGCAAACCTGAACGCCATGGCGGGTAGCAGCCTCAAGATCGATATTATCAACACCTACGCCGTAACGAACGATACCCTTAAGATCCGGGCATGCTGCAAAAACTTTCTCAGTAAATCTTGCGTACTGGTTGCAGCAAGAGACAACACCCTGAAGATTAGCAATTAATTCATCTTCAGTCTGACTTTGGCAGAGTTTCCAGGAAATGCCATTCTTTTCAAAAATAGCTTGCTCTTCATTGAGGTTGGCGTGATCGCAATCTGTTACAACAATTTTGGCATCGGCCATGATAAGCACCTTTTTATATCTGAAAGTAAAATAATGTGAAGTTCAAAAATTACTTAAGATCTGAACCTCACTGCATGTAATATATTTTAATGAAATTTTTTTATTATGCTGTGAGGTAGCTCACTAAATACATCTGATCTCTTAAAATATTTAAAAAAAACGATTGCTTAAAATGTAACTAATTGAAATTAAAATATAAATACAAAAACATGTATGTAAGTAAATTAAACTTGCATAAATTTCTCATATCTAAAAGGCTGGAAAATGACAAAGTGATCTGCTCAATTTTCTCATCTAAATAAAATTTGTAGGTAAATTTTTTTTTGCAAAAAAAAAGTTTTTTAGCTAACTCTAAGAAAATAAAGGAATTTTATTTTTTTAAGAAAAGTAGTAATGGAAAAATACAGAAGATCTATTTTTTCTCAAGATCTTGTTTTGATTTATGAAAAATATATGTTTTCTAAATTAAAAGGCCCGTCATTTTTTTTGTGACAGGCCTTTTAATTATATATAGGATAAAATCCTAGAGTGATTTTTCTACCTCTTTTAGATAATCGTGAATTGCTATTTGTGCTCTTATCTTAGGTGCATCTTTGTCAGAGCTTACATAATTGTTGCTTTGTAATGCATCGATAATTCTTGCCTTACGGTTATCTTTTTCCTGAAGCTCAAAGATTTTCTTAATACGCTCTGCAACCTTGTCATCTAAGATCTGAGCTCCAACCTCAATTCTGTAATCGAGGTTACGTGTCATCCAGTCTGCAGATGAGATGTAAACTTCTTCATTGCCATCATTGTGGAAAATCATGACACGAGGGTGCTCTAAAAATCTATCTACAATTGAAGTAATATAGATATTTTCAGATAGGTCTTTTACGCCAGGTTTTAACGAGCACATGCCTCGAATGATAGCTCTAACCTTAACTCCTGCTTTTGAAGCCTCATAAAGTTTTTTTACTAAGCCGTTATCTACAAGATTATTTACTTTAAGCTTGATTCTAGCCTCTTTACCGTTTTTCGCATTTTGAATTTCACGGTCAATCATTTCATAAATGCGACTACGAGCATTTAACGGAGATACCAATAAACGCTTGAAGGTAGGTCTTGTATATGGGTACTCAATAAATTCAAATACGCTTTCAACTTCCTTTGTGATTTCAGAGTTTGAGGTAAAGAGAGCAAAATCAGTGTAGATTTTTGCTGTCTTTTCGTTAAAGTTACCAGTGCCGATATGAGCATAATGTACGGTTTTTCCGTTTTCCTTTCGTGTTATCAAGCACAGCTTTGAGTGAATCTTAAGAGTTGGTAAGCCAAAGAGTACCTTTACACCGTTATCTGTAAGTCTTGATGCCCACTTAATATTATTTGCCTCATCAAAACGTGCTTTGAGCTCAACAACAACGGTTACGCTCTTGCCGTTATTTGCAGCATCGATTAAAGAATTTATGACGCGACTGTGAGATGCTACACGGTAAATGTTTATCTTAATTGAGCTTACGCATGGATCATAAGAGGCTTGACGTAAAAATTCTGTAAAGTAATCAAAACGATAGTAAGGGTAGTAGAGGAAAACATCACGTTTGGCTATGGCTGCAAACGGGGTGAGTTCACGTTCAAATTGACTTGATAATACCTCAGATAAGGTAGGGTTCTCCATAGTATCATCACCTAAACTTGGGAAGGACAGGAAATCCTTGAAGTTATGGTAACGATTGCCAGGCATAAGAGAGTCAATTGAACTCATACGTAATTCTTTAGCCATGAACTCAACGATACTTTTTGGCATTTGAGCATCATAGGAGAAACGAACCGGCATGGCATTTAAGCGCTGCTTTAAAGACTCTGACATATTCTCAAGCACACTCTTATCTACGTTTTCAGAAAGATCGTACTCAGCATCACGGTTCATCTTGATTGAATAGGTTTCGATAGTATTGTAATCAAACAACCCTTTGAAAATGATATCAAGACCTAAACGTATAACATCGTCAAGCCACATGAGCGTTACAGTATTGTCATCAGATGGCATGCGAATAAAGCGAGGTAGCTGTTCTGTCGGGATTTCTAATAAAGAGTAGTGATTTGCTGTAGCACCACTCATTTTTACAAACAAATATGTGAACTGATCCTTAAGGAAAGCTAAAAGATCAGTATCTTCATCAATGATGACTGGATTTATATGTTTTAAAACGTGACGTTTAAAGTAAGTCTTGACCCATTCTTTTTGATTTTCATTGATTTCCTGAGGGTTTCTTAGAAAGATTTGGTGCAGTGCAAGCTCAGCAATTAAAGAATGGTAGATTTCATTTAATGTCATCTGATATTTAGCGGCTTCTTTTTGCACTTGGCGCAAAAGATTTACATTATCTTCATTCTTACCGCTTTCATTATTAATGATAATTTGACGCTTAAGCTCAGCTACTCTAACTTTAAAGAATTCATCTTGATTATTAGAATAAATTCCCAAAAAACGAACACGCTCAATCAGAGGAACTGAAGGATCTGCAGCCTCCTGTAATACACGGCCGTTAAAGGACAGCCAGGAGAGTTCTTTGGGCATGAAATTGCTGTTTGCCATGGTATAAGCCTATAAATAATAGTTAGTGCAAAGAAAATGGATACTTGAAATTCTTTAGGATACTCTAGCTTTATTAAATAAAAGTTAAATTTAGTTAAATTTTAGCATGGAGTGGTAGGTATTATTTTGAGGTAAACATGAAAATAATTAACTAATTGCAAATTTCATGTTTTTGTTATGATTTTGCTATTTACTGGTGCTATTAAACTTCTGAATCGCATCAAGTTGCAGTCTTTTTATAGAGTTTACTGAATTTATCTGATTTAAAATAGATGTAGCTTGATTATTACCTAAATGAGATGATTCAGCTAATAGTCTAGCTCCAATTGCCATGGTTTCTGCTTTTCCAATAAAAAGCAGACCGGCTGTGTAGTAGGCTTTAGCCATACCTTGTAAGTTAATGAGATTTTCCATCCAGTATGCACCATCATCAAACTGACCTTGTGCATAAAAATAGCGGGAGATTCTAGCTATATAGAATGGTGATGTAATGATTTCATCGTTAAACTCAGGATGATTTTCATTTATCACTTTTTGCATACATTTGTTATGCAAAACGGAAAGCTCACGGGTCTGGAAAATTAGTGGCTTAGGATAGTTTCTGTCTTTATAGCTTTGTTTATAAAGATTGTTTAATTTTGAAGCGTCAGAAACTTTACCATTTTTAATACAGTCAAAGGCTAGTTTACTAAAATTGTTGACTTGATTTTCCTCGAATGTAGGCGGCGGGGGGATGACAACATTCTTTTCATTTTCATCATTTATATAAGTGCAAGAAACCAATATGTAGCTTACAAGCAACATGAAAAGGACTTTTATTTTGAACTTATACTTCATGATAAATTTTAACTAAAATCCTCTGTATTACAGAGGATATCTGTTAACTTACAATCTCTTCTTTAATTATCCTCAGGGACTAAATAGCTATCATCAGATGATGGTGGAGCATAGCTGTTAATTTGTGTGCTACCACTGCCAAAGCTTGCAGGTTTTTCAAAATCACCTGACATATCCACTAATGTATTACCATTAAACAATAATACTAGATTTTTTATTTGAGGTTCGCCCCAACCTTTGCGGAAGAAGTGGACATAGTACCAACGTGAATTGTCAAAGGGATCGACTAGCATTGGGGTACCTAATACATAGCGTACCTGATCTCCTGTCATGCCATAAGTTAAAAGGTTGATGGCATCCTCTTCTACATAATTACCCTGAGCTAAATCAGAGCGGTAAGCACAGCCTTGTGTTAAGGCTAGGCTTAGAGCAACTGAGGCTAGTGCGCCTTTTTTGAAAAACTTACTTAATTGCATGATTGTTCCTTTAAAAAAATCTAAAGACATTGTAGCAAATAAGTTGGCAAAAGAATGCTAATAAAATATTTGCTTTAAAAAGAAAAGAAAAAAATCCTGAAAAAAAAGATATAGCCAAATAGCATTTTTCTTATATTTTATTTAAATTTCTTTTAGTTAAAAAAAATTTGCTTTATTTTCAATAAAAAATAAAAAAAAATGAGGCTTTTATTTCAAAAAAACTTGAAAAGAAATTTTTTACCCCCATTTAACAGATACGAAATGCCGTAAAGCAGTTGTTCAGTCAAATTTAAGAGTATGGAAATGCAGACTCAAGAAAATGAAATTAAGCAGGCTTTAGACGAAGCCGCACAAAACCAGGCTCAAAATGAAAATGAGCAAGAAACAGTCTTAAATGAAGAGGTTGTAGCAGAAGAAAACACAACTGATGAGAGTGTTGCTCAAGAAGAGCTTGATCCTATTGCTAAGTTGCAATCTGAAAATGCCGCCTTACGTGCTCACTTAGAGAAGGTCGAGAATGCTGCTAAAGCTGATCTGCAAAACATGGTTCGTGCCATTGCAGAGGCTGATAATCAGCGTAAGCGTGCAGAGGCTGATATTGATAGAGCTCGTGTCAATGCAACTGAAAAATTTGCACGTGCCATGTTACCTATAGTTGATTCTTTAGAATTAGCTATTGAGCACACCCATGCTGATGATGAAAAGTCTAAGGCTTTAGTTGAAGGTGTTCAAAACACCTTGACCTTATTCTTAAAAGAATTAAGTAATTTTGGGGTCGAGGTTGTAAATCCTTTAAACGAGGCCTTTGATCCAAATGTTCATCAGGCAATTTCAATGATGCCATCTGATTGTGTAGCTGCAAACCATGTTGTTTATGTTATGCAAAAAGGCTATGTATTAAACGGAAGAGTCGTAAGACCTGCAATGGTTACTGTTTCATCAGGTGCACCTGCTAAAGCTGATAATAACGAAAGCGAAAATTCATCTAGCAAAATTAATGTAGAAATTTAGCATTTGGTCTTGAAATTATTCAGCTTGGCCATATGTGTAAGAGCAGTGGAAATAAAAAGATTAAAAAATTTAAGGTTTAAACCTTAAACAAAAAGATTAGAGGAAAAACAAAATGGGTAAGATTATTGGTATTGATCTTGGTACAACTAACTCATGTGTAGCTGTATTAGATGGCGATAAAGTTCGTGTTTTAGAGAACTCTGAGGGTCGTCGTACAACCCCGTCTATTGTAGCTTATGCCGAGGATGGCGAGATTTTAGTCGGTGATGCAGCAAAACGTCAGGCTGTTACTAATCCTAAGAACACTTTATTTGCTATCAAGCGCTTAATCGGTCGTCGTTACGATGACGTTGAGGTACAACGTGATCTTTCTATTATGCCATTTAAGATTGTCCGCGCAGACAATGGTGATGCTTGGGTTGATGTCCGTGACAAGAAGTTAGCCCCTCCACAGATTTCAGCTGAAGTCTTAAAGAAGATGAAGAAGCCTGCCGAGGATATTTTAGGCGAGCCTGTAACTGAGGCCGTTATTACATGTCCTGCATACTTTAATGACTCTCAGCGTCAGGCTACTAAAGATGCCGGTCGTATTGCAGGTTTAGATGTAAAGCGCATCATTAATGAACCTACTGCTGCATCTATTGCCTATGGTGAGGATAAGGCTAAAGGTGAGCAGAAGATTGCTGTTTACGACTTAGGTGGTGGTACCTTCGATATCTCTATTATTGATATTGACGAGGTAGATGGCGAGAAGACCTTCGAGGTTTTATCAACAAACGGTGATACTCACTTAGGTGGTGAGGACTTCGATAATCGCATCATGAATTACCTAATTGATGAGTTTAAAGCATCAAATGGTGTTGATTTAAGACAGGATCAGTTAGCTTTACAGCGTTTAAAAGAAGCTGCTGAAAAGGCTAAGTGTGAGTTATCATCCTCTCAGCAGACTGATGTTAACTTACCTTACATCACAGCAGATGCAACAGGTCCTAAGCACATGAATATCAAGATCCCTCGTGCTAAGCTTGAGTCTTTAGTTGAGGACTTAGTCTTAAAGACCTTAGATCCGGTAAAGACAGCTTTAGCTGACGCAGGTTTAAGTGCATCTGATGTTAATGACGTCATCTTAGTTGGTGGTCAGTCTCGTATGCCGATGGTTCAGAAGTTAGTAGCAGACTTCTTTGGTAAGGAACCTCGTAAGGATGTAAACCCAGATGAAGCTGTGGCTATGGGTGCTGCAATTCAAGGTGGTGTTTTAACTGGTGAGAAGAAAGACGTTCTCTTACTTGACGTAACTCCTCTGTCCTTAGGTATTGAGACCTTAGGCGGTGTTATGACTACCTTAATTGAGAAGAATACTACTATTCCTACTAAGAAGTCTCAGGTATTCTCAACTGCCGAGGATAATCAGCCTGCAGTTACCATTCACGTACTGCAAGGTGAGCGTAAGCGTGCATCTGACAACAAGTCCTTAGGTCAGTTTAACCTTGAGGGTATTGATGCAGCTCCACGTGGCACTCCGCAGATTGAAGTTACATTTGATATTGATGCTGATGGCTTAATTCATGTTTCTGCAAAGGATAAGAAGACCGGTAAAGAGCAGAAGATTACCATTCAATCCTCTTCTGGCTTATCTGATGATGATATTAAGCGTATGGTACGTGAGGCTGAGGCTCACAGTGCTGAGGATAAGAAGTTTGAGGAATTAGCTGCAGCTCGTAACCGTGCAGATGCTACCGCTCATGCTGTTCGTAAGCAGTTAAACGATTTGGGCGATAAGATTCCTTCTGATGCTAAGACTCAGATCAACAAGAACTTAAACGAGCTTGAGATGGCAATTCGCGGCGAGGATAAGGAAAAGATTGAGTCTTGTGAGAAGGCTGTTATGGAGTCTGCATCTTCTTTAATGCAGGCCGCACAAGCTCAGGCTCAGCAAGCTCAGGGTGCATCTTCAAATCAGCAGCAGACTAACAGCAACGATCAGTCAAAGAAAGATGACGATGTAATTGATGCTGAGTTCGAAGAGGTTAAAGACGACAAGAAGTAATCGGCTTTAAATTATTAAATAAACAATTAAGATTTTATAAGTTTTAAGTCGATGAATTATAGAGGTAGATGAGACAAATGTTTCATCTGCCTCTGTTGTTGTCATAAAAGAGGAAGTTATGGCAGAAAAACGTGATTATTATGAAGTGCTAGGCGTACCTAAGGATGCCGATGACGCAACTATCAAGCGAGCCTTCAAACGTCTGGCCATTAAGTACCATCCTGATCGTAATCACGAGGAAGGCGCTGAAAAGAAGTTTCAGGAGATAAACGAGGCTTATCAGGTTTTATCTGATCCTCAAAAGCGTGCATCCTATGATCAATTCGGTTTTGATGCTGTAAATGGAAGTCAGGGCGGTGGCGGAAATCCTTTTGGTCAAGGCGCTGACTTTAATGACATCTTCGGTGATATCTTTGGTGATATCTTCGGTGGTGGCAGATCATCTCGTTCTCAGGGACCACGGGTTGTACCTGGGCGTGACTTACGCTATCGCGTAACTCTGACTTTAGAGGAAGCTGTTCGTGGCGTTAAGAAAAGCTTTAAGGTTAAGTCTTTAGTAAAATGCCGCACCTGTGGTGGCAGTGGTGCTAGTGCCTCAGGTCGTTCCGAGACCTGTCCTCATTGCCATGGCTCAGGTCGTGTTTTTATACGTCAGGGCTTTATGAATTTCGAGCAGACTTGCTCGCATTGTAATGGTACCGGTCGTATCATTACAAATCCTTGTCCGGATTGTCATGGCGAGGGCCGCGTAGAGGATACTCGCACTTTATCTGTTGACATCCCAGCAGGTGTTGACAATGGCGATAGAATGCGCCTGGCAGGTGACGGTGAGGCTGGCTTAAATGGAGCTCCGGCAGGAGATCTCTATGTTGAGATTAGAGTTGCTGATCATGATATTTTCAAACGAGACGGCGATGATCTCTATTGCGAGATTCCAATTAGTTTCTCTACAGCAGCCTTAGGTGGAATTGTCGAAGTTCCAACATTAGATGGTAAGGTAAATCTTACTGTTCGTCCTGAGACTCAAACAGGAACAAAGATGCGCCTATCTGGCAAGGGTGTAAAGTCTATTCACTCAAGCTCTAAAGGCAATCTCTACGTAACACTGGTTGTTGAGACCCCAGTTAAATTAACCTCCAAACAAAAGGATCTTTTAAAGCAATTTGAAGCTTCATTATGTGAGGGAGGTGAGGGCTCTGAGCTTAAGCACAAGCCTAAGAGCAATAACTGGCTTGATAATGTTAAGCAATTCTTTACCGATTTAAAGGGCTAGGATTAAGGGCGATCTCCTAAAAGCCCTTACTTGAAATAAAGTTCTTTTAAGTGTAAAGTGGATTTAATGAGCGCCTAATGGATTATTAGGCGTTTTCTTTTATTGAGGATAATTATGAACCAGACCCCTATGACTCCGCGTGGTGAGGAGTTGTTGCGCAAAGAATTACAAAGACTTAAGACTGTAGAGCGTCCACGCATTGTTGCTGCCATTGCTGAGGCTCGTAGCCACGGAGACTTAAGTGAAAACGCAGAGTACGATGCTGCTAAAGAAGAGCAAGGTATGTGTGAGGCTCGTATTAAAGATATCGAAGGTCGCCTTGCTACAGCTAATGTAATTGATGTTACAAAGCTTAAGAGCGGAGATGACCTAAAGGTTATCTTCGGTGCTACAGTAACTTTAGTTGACGTAGATACCGATAAAGAGATCACCTATAAGATTGTAGGTGAGGATGAGGCTGATATTGATGCAAATCTTATCTCTTATATGACTCCAATTGCCAAAGGATTATTAGGTAAGCTTGAGGGAGATGAGATTGAAATCCGTATTCCACGCGGTACTGTAACCTACGAAATTGCTAAGGTTGAGTACATCTAAATTTTTTTAAGCTCTCATTTAGGGAGCTTAATTCCCCTTCCTTTCAAAAATCCCCTTTATATTTGCTTTTCATAGGATTTACAGCTAAAAAAAACAAGTCTAATATTAAGTAAATACTTAATAAAGAAAGGGGATATTATGGAAGCTTTAGAAAATCTTTTGACAAGACGCTCTATAAGAGACTTTGATGAAAATCGTATGCCAGATAGTAAGACTATTGAGCTTATCGCAAAGGCAGGAACGTATGCTCCATGTAGTCGAG
>CALFLJ010000007.1 GCA_937880335.1 uncultured Succinatimonas sp.
ATCTTATCGTGATCTGTAAAAAAATGCAGAATAAAAATAAATTATAAATCAGCTTTACATTTAAGCTTTTGTTTATCTCTACCAAGAAAAAAAAATAAAAAAAATGAAATGTAAAATTAGCTAAAGAGAATGTTTTTATTTCCCAAAAAAGAATTGGATGCCTTTTATAAAAAAATTACAAAAATAAGATCTTAGCTAAAATAAAACTCTTTAAATCCTAAAAAGGATTTTTTCTTCAGTTTCCCACAAAAAAAATTCCAATTTAAATCACTTTTATAAATTATTTGTTAAAGAAAATATTTTTTATAAAGTTTTTATTTATCAATAATTTATTATAGATAATATTGTGGTTTTCCCGCAAAAAAAACAAGGCTTTTCCACTCGTGTTTAACGTATTTTTTTATTTTTCCCACACACTTTCCCACAGGTCTTAAAAACAAAGCAATTTTTTCATTTGTGAAATAAGCCATAAAACAGTTGAGTATAATTTAACTTATTAAAAATAAAAGATATTTTTTATTTATTTTTTCTTTTCCTCTTAGAGATTCAAAACAGGCATTTAAGCCTAAAATTTAAGTTTCAGCTCTTTTAAAGAATTTTTTTTTATTTTCCCGATGACTTTCCCACAACCTGAACAAACAACAGCCTATAACCTTATATCTTCTTGATTTAAAATAAATATTTTTTACAAATTAAAATTTACAAGTACTAATTTCCCTCAAATTTTGGTTTTATTTCTAATATTTTCCCACAACTTTTTTTAAAACCCCCAGACTTTCCCACAAGCTGTTTCTTTCTGTTGTTTTTTCAATTTTGAAATTTAAAATTTAAGGCTTTTTTTCTATCGCTTTTGGTATTATAGGCCCACTAAAAGTGAGGTTTATATGGCTACAAGTGTCCCCAAAAAATCCCGTCTTTTAAGATCGGGTATGATCACAGCTTTTTTTACTTTTTTGTCTAGAATTTTAGGCATGTTCCGTGATATTGCTATTGCCTCTGTCCTAGGAGCAAGTGTAGGTGCGGATATATTCTTCTTTGCCAATCGTATTCCTAATTTCTTCAGACGACTCTTTGCAGAAGGAGCTTTTGCACAGTCATTCGTCCCTGTCTTTAGTAAGGTTAAGCAAAGCGGTAGTCATAAGGATGTGCAAATACTGGTAAAGAGAACCTCAGGAACATTAGGTCTTATAGTTCTAATTGTAACTATTTTAGGTATGATAGCCTCACCAATTCTAACTGCAATCTTTGGTTGGGGGTGGTATCAAGCCCATTTAAATGGCACAGCTGACGGGCATAAATTTATTGAAGCATCCGAGCTTTTAAGAATCACTTTTCCTTATCTATTCTTTATAACTCTAACAGCCCTAAGCAGTTCCATTTTGAATGTATATGGTCGTTTTGCCATTCCTGCTATGACTCCCTGCATTTTAAATATTACATTGATAGGAGCTATTTTAGGATTAAATAAATATTTTGAAGATCCAAACCGAATTTTGGCTTATGGCATGGTTATAGGTGGAATTTTACAATTTCTGTTCCAAATTCCTATATTATTGAAACTGCGTTTAGCGCTATTGCCAAGCTGGGGATGGTCGGACAAAAATGTAGTTAAAATAAGAACATTAATGCTCCCTGCTATATTAGGTGTATCTGCAAGTCAACTCAACCTTTTAGTAAATACTGTTTTAGCCTCATTTTTATCTACTGGAGCTATATCCTATCTTTATTACTCAGATAGGCTGTTGGAGTTTCCAATAGGAATTTTTGCTGTTGCCATATCAACAGTCATACTCCCAGCCTTGTCAAAAGTAGATAAAAAAGAAGACCCTCTTCGCTATAAAAAAACTTTAGAATGGGGCGTTAAAATTGTCTTGCTTTTAGGCATACCGTCTATGGCTGGACTTATATCTCTAAGAGAGCCTTTAATACGCGTTATTTTTATGCGAGGAGCCTTTACACAAGATCACGTACTTCTATCCTCAGCATCACTTCTTGCATCAGCAAGTGGTCTTGCTGCTATTATGCTTGTACGAGTTTTAGTTCAAGGATTTGCTGCAATTCAAGATACGAAAACTCCGGTAAGATGCTCTTTATGTGCTATTGGATCAAATATCATATTCAATTTAATTTTAATTGTACCTTTAGGTTATGTAGGTCTTGCCCTCTCAACTGCTCTTGCAGCCTATGTAAATGCAGCGCTTCTTATCCTTTTTTTGTATAAGCGCAAGATTTATACAATAAGCTTTGATTTAATCTCATTTGTTTTAAAAATATCTGTTTCAGCCTGCATTATGTATGCTGTTGTGCGCTATCTGTCACCATCTCCTGATATATGGTTTTCTATGAATACCCTTACAAGTTCTTTATATCTTGGAGCCCTTATATCACTTGGAGCTTTAGTTTATTTAGTAATCTGTTTGTTAGTAGGGATTAAGCCTCGTACCCTTAAAATGTAAGCTATTGAATTTTTAAAAAATTTTTGTCAATTTGCGCACATTTATCACTTATTTTAAGTGAATTTACCTATAAGATTGCCTATTATTAAATATATAGGAACTACTTAAATGAGGAGAAGACCATGAAACAATACAATAATCTTTTAGTGGTCATGGAGCCTAAACGTGACAGGCAAATTGCTTTACAAAGAGCTTTAGAAATTTCTCAATATAATCCTAAGGCGACTATCACCGTTTTACGCTTAGTTTATGATTTCTCCTATGATATACATATTCTTAACCGTCTACGTGAAAAAGATACGCGAGAGGATATTTTAAAAACACATGATGAACAATTGAAGGAAATCATCAAAAGCTATACACGTGATCTTGTAAATGTTCCAACGATTAATACAAAAGTAACCTTTGTGCGAGATATTGCCGAAGGTATTATAGGAGAGATGAAAGCTTCCAATTATGATCTCATTTTAAAAGCAGCCAATAAGCATAGCGTGCTTGATGCCATTATATTTACCCCAATTGACTGGTACCTTTTACGTCATGCAGATGTGCCCGTAATTATCGCAAAAGATCATAAATGGACAGAAAACGGCAGTATTGTTGTCGCCATGGACTTCTCAAACAAAGGTCGTATGCAGACTAACCTAACCTTATTACGTGAGGCACAGCAGGTAGCTGCAATCACTAAAGCACCTATCCATTTAGTAAACTCAGCACCAGTTATACTTCCAACCATTATGCTTGAAGTACCACATTATTCGCCTGAAATTTATGCTCAAACAATGCTTACAGAGCATAGGGAACGTCTGCTGAAGTTTGCAAAAGATCATAATATTCCTAAGGAGAATTGTCATATTGCAGAGGGAATGCCTGATGATGTAATTCCAGATCTCTGCAAAAAACTACAAGCATCAGTAGTATTTATTGGATCTGCCGGACGTACCGGTGCTATGGCTGCTTTAATGGGTAATACTTGTGAGGAAATAGTAGACTATATTGACGCTGATCTTATTGTCATAAACCGCAAGGTTTTAGAAAAAAGTAATAAAGCAAAAGAGTAAGGTTTAAGCTCTAGTCAATTGTTATTTATTTAATAAATCCTGTTATCTAATTGATAACAGGATTTATTCATGCCCCCAAAACAGCTTTTACATAAATAGGGTGCCAGGTCAGACAAATTCCATCTTTGTCTGAATACTTTTGTGTATAAGCAAAAATTCTGTCCTTTAGATATGTCTTTGAAAAGCTTCCCTTTACTATACCGTTAACTCCGGTACGTTTTAAATGAATTAAAAGGCTTTTCAAATTAGGAAAGTGGGAAATTATTTCCTCCTGCTTAATTTCAGTTTTAAAGCCAAAGCTTTCTAATAAGTTCATAAGCTCAAAGGCTGTCATATAATTTAAGCTTACATTAAAAATATCATTAAACTCAAAAAAATGACGTTCTCCGAAACTTGAGAATATCAATTCTCCGCCTCGCTTTAATTTTTGTCTAAATAAGATTAGAGCTTCTTTAAAGTCGTTAAACCACTGAAAACTACAATTTCCACAAATCACATCAAAACTAGATGAAGGAAAATCTTTCAAAAGTAAAAGGCCATCACCTAAAAGATAATTAATATTTGGGTATTTTTCTAAATTAAGTGCCGTTAAACTTAACATTTTTGCACTTAAATCATTTGCATATATTTCACTATTAGGATATTTTTTTACAATATACTTAGAAAAGCCACCTGTTCCACAGCCTAACTCAAAGATTCTTACGCTTTTTTGGTAATTTAAAAAAGAATCAAGTCTTTTTGCAATCAATGCCTGAACAAAAGCCTCTTGATCATAAGTTGACGCTGCTTTAGAAAAACGCTCCTTTACAAGATCAAGATTAACTTGCATATACCCCTCAAAAAAAAAATTTAAAAATTCAAAAAAAGTTCAGAAAATAATTTATCATCATAATGAGCCCAAGGTCCGCTTTTATAAGCTATGTGTGAAAAACAGGCTCTAACACAAGAAGGCGGGAAGATCTTATCACGCTTTGCAATAATTGCCTCAGAAAATTCATAACGCTTAAAGTACATGTGCTCTTGTTTTAACTTTAATAATGCATAAAGTTCTTGTTTTAAGCTTGCACAATCCCGTTTAGGCAAATTAGCTCTGTAATGCTCATTTCCTTTATTTAAAAGCATATTTTCAATAAAGTTTAAACGCCCGTTTTCATCTAAATTCTGTGCGGTATTAAGCCACAATTGAGCTTTTAGCCCAATCTCATCTTCATCTATTGCTATACCGTCACAGGTGCCATTTACTGCGATACTTTTAACAATTCTTGAATTTAAACTACAATTTTCTAAAACAATTCCAGCCATCATAACGCCTATGGACCAGGCAATCAGTTTAATTTCTGAAAATTGTTTAAGTTTATCTTGATTAAAACTTAAATCCTCATCATAGTCATATACCATAAAAACAGGTATTTCCTTTGCTAAATCCACAAAAGGCGTGGGATCCTGTCCATATCCGGCAAAAAATAAAATGGCCTTATCATCCGTTTTTTTTACATCATTTAAGAATTCCTGTCGCATACTTTCCGCCATTTTTTTATAGTTAGTGAAAGCTTCTCAACCATAAGATCATCAAGGCTTTCAGTAAGAGATATTCTCAAACGTGCCTTATGCATTGGAACTGTTGGGTGACGTATTGGTAAGGCATAAAACCCCTCATTCTTAAAAAACTCATAAGCATAAATAGCATGATCGTTTTCATAAGTTAAAAGAGGAATAATTTGACTTTTAGAAACACAGTCAAGACCTAAAGTTTGCATAGTAGATCTTATATATTCGGATATTTTATAAAGACGCTTACGACGGTAATTTTGAGCAGGTAAAAGATTAAGCATAAAATTTATGTGCTCAAAACATAATGGTGACATAGCTGTCGAAAAGATCAAAGGTCTTACGTGATTTATAAAATAACTTTGTGCAACTTCATTGCAAAGCATAAAAGCGCCCTGAGATCCAAGGCCTTTGCCACAAGTACAGAGTATGAAATCAATCTTATCTAAAAGATGTAAGCTATGACACAAACCTAATCCTAAATCATCGAAAACAGCAAATGAATGAGCCTCATCAACGTAAAGGTATAAATTTGGAAATTCCTCTTTAAGCTTTACTAAAGATTGTATGTCTGCCCTATCCCCATCCATGCTAAAAACACCTTCTGTAACAACTATGATGTTCTCATAATTTAAAGCTTCTCTTTTTATTAAAACTCTTAGATGTTCATAATCGTTATGAGCATAACGTAAGGCCTGTTTTTGACCGATAAGTGCATCAATAATTGAGGCATGGGAAAGTTTGTCTGCAATAATTAAGGTATTAGGTATATTTAACAGAGCTTTTACACAACCGCTATTTGCAGCAAATCCTGAATTAAAAAAAACGCATTTCTTTTTATAAAGGTTTTCTACTGTATTTAATACTCGATCATAGGACTGGAATGCACCTGTGAGTAAGGCTGAACCTGAGGAAGAGAAACGCTTTGCATCCTCACTTAGATTGTCTAAAAATAATTCTGAAAGCTTTTTATCCTGACCTAAACCTAAATAATCATTTGAGGAGAGATTTATATAATTATGATCTTCAATTTTTATATAAGGGCCTTGTTGTTCTTTTACAATAATTTTTCTTAAAGAATGCAAGCGTTCTCTTTTATCTAGATCCTCCTGCATCTTATAAAATAAATTTTGTCCCATTCAATCCCTCCTTTAAAACAGCAAGTGCAAAAAGTAAAGAATACAATACCACGTCTTTAATACTTTGCTAAATTTGTGTCTAAAAGATTTTGTAAAATAATTGTTTTTAATAATATAAAACAATAAATTAAGTAGCCAATTAAAAATAATTTGTTAGAACTTTTTTTACAGCATCTGTAGCATAATTGCCTGCGAGATTGGTTTTCGTCTCATACTTTGAGAGGGGATTACTGTGTTTTAATGTGAAGCGTCAATTAGATCGTAGCTTTAGACTTTTTACCATCAATCATAAGACAGTTGTGCTGACTCTATAAATAATTCATAAAAAACGGACTAATCCTGATTTTGCTAGAAGTTTTGACAGTGCATATATTATTAGTAGAAAATACAGGACAGCCCAAAATACCTAATAAGAAACTCTAAAAGACAAAAATTTTTAAATTGCCAAATTTTTTGTGGTGATATTATTTTTAAAAACTTGTGCAAACATGCAATTTGTTCAAAAAATCTATGTTTTACTTAAGCTTATAGATAAAATTTAATAAGAACTTTTTAATTATGCTTTAGAGCTTCAATATAACTTTGTTCAGCAGCATTCATTAGAACAGATTCTGTGCCATAAGATAAAATAGTCAATTGCATACCACTTTGGTCGGTAAGATCACTTCCTAATAAAGACAACTCTAAAGTTATATCTCCTGCAACAATTACACCATTGCGTTTATCATAATAGGCAGCCTTATAACGCGGATTTGAAATGCGCCACTGTAACTTGCCTATTCTATCGTCAAACTCTAAATAGCGAAACTCTCTTTTAACTGAATAAGACTCATTTCCTAAAGATGTAACAATGTAATAAACAAGCTTTGCATCACTACCTTTACCACTTAAGCCAACCCATGACCCCACAAAATTAACAGGGTTTGGCTTACATGAACTCAAAAAGATAGATGCCACCAATAAAAATAAAGTTTTTTTCAATAATTTTGTATTACCCATATTTTTTTATAAAAAGAAAAAAATTATAAACGCTTAAAAACAACTATTAAATCTATAATTTTAGATTTATATACCACCTATCTAATATTTTTAATATATCGACTTTAGCAATATATAACTAAAATAAAGATCATATTTTTAAATTAAATTTACCTTTTTGCAAAAATATCTAGATAGATCTGTGCATAAAAAGATTTGTTATAAAAAATTAAGAGTAGGTAAAATAAATAAAACTAAAAAAGTAAAACTTTTTGTAAATAAGTTTTTTTAAACTAAAATTTAAAGCTTAATTTGGCATAATAAAATAACTTAGATGTGTGTTTGCAAGGTATAATTAGAACAAGTAATAATTTAACAAAATCTAATAATCTTGCCTCTTATAAAGAGAGAGACTTAACACCAAAATTTTATGAAAAAAAATAAAAGTAATTTAGATATGAAATCAAACTTAAAGTCCAAAGAAATTTTCTGTTACGAAACCGGCTATTCATTCAATCATATTAAGCCTTTTTATGCTTGCGATAAGCAGACTTTACAAACTTTAAAAATTATTTACTTAACACAGGCTCAGCTTAAAAGTATTGAAAATAACGCTTCATCTAGAAACAAAGATGAACAGCAATCCTCTTCTTTATGTGTTTAAGTGATAAAAATAAATGACTGATACTTATGCAAGCTTAAAGCCCCAAAAAGTATGGGCTTATTTTAGAGATTTAAATAATATTCCTCGTCCATCAGGCCATGAGCAAAAGGTGGCTTTATATCTTAAAGATTTTGCTAGATCACATAATTATGATTGCTCAATCGATAAGTTTGGAAATGTAATTATTAATGTCAAAGCCTCAGAGGGTAAGGAAAAAACTCCTAAAGTAATTCTTCAAGCCCATATGGATATGGTGCCTGTAGCAAAAGATGGTATAACCTTTGATTTTTTAAATGAGCCTATTAAGACATATATCGACGGCACATGGGTCAAAGCATACGGTACAACTTTAGGAGCTGATGATGGTATTGGTATTGCCACTATTTTAGCTCTCTTAGATAATAAAGAATTAAAACATGGTCCTCTAACAGCAATATTTACTGTGGAAGAGGAAACCACCATGAAAGGAGCTCTAGGCTTAGATGCAAAAGATCTAGATGGAGATTATCTTATAAATCTTGATTCTGAGGAAAATGATCAACTCTATATAGGGTGTGCAGGATCTTGCGACATCAAACTAAATCAAAAAATAAATTTTAATAAAACAGATAAAAAAGGCTTAGAAATAAGCTTGACAAAGCTATTAGGTGGGCATAGTGGAGCTGATATTAACTTAGGCCATGCTAATGCCATTTGTGTTATGGCAAGGATTTTATCTCGCGTCGCACAAAACACTGACTTTGAAATTTGCTCATTTGATGGCGGAACCGTACGCAACTCTATTCCATCTTTCTGTAAAGTAAAGATTACTGCCAAAGACGAGTTGGTTTTCAAAGAGCTCTTAAAA
>CALFLJ010000008.1 GCA_937880335.1 uncultured Succinatimonas sp.
AGCAGGTATTTGAGGTAAAAACAAAGGAGGATTTAAACGGTGCAAAATCAGGAGACGTTGTTATAGCTGAGATTGTAAAACGCTCCCCTTCTAAGTTTATCGTTAAGGTTCGTGAGACTGTACATGATATAGGAGATCTTAACTCTGTTATTGTGATGGCTGTATTGCGTAATGATATCCCCAACACATGGCCATCAAGCGTTACCAATGTTTTGTCAAGAATTCCAACTGAAGTATCACCAAAAGATAGAATTGGCCGTGAAGATATAAGAGATATTCCTTTAGTTACAATTGATGGTGAGGACGCTCGTGATTTTGATGATGCTGTCTATTGTAAAAAAGAGGGAGATAATTGGCGCCTTTATGTAGCTATTGCAGATGTGTCATATTATGTTCGTCCTGGAACTAATATTGATAAAGAGGCTATGTATCGTTGCAATAGTTGTTATTTTCCAAACTATGTAATTCCTATGCTTCCTGAAAAATTGAGTAATGGTATTTGCTCATTAAATCCTGAGGTAGATAGATTATGTATGTGTTGTGAGATGGTAATTGATAAGCGAGGAAAGACTAGTTCATATAGATTTTATCCAGCTGTTATGAGATCTCATGCGCGTTTAACTTATACTGAAGTTTGGCAGATGATAAGCCATGGAAATACAGAGATTAAAGAGCATTCATCTTTAATTCCTGCTATAAAAGATCTTTATGATCTTTATAAAGCCTTTGAACGCTATCGTAAGGAGCGCGGTGGTATTAGCATTGAAAGTCAGGAATTACATTTTATTTTCAATGAGCATATGGAGATTGCAGGGGTTGCACCACTTGAGCGTAATGATGCTCATAAGCTTATTGAAGAGTGTATGATCGCAGCTAACGTTGCTGCAGCAAGTTTTGTGGCATCAAAAAAATTAAGTACTTTATACCGAATTCATGCTAAACCTTCAGAGAAGAAATTAGGCCTTTTAATCTCACAGCTTGCAAGATTTGGCATTGATGTAGCTTGGGGAGATGAGCCGTCATCTAAGGATTATGCTGCTTTATCTACTCTTCTTGAAAAACGTGAAGATGGTAAGGTCTTAGGCGAGATGCTCTTACGGAGTATGTCAAAAGCTGAATATAACCAAGATAATATTGGACATTTTGGATTAGCTTTGGAAAAATATGCTCATTTTACATCCCCAATTAGACGTTATGCAGATTTACAATTACATCGCGTAATCAAGTTTATTTTAGAGAAGGAAAATAAAGAACATCCTTGGGGTAAGATTGGTGCTCGCTCTTATAATAAATCTGAGCTTGCAACTTTAGGAGAGCGTTGTACAGCAAGGGAGATTGCAGCTGATACAGCAGAGCAGGAGGTTGATGCCACATTAGCCTGTATTTACGCTCAGAAATTTATAGGCGAGACTTTAGAAGGTACCATCACAGGATGCACTTCATTTGGATTATTTGTCCATTTAGATTCGCTTGGTGCAGATGGAATGATCTTTATAGGTAACTTCAATGATTATATGACCTATGATCAAAAGCGTCAGGTATTATTAAGCTCAAATAATAAGGCTTATTCTATTGGTATGAAGATTCCTGTTACCATTGCCTCTGTTGATGTAGATGAGCGTAAGATTGATTTAATCCCGGCAACTTCTTTAAAAAAGAAGCCTGATCCTAAACTTATAAAACAGCGTGATAAAATTTTAAATAAGATAGAGCAACAACGATCTAAAAATAAGGCCACAGATAAGGAAGAAATTTTTAAGAATATAGCAGACATTACAAGAGCTAAAGAGGCCTTAGCTGAGGATGAGGTATTAAAAGTTCAAGCAAGTGATGACAAGGATGAATGGCTTGGAGATTTGGACGGAATTAAGCATTACGAAAATCCCTTTAAAATGCCTAATTTAGCTACAGAGACTGTAAAGGCCCATTCATTCTATGCAAATAATGGCAAAAAGAAAAAAAACAAAAACCGTAACAAAAGGTAATAATGCAGATGCGAATGCAAAGAAGTAAAAATAATAATCGTGAACTTATTTATGGAATTAATGCTGTTTCAGTAGCAATTGAAACCATGCCTGACAGAATTATTTCAGCTTGGGTAGTAAAAGGTCGCGAGGATGATCGTCGTATTGCTGCAATTGAAAAGGCTTTGCTAAATAACGGTATTAAGCCTCAGATTGCAATGCGTCATTTTCTAGATGAAAAAACAGAGAATGGAGTTCATCAAGGCGTTGTAATTGAAATTGTTGCAGAGCCTCCAAAAGGAGACCACTTCCTTTTAGATCTTCTAGAGGAAAAAGAGGATCAAGAGCAACTTTATTTAATTTTAGATGGTGTAACCGACCCTAGAAATCTTGGCGCAGCAATGCGTTCTGCATGGGCAGCAGGTGTTACAGCGGTTATTGTTCCAAAAGACAACTCTGCATCTTTAACTCCTGTTGCACGTAAAACAGCTGCAGGTGCAACTCAGGTAATTCCTCTTATAGCTGTTACAAATCTAGCACGTACAATCGAGCTTTTAAAAGATCATAATATTGAAGTTATTGGTATGGCCGGTGAGGCTACATCTGATATATTTTCATATGATTTTCAGCCTAGGACCGCAATTGTTATGGGGTCTGAGGAAAGTGGTATGCGTCATTTAACTCGTGAAAAATGCGATGCCATTGTAAAGATCCCTATGGCAGACGGTGTGGAATCATTGAATGTTTCAGTAGCAGCTGGTATTGCACTTTTTGAGGTTGTAAGACAGAAAAAGTTCAAGAGCTAACACATTAATGCGGATCTATCTTGTGATCCGCATTAAAAGCCCAAAAGGGCTAAAAAAAGCTTGTCTTCGTTAAAAAAAAGTCTATAATAATTGCACTCAGTCATGTGGTGTATACCATATCCGCTTCCTTGTCTGTTAATTTGACTGATTTGACAGACTTTTTAATCCGTAAGGGGCATTTTAATGCGTAACTACGAAATCGTATTCCTGGTACATCCAGATCAGTCTGATCAGGTACCTGGCATGATCGAGCGCTACAAAGGCGAGATCGAAAAGACTGGTGGTAAGATTCACCGTTTAGAGAATTGGGGCCGTCGTCAGTTGGCTTACCCTATTCAGAAATTACACAAGGCTCACTATGTTCTTATGAACGTAGAGGCAGAGCAGGAAGCTATCGATGCAATCGAGAATAACTTCCGCTACAACGACGCTGTTATTCGTAACCTCGTAATCCGTACTGAAGGTCCTGTTACTGAGCAGTCTCCTATGATGAAGGCTCGTGATGACCGTCGTGCTCGTGATGAGGAAACTGATCGTCGTGCTCACAGAAATGAAGCTGAAGATAATGCAGAAGTTTCTGTTGAGGAAGAAGTTGAAGCTGTAGAACAAGCAGAATAAGGAGATAAATCATGGCTCATTATTTTCACCGTCGTAAGTTCTGCCGTTTCACCGCTGAAGGCGTAACTGAGATCGATTACAAAGACGTAGCTCTTTTAAAGAACTACATTACCGAGTCTGGTAAGATTGTTCCTAGCCGTATCACCGGCACTAGTGCCAAATATCAGCGCCAGTTAGCCACTGCTATTAAGCGTGCCCGTTACCTGGCTTTATTGCCTTACACCGACCTGCAAGGCCGCTAACTGATATTTAAGGAAGTATATAATGGAAGTTATTCTGTTAGATAAGATTGCCCACTTAGGTGGACTTGGTGATAAGGTTAAAGTTCGTAACGGTTTTGCCCGTAACTTCTTATTACCTCAGAAAAAAGCCGTTCTCGCAAACAAAGAGAACCTCGCTAAGTTCGAGGCTCAGCGTGCTGAGTTAGAGGCTAAGATTGCAGCTGAGTTAAAGGTTGCACAAGATCGTGCTGAGAAGATTGCTGAGTTAGGTTCTAAGTTCACCATCTCCGCTTTAGCTGGTGACGAGGGCAAACTCTTCGGTTCTATCGGTACTCGTGATATCGCAGAGGCCGCAAATGCTGCTGGTGTTGAGCTTCACAAGTCTGAAGTTCGTCTTCCAGAGGGCGTTCTCCGTTCTGTTGGCGAGTATGCAATCTCCTTACAGTTACACCCTGATGTAAAGGTTGAGGTAACTGTTGAGATCGTTCCTTCTAAGTAATTCTTAGAAATTAAAAAAAAGGTTCACTTAGGTGAGCCTTTTTTTATACCTAAATTTTCTTTTGATTAAGCAATACTGTAAAATAAAGACTTGTTTTATATATTAGTTTTAGTTGATTATGCAGACATTTGGCGATAAACCAACCGTACGGCCTTTTATAAAATGGGTAGGAGGCAAAAGACGTATCTTAAATAAGCTTTTACCTTTTGTACCTAAAAATATTGAAACCTATGTAGAACCATTTGTAGGTTCTGGGGCAATGTATTTTAACCTTACGTTTAAAAAAGCCATAATCAACGATTTAAACTATGAACTTATCTGTGCTTATAAACAGATAAGAGATGATGTTGAAAGCCTGCAACATTTACTTAATACTTTCTCTTATAACAAAGAGGAATTCTACAAGGTAAGAGCATGGGACAGGGAACCTAACTTTAAAGATAGGCCACAAATAGAACATGCTGCAAGAATTATCTTTCTTTTAAAAACCTGTTATAACGGACTTTATAGGGTTAACTCAAAGAATTACTTTAATACACCTTTTGGTTCTTTTAAAAATCCAAAGATTTGCGACGAAAAAAATTTATTGGCTTGCTCCCAGTATATAAATCAGCATCCTACAAAAATCTATAATTTAAATTATCATGAGCTTATAAAGTTAATCCCTAAGAATTCATTTGTTTATTTGGATCCTCCTTATCATCCTGTAAATGAAACCTCATACTTTACAAGTTATCAGCCTGGAGTTTGGACTCATAAAGAACAGATTGAATTATTTGAGTTTTGTAAAAAGCTTGATAAGAGGGGAATTAAGTTTATGCAGAGTAACTCTTCAGCGGATTTTATTTTGGATTTATATAAAGACTTTAATATACACTTTATTGAAGCTCCTCGTAGCATAAATTCCGTTGCGACAGAGCGTGGTGTTGTTAAAGAGAGTGTAATTGTTAATTATTAACTCAAGTGGAAAACACTACAGATCTGACGCACATAAGTATTTAGTTATTATAAATAAGTCCAACTTTATGTCCTCACCCCCTTTAAGACATTTTCATTATGCCATTCTCAATAAGAACCAGTGTTCTTTAGGGAATAAATAACAAGATAAAAGTCTTAAAAAGATTAGCTTATGGATATAGAGATTTTCAATATTTCTTTTTAAGGATCATGAATTCATTTAGAGGTAATTCACTTAAATGCTAAAAGAATCTCTGGTGAATTTTGTTATATTCCTTCCAGGGATTCCATAGATTTGTCGAAAAACTAATTTTTTAGTGGAGACAAATATATTTATCTTAATAAGATATAAATTAATATAGCAAATAAAAAAACTTGAGATATTGCTAAGGCATTTATCATTTTGCGAGCTTTTTTGATTTTTTTGTGAAATCTATAATCTTCATTTAGATTAAAAGCCAACGTCTTTTTTAATTTTTTTAAACACTCTGTTTTATCTACTCCTGAGTAATAACAAAAAAGCTCATAATTTTTAAAAAAACCTGTATATATAGAATTATCATATATATAAGGACGCAAAAAAGGTAAATCTATCATTACATCAGCATTAGGCTTTAGACCATGAAAATGTAGTATTTTTGCATCTTCATTGTACCCCCAATAAGACTTCCAATTATACTCTAAAGGTAACATATCAAAATCATTTTCGTATAAATCATTTAAGTACCCTTGATCAAAACACTCAACTTTTGCGTGAATCCCAGCTTTCAACATACTTAATAGTTCTTTATATTTAATAGCATAAGATTTTACATTAATAAGCATAACCCCTGCATTAAAATAATCATAAACTTGTATGTTTTCACATTCAGGACAAACAGCAACTGTTTTAGGAAGTGTTTTGAAATCATCTAGAGAGATATCTTTTAAAAAAATAAGATCTGTATCACAATATAAAATATATTCGTCATTTGTGAAATTTGGTATTAAAAACCTTGAAAATCTTCCTTTTATTGAAGAATCAGAAACATGACCACTATTATTTTCTACTAAATATTTTTTTGTATAAATTTTCTTTAAATCTGAAAAAAAAGGAATTTCTGTAATATAAACTGTTACATTATATTTTTTTAAAATGCCATATATTTTATCAGTTTCGTTTCCTACATATATACAATATAAATCTAATGTTGTATTTTTTTTAGCACTTTCTAGTGTGGCTATTAGTAAATCAATATAAGTTTTATTATTTTCTATATCATTACTAAAAGCAAAAAAGCATTTTAATTTGTTATTTGACATAAACACATCCTTGTTTTAGGTTATATGTATTACATACGGTAAAGCACTTAAGAATAATATTTCCAATATTTTTTACATAAAACACATCAATAGAGTTTAACCTTCTTAATCAAATTATTAAAGTTTGTCGATTATTATTAAAAAGGAATTATTTTATAAAATACAACTGACATTGAGTAGTAAATTTTAGGATTATTTTTCTGACTAGTGTAACTTATTGA
>CALFLJ010000009.1 GCA_937880335.1 uncultured Succinatimonas sp.
AAATCAGGTACATTATCCATAGTCATTTGCCAAGATTGTTATTTCCCCTAATTCAATCTTAATTGGGAATGACCTTTTTTGTAAAAAACTTAGCAATTTTCCCTTATAGAATTTAGTCAACCACAGATTTTGCGAAAAGCCAGAAAAATATATAAAAGTAATAATGGCAATTACATATATATTTGCGTACATTTTAAAAAAGGATTTACGTACATTTTTGCGTACATTTTTATTATAATGCGTGCATTTTACGTATAAACAACAAAAGACACTTAAAGACAGATATAGACTTTAAGTACTTGATAAGAAAAAAAAATAAATATTAGACAGGTGACAACTATAGACACAAAAAAACCACCATAAAAGGTGGTCTGTGGTGCCGAAGGTGGGACTCGAACCCACACACTGTCGCCAGCGGCGGATTTTGAATCCGCTGCGTCTACCAATTCCGCCACTTCGGCACACTGTTATATCAATTAACGTCGCACATTATACTTAGCAAAGTTAAACTTGTAAAGAATAATTTTAATATTTAACGTCGACGCAATAGCAAGAGAGCTAACAAACCAAATACTATTGTTCCAAAACTAGCTCCAACTATAGGATAAATGCCATAAACCAAGCTAAAAGGAGCTACAATTTGATTTAGCACGTAATAACCAAATCCTAAAGCAATTCCTGCAAGAATTCGCGCTCCCATATTTATAGAACGCAAAGGACCAAACACTGTTGATAATGCCAGCATTAACATAACAACCATACTCAATGGAGATAAAAGCTTTTGATAAAGCTCAAGACGAAAACGAGATGCATCTAAATGATTTTCTTCTAAGTATGATATATAGTCGACAAGACCTGATACTGTCTGATTTTGATTTATATTGCCTATAACCTCAACTCTCTCACTATTTAAATTTAGCTTCCATTTTTGGGTTGCATCATGAGTTACCTTAATACTATCGTGACCTATTTCTCGGGTTACCACATCATGCATAATCCATGAACTTCCATCATAAACTCCATAAGAGGCCCTTATCTGACGTATTAATTGATTACCATCTAGATCATATCGTGAGATGCCAGTTAAAGAACCATCTGATAATGTTCTGGTAATACCAATTATGGAGTCTCCTTCTTTTAACCATACACCTCTTGACATGACAGCTACATTTCCACCTGTTGATAGATATCCCAATCTATTTTCTGCAAGTCTTTCAAGTGGGGCTACAGCAAATTCAGAAACTGCTAATACAACTAAAATAACAGGAATAAGACTCTTTAAAGAACTTATGGCAATATTAAGACGGGAAAGTCCTACAGACTGCATAACAGTGATTTCACTATTACGCGCCATAAACCCCAAACCAACCACGCCACCTATTAAAACGGCAACAGGAAAGAAGGTAACAAAAATACCTGGAATATAATAAGCGACATATTCACAGACAAATAAAAAATCAACATCACCTCGGCCTATATATCGCATCTTATCGATGATGGTGATAATTGACGTGAATATAGTCAATGAAATAGCAATAAGAACAACCGAAACAAAAATATTCTTACCAATATATCGGTCTAAAATACCGTACATTCTCTTCCCCTCTTCATTTTGTAGCTAAATTATAGCATTGCAAAATAAATCTCCATAAAACACTTTAAAAGATTTCTAATAAAGAAAAGAGAAAAAAAAATTTTCGCGATCTAAAAAAGATTAAACCGCGAAAATTAAAGGAGTGAATAAAATTATTTCTTTAAAAATCTAGCTAAAAAGAAGTCTTTATATAGAGGAGATAAAAGACTTACAAAGGCTAATAACAGGAAGATAAAACATATAGGATTCTCAACAAATACCATAGGAGAGCCATCACTCATAAGCAATGAACCTGTAAAATTCTGCTCTGCTAACTGTCCTAAAATGATACCGATAATTACTCCCGGCACACTCATATCAACCTTAGCCATAACATAACCAATCAGACCTGCAATAAGCATAATATAAACATCAGGCATAGAGTGGTTATATGAATAGGTTCCTATCACCGCCATCACAACAATAATTGGTAAAAGCACAGGCTTTGGTACATTCACAACCTTAGTAAAGAGTTTAATTAGGCTAAAGCCCATCAGTCCCATAACAATATTGGCTAACATAAGACCAATAAATATGGAGTAAACACCTACAGGGTTATTTATAAAGAGCAATGGACCTGGCTGAATACCATGCACCATAAGAGCGCCCAAAATAATAGCGGTAGCACCATCACCTGGGATTCCCAAGGTTAAAACAGGGATAAAAGCACCACCTACGATAGAATTATTTCCAGATTCTGAGGCAGCAATGCCCCTAGGATCTCCTTTACCAAATTGAGAACTGTCATCAGCCCATGTTTTGGCTTGATTATAGGAAATCCAAGATCCAATATCACCGCCAGTTCCTGGTATGCAACCTATAAAAGTACCAATGCAAGAAGATCTTACTAATGTTGGTAATGTCTTTTTAAAGTCAGACATTGCAGGAAGCACACTTTCAATGTGAATATCCTTATGCTCATTCTTTTTTCCGAAGGACTCCTCAACATTTATAAAAACCTGACTTAAAGCAAAAAGACCAATCAAGATAGGCATAAATGAGACGCCTCCTGATAGGTATAAAGTACCTAAGGTAAAACGCTCCATACCTGACATAGCATCCAAGCCAATGGTAGCAATCCATAGACCTATTAAGCATCCAATGATACCTTTTAATATTGATCCTGCAGAAACAGAGGTAATCATGGAAATTCCAAAAATTGCTAGAGCAAAATATTCAGGCTTAGAAAACTGCAACGCAACCTTAGCTAAAAGAGGCGAGAAAAAGATTAAACAAACTGTAGAAAACACTCCACCAAATGTCGAGGCTAAGGTGGAAATAGACAAGGCTCGACCTGGCTGACCATTTTTTATGGCCATAGGATAACCATCTAAAGTAGTAGCTGCAGATGCCGGAGTACCTGGAGTTCTAAGCAAAATGGCAGTAATGGATCCTCCATAAATTGCTCCGCAATAAATTCCCAGCAACATAATTAATCCGCTTAAGCCACCAACAGAAAATGTCACAGGGAAAAGTAAGGCCAATCCCATATTAACGGATAAGCCGGGCATTGCTCCTATAAAAATACCTACTGCTGTGCCTATAAGTAAAAAAGCTAAAGTCTGGAAAGAACTTATTTGACTTAATGCTTCTAATATAGCATCCATTACTCACTACTCCATAAAAAATGGCAAAGGTAAGGTTATACTCAAGCAAAGGCCAAATATTACGTAAATTAGACCTAAAAAGAGTAAGGTTACACCACCTAAAATAAGCTTATCGCGCACACCTAAAACATACATAGCTGTAAGCATAAAAATTAAAGTATCAATATAAAAACCTACAAGACCTAAAAGCACTATATAAGCAATTACTAAGAGCATCACCCGATATGAACTAAAATTGGCAGGCTCTAAAAAAATGACTGTTATCTTGTCTAACTTATCTTGATGTCTAAAAGTGTCAAAAGCAATAAGAATGGAAATTATGATAAGACCAACGCCTAAAATAAATGGCCAAAAACCAGGCTCTGGGCCATAAATACTCATGGCTATACCATAACCATTTGATACATAGGCAATAAGAGAACCCACTATCAAAGTAGCAATAGCAACCACAATATTACAGGTTTTCATTGAAGGCATAAAAAACTCCTAAAATTCCCCAGTATTACTGGGGAATTGTTATGATTATTTGTTCTTCTCGATTTGGCTTAAGAACTCTTTGTACATTTCATTATCTTCAGCCATCATTTTGTTGGCATCCTCGCCTACGATATTAGTCGGATCAATACCAAGCTTTAAGAAGTAGTCAACAAACTCTTGTGATGATGCAACACGCTTAGCACTATCGCGCAGAACCTGCATAACCTCAGCTGGGGTTCCCTTAGGAGCAACTAAAGTTGCCCAAGCACGAATGGTCATATCGTGACCTAATTCCTTAAATGTAGGAACATCTGGGAACATCTTTGTACGCTCTTCTGACATAACAGCTAAGATCTTAAGATTTCCAGCCTCAATCTGAGTCTTAAAGGATGATGGATCTGCTAAAGTACCATTGATATGTCCACCTGCCATTGCTGCTGCAATATCTGCAGTTCCCTTTGGGTAAGGAATGTGTTTTACCTTAACGCCAAATTCTTTTTCGAAGGCTAAGGTAGCAATGTGCCAAATAGCACCAACGCCGGAGTTGCCCATCATAACCTCACCTGGATGATCCTTAAGATATTTAGCAAACTCATCTAAACTATTAAACGGAGCATCGGCAGGTACAATTAAAGCAGCTGGCGCAGCAATTGGTGCTATGACAGAATCAAAATCGCTGTAGGATAACTTTGTCTTGCCCTGATGAGGGAAAATATCAAGCTCTACTGTAACCATGCCAATGGTATAACCATCAGGTTTGGCGTTTGCAATATCTACCATACCAACAATACCGTTACCATCAGGCTTATTTACAGGCACAAACTTAGCATTGCCAAGATCCTTTTGCATCATTGCAATCACACCACGGGCTGTAGTATCAGTACCACCACCTGGATTTTTAGGAATAATCACAGTAATATCCTTATCGGTAGGGTATGTACCAGCCATTACCTGTGTTGAGGCAACTAAGCCTACGGAAATTGCTGCTGCTAATAATAATGCCTTATATTTACGCATGATATGCTCCTTTATATTTACTCGACTTGAAATATTCTTAAAGAAATATTCTGCCTTTTATAGGTATAACTTACCCATAAATATTTGTTTGAAATCGCTCTTACACAAGGGTAAGAAAATTCTGCTTTAGATTCTGTTTCAAGATCTAAAAGCTTTATAAAATCAGTTCCATTTTCTGAACTATATAAACTCAATGGAGTTCTATCTCCCCAATTTGCAGATACAGGATTACAAACTAGGTATATAGTTTTATCTAATACATCTAAATCAATACCGCTATTATTGTTTGGTAGAGGTATAGGATAAGCATCACAAAAGGTCTTACCATCATCAACGCTATCTGATCGCATTATGCATCCGTAGGTAGACCGTAAAAGCATATGTATACCTTGACTATCCTCCCAAAGACTTGGTTGTATGACCCCCTTGCCAGTAAATGACTGATCTGAAACATCAATATCTTGATAATGACTTGCAAGCCTTGAACTCAGCTTAAAGTCAGCTCTTTTTATGATTTCATTACTTTTTTCAAACGTATTAAAATCATCATCACTTCTATCCACAAAAGCACGCCAATAACCATCCTCACATGAGGCCGGAGCCAACCAGCGTCCTGATTTGAGTTTGATTGGTTTATTACGTACAGGCCCACGTCCACCCTGATCACCTAGGACAAGCTCCCTTGGCATATCCCAATTTAGTCCTTCATCTTTAGAAAAGGATATATAGCTTCTCCACGAAGCGATCACATCCCCTACTTTAAAAACAAGACCTAATGTGTGCTGATTTAACCTAAATAAAACAGGATTCCAATGAGCCTCAGAAGAAACTTTAATTTTATTTTCAGAAATAAAAGAGCCGTCATATTGTGAAATAACATTCACATAAATGGCAGTATCAGAAGCTCCTTCATGTGTACCACCAAATGCAGTTGCAATAATCTCGTCTTTATTTGATGGAATGACACAACTTGCATGGTAAATACGGTCTTTATGCTCACGCATTACACTATATAAGGCCAGCTCTTTTAACATTTAAAGATCCTTCTCTTACTTCAATTTAACTAGCCAAACTGAGGACCGAAGGTTTTACATGCTCTATAGTCTGCAGACTCCTTATCCATGCCAAATGAGTTCCAAACGGCAGGTCTGAAAATCTTATCCTCATCAACATTATGCATACATACAGGAATACGTAATATTGAGCAGAGCGTAATCAAGTCCGCACCAATGTGACCATAAGAAATTGCGCCGTGGTTTGCACCCCAGTTATTCATAACATCATAGGCTGATTTGAAAGGGGACTTGTTGCTTACACGAGGAGTAAACCAAGTGCAAGGCCAGGTATAATCAGTACGTTTCCATAAAATCTCGGTAACCTCTTGTGGTAACTTGCAGGTCCATCCCTCCACTAACTGTAAGACCGGACCTTGCCCCTTAACAAGATTTAGACGTGCCATAGTAACAGGCATTTCAGCCTCAGTTACAAATCTTGATGAATATCCACCTCCACGGAAGTAGCCATTATCAGCTGCAGACCAGGTAGTAGCTTTAAGGCAATTTTCAACATCCTCATCAGTCATCTCCCACCATGGCTTTATTACGCTATTGCCATCTGCATCCTTACATTGACCACTTGCCTCAAGACAGCAAGCGCCTGAGTTAATTAGATGAATAAAGCCTCCTGCGTCTTTGGCATGACCTTCAACATCATATCCTGTAACACGCTTTACAGCTTCAGTAGACCACATAGTACGAACGTCAGCAAACATCTGAGGCTTATTTGTTAAGAGCTTTTCAAATAACATGGTAGCAGCGTTTAAGGTGTCATTTTCAGTTGCTAAAATGAAAGTCTCTCTTTTACCTTCCCAGTCGAAATTAGAGTTTAAAATTGCCTCTGCAAAATCGGTATTTGGGTAGTGATCAGTCCACTGACGCTGGCCTTGGAAACCTCCTGCAATTGCATTAAAGCCTAAAGCTTCCTCTTCTCTACCTTTAGGCAGGTTCTGATTTCCACGGAATAGATCTTTTATAATAACAGCAGCTTTAACACAGAATTCAAAGTTCTTCTCAGTCTCTTCCTTTGAACTTCTTACAAACTCAGGATTTTTATCGTATCCTAACGGGCATTTTTCTTTTGCCCAGGCTAAGGCTTTCTTAAATTCTTCCTCATCATATATGTGCTCTTCCATACGGCGAAGAATTTCAACCTCATCTACAGATTCAACGCGCATGCCTAGATACTCTTCAAAGAAGTCCATATCAATCATGGATCCTGCAATACCCATACAGGTAGAGCCAATTTGCAGATAGGATTTGCCACGCATTGTAGCTGCAGCTATAGCAGCTCTTGCAAAACGCAAAATCTTCTCCTGGACATCAAGAGGAATATTCTTATCATCTGCATCCTGAACATCCTTTCCATAAATGCCAAAAGCAGGTAAACCTTTTTGTGCATAAGCTGCAAGAACACAAGCTAAATAGACTGCGCCTGGACGTTCTGTGGCATTAAGTCCCCAGACACCTTTAATGGTCATAGGATCCATGTCCATAGTCTCAGCACCATAACACCAGCATGGTGTTACAGATAATGTAATATCAACGCCTTCTTTTTTAAACTGAGCTGCACATTTTGCAGCCTCAACGCCACGACCTATGGTGGTATCGGAAATAATAACCTTTACATTCTCACCATTGCTGTATTTTAAATTGTCGGAAATAAGCTTTGCGGCTGCTTTAGCCATGCTCATAGTTTGCTCTTCTAAGGATTGTCTTACCTGTAAAGGGCCTAAGCGAGCATCAATGATAGGGCGGATACCGATAACTGGATACTGACCAATATAACGATTTGTACTCATAAACATCACTCCAAAAAAAGAATTGTTTTTAATAATTTTGGATAAAAAAACATTAAACAGTTAGCTTAATAATCCCGATATATATAACAATATTCACATTTCTAACTTTAATTTAAAATTTTGTGATGTAGATATAACTTTTTATGATGTTCTAATTAAGAGAACAACACAATGTTATTTATGATTTTTACATTACTCTTTTTAGTAAGATAATGTTTTTATTTTTAATAAAACAATATAACACTTTGATTTATATTAAGATTTAATTATGAGATGTACAATTAAATACTATACAAATTATTTTTCAATTTACACATAATGTAAGTTCTTAATGTTTTAAATTTATTAAATTCAAAAAACATTATTAGAAATATATAAATTTGTATAATAATTTTCACCAATACTCTCAGATATGTGAGGATCATCGCTTTTAAACAATTTTCTTTGTACGATTTTATATACATAAAGAAAACAACTTGAGGTGTATCTAAAGTGAATCCTTTAAACGGGGCTTATAACGAAAACTTTTTGCGCGGAAGTTTAGATTTTCCATTTGACTATCACTATATAAATCACAATCACCCTAGATTTGTCATGCCCTTTCACTATCATATTGACTTTGAATTACTGCGAGTCATAAAAGGAACATTGACAATAAACTTAAACGAAAGAAATTATGTTTTACACAGTGGTGAATATCTTTTAATAGCGCCAGGATTAGTCCACGGTGGTAAACCATCATCATCTGATGACGTATACGAATGTGTTGTTTTCAACCTAAGCCAGCTTTTTGACCTAAATCGGCCCGAAAATATTTGGCTTAAGCGTATAACCAATCGCGAGGTTATGCTGTTTGAACATTTTTCGCCCCAAAATCACCAAAATCTATGCAAAATGGGAGATGTATTTTTTAATGCTGTTGAACCATCAAAAAGAAAATCTCAACTTACAGCCTTTGGAGCTTTGCTTGAATTTATAGGTTTTATGATTGATTGTAAATTTTATATAACCCCCCATCAGAGATTATCATCACGTTATCTAAAACACCTAAATAAAAGCTCAGATATCTTTCGATATATATTTGATAACTACACAAAAGATATAAGCCTTGAAGATCTTGCTGACACAGCAGGAATGACTCCTAAATACTTCTGTCGTTACTTTAAAGAACTAACTGAATGCAGACCTATTGAGTACCTAAATCGCTTTCGTATCGAAGCTGCCGCCTTAAAACTTTCAACAGATGGGGAAAATATAAACCAGATTGCTTATATTTGTGGCTTTAAAAACCCCTGCTACTTTACAAAACTTTTCAAACGCTATAAAAATCTGTCCCCCAGTGAATATAGACACAAAGCTTTAGAAAAGAGTTTAGAAAGATAGCGACAAATTATAATATTTACTTTAATAAGTGAAAATTGTTAAGCAATTTTCACTTATTTTTTTTACAAAAGCTTTAACTAAATTCTTATAACTTATCTTATCTTTATTAAAAAAACAGGTTTTTTCAACAAGTTAAATATAAAACTCTTAAGCTTAAGTTGAGTAATACATGCTCCTTGCACATAAATATCTAAAAGCTTTTCTAGATCACAAAATCATAATAACACGTTTAAAAAAGTGAATTTTGTTATAAAGAAAGAGTAATTTCTACAAATCACTTGAGCAAATCTGTACTAAATTAATATTAGAAAAATTTAGAATGCAGTTCTTTAATAAAGAACGTGAATTATGGAGGATGATTCATGAATAATGTTTTCCCAGGTGGCGCATGGCCTGTTATGCTCACCCCTTTTACTAAAGATAATCAAGTTGACTTTGAAGGTCTAAAAGAGTTAACAAATTGGTATATAAAAAACGGCTGCTCGGGATTGTTTTCTGATTGTCAGTCAAGTGAAATGTTCTTCTTAAGTTTAGATGAGCGAGTAAAGATTGCTAAAACTGTTATAGAAACAGCCGCCAACAGAGTACCTGTAATTGTTTCAGGACATATTTCAGATTCTCTTGAAGATCAAATTTATGAACTAAATGAAATTGCCAAGTTAAAACCTGCGGCCTTAATTTTTATCACCAATAGATTTGCAAAAGAAAATGAATCTGACGAAATTTGGCGTAAGAACTGTGAAAAGGTCATGAATGAACTTCCATCCGATCTGCCATTGGGTATTTACGAATGCCCATATCCTTACAAACGCTTAGTAAGTATTGAAAACTTAAAATGGTGTGCAGATACAGGTCGTTTCTTTTTCTTAAAAGATACATGTTGTGATTTAGATTTAATTAAAAAACGTGTTTTAGCTGTAAAGGGTAGCAATCTTAAAATATATAACGCCAATACCTCTACCTTAAGAGACTCTTTATTAGAAGGTTGTGCTGGCTTCTGTGGAGTCATGGCATCATTTCAAATGGATCTTTATGCATGGTTGTGCAACAACTTAGAAAATGAAAAAGCACAAAAGCTACAGGATTTACTTACTGTCACATCTTTAATTGAACGACAGCATTATCCTGTTAATGCAAAATACTACTTAAACAAGTTTGAAGGATTATCTATTACAACCACAACTAGAACAAAAAAAGCAGAAGATCTCACAGAAACCTTTAAAGATGAGGTAAGAGCGTTAAACGATTTGACTCTATCTTACAGAAAGTTTTTAGAGATTTAATTCACAAACATGAATATAATAAGCAAAAATTAGTGAAATCCCTCATAGTTTTTACTTTTTTAACACTAATATCAATTAGATAATGCTAGCCTATAGAGCATCTAATAAACAAACCAGGAGTATCTTATGAACTTCAAAAAAGCATCATTATCTGTCTTATTTGTCGCTACAGCATCTTTATGTGCAAATGCCTATGCAGCTGATTTTGAAGAGATGACCCTCTCTTTAGCTCACTCAGCTGCCACAAGTCACGCCCACAATCAGGCAGCTTTGGCCTTCGCCAAAGAAGTAGGAGAGGCAACTGGAGGTAAGGTTAAAGTAAATGTTTACCCTGCCTCAGAATTAGGTGATCAACCTTCATTAATTGATCAGTGCGTAAATGGCGGTGACGTTGATATTGTTATCGCATCTCAATCTAATATGGCTCAGTATGTACCAAAGCTTAATGCCTTAAGTGCTCCGTTCTTATTTAAGGATTATGCCCAGGCTCATAAGACTATAGATGATTATATCCTCCCATGGATGCAAGAGGATGTAAAAGAGAACATGAATTTAGTTCCTCTTTCCGTTTTTGACTATGGTTTCCGTCACGTTACCACAAAAGATATCGTCGTTACTAAGGCCTCAGATCTTAAAGGTGTAAAAATTCGTGTACCAGGCTCAGCAGGCTTGCTTGCTACATTTGATGCTTTAGCTGCAAACACCCAAACTATAGCCTACTCAGAGCTATATCAGTCCTTAAAACAAGGTGTTGTTGACGCAGAGGAAAATCCTGTCGCCACAATTTTAGCTGACTCATATTTTGAGTGCCAAAACCAACTAGCTTTAACAGGACACTTCTTTGATATGCAGGCCCTGCTCATCAACAAAGATAAATATGAAGAAATGTCTGATGAACTTAAAGCTGTTATCAATAAAGCTGCAATCAATGCACAGAACTTAACTCGTACCTTAATTGAAGGTCAGGAAGCTGACATTATTGCAGAGCTTAAAGCTAAAGGCATGAACGTAACAGAAGTTGATAAGAAAAGTTTCGTTGACATGATGACTCCTGCCTACGAGAAAATCGCAAAATTATGCGGTGAAGAAGAACTTAAGAACTTAAGAGATGCTATTAAATAATAGCAAAACTTATATAAAGGCATAACTACATGTTATGCCTTGTTATTTTAATAATATAAATAATCATTTAACGTTCTATTAACATTTTAAGACTTTTTGGGAGTCCTTGATCCTATGATAATGTTTGCAATGTTTTTTGGCGTGCTTTTTACGCTATTCATAGGCGTTACTACTGCTGGAAGTATGGCATTTATATCAATTGCCACATACTTTGGCATGGGTGAGGCTACCATGAATAATATGATACGCCTACCATCAAGTATGTATGATCAAGTCAAGGGTATTACTTTAATGGCTATACCATTCTTCTTGCTCATGGGAAATTTTATGAACAAAGGTGGTGTATCTAAGGATTTGTTTGCCTTTGCAAGAGCTTGCCTAGGTCATCGCTGGGGTGGTCTTGCTAATGCAGCTATTGTCTCATGTATGATTATGTCTGCTATGTCAGGTTCAGCCGCAGCTGTTGCTGCAGGTGTTGGAATGATTGCCATAGCAGAGATGAGAAGGACTGGATACGATCAGCCATTTTCGTGTGCAGCTATTGCCGCAGGTGGTGGATTAGGACCAATTATACCCCCTAGTATTACCTTAATCCTTTTTGCATCTTTAGTTCCAGGAACCTCAGTTAACGCTCTTTTCTTAGGTGGTGCAATTCCAGGTATCTTAACAGGTCTGCTCTTTGCAGTTTATGCAAGCTATTCTGCCCGCAAAAACAACTTCGGAAAAGTTCCTGCAGTTCCAATGAAGGAACGCGTCACATTAGGTATTAAAGCCATTTGGGCTCTTTTAATTCCGGTTATTGTTTTAGGTGGTATTTTTGCAGGTCTATTTACTGCCACAGAAGCCGCTGCTGTCGCTGCATTCTACGCCATGCTTTTAGGTATGTTTAAATACAAACAACTTAAATTATCTGATTTACCAGGAGTTTTCTGGGCTACAGCAAAATCCTCAGGTCAGATTATGTTTGTTATTGCAACTGCAGCTTTCTTCCAACATGTACTGTTAAAGACAAGAATACCTCATCAGGTAGTGCAATCCTTAGTTGATACATTCTCAAGCATAAGTCCAATCTTAGTTATGATAATTATTCTGCTTTTGGTAATGGGATGCTTTATGGAAGGAACTGCCATATTACTTATCACTGTGCCTATTTTCTATCCATTATCACAAGCCTTCGACTATCCTACAGTGCAATTAGCTATCGTTATGTGCATTGCCTTAGCCTGTGGTGTTTTAACTCCTCCTGTCGGACTTAACCTTTATGTTATGTCTTCTATTACAGGCGAGAAGATGATGAAAATTAGTAAAGCCGCTATTCCATTCGTAGGCATCATGATATTTGTAACTCTTCTTGCAGCCTTCTTTGAACCTTTAACTACTTTCTTACCTAAATACTTAGGATATGGAGTTTAGGAGTAAGTTATGAATGCTTATTATAAATTTGAAGCTGTGGCAGGAAAAATTACTCGCTTACTAGCAGGTTTTTGCTTAGGAATAGTATTTGTATTATTCTTGCTTAATATTACAACTCGCGCATCCTTTATCACATGGAACCCAACCTGGATTGATGAGGTAATCCAATTCTTCTTAGTTTGGATGATCTTCTTAGCTGCAGCTGAGTTAGTGCGTACAGGTGAGCACTTTATGGTTGATGTCTTAGTTGATAAGATAAAAGGTAAATCATCAGGACGCATTTTCCGTCTGATTTCAACATTTATTATGCTTATTACTTATGCTGTTATTCTCTACTTCAGTATTAAGCTGGTGATGAGATCAAATGTAAAACTCACATTTACATTACCACCTATCGTCAAAATGTCCTGGTTCTATACCTGTATTCCTGTCTGTACTATCTTAATGCTTATCTATGCTCTAAGAGATTTTTATTACGCAATTTCTGACATCATAACAGGAGGAGAAACCTCTAAACTTTTAGAGGAGCGTAAACAAAAGGCTTTAGCCCAAGATGAAGATGCAAAAATAATAGCAAAAGCATCTGAGGCTTTAAAAGAAGAAAATAACAAATAAGGGAGTGATTATGAACGAATTTAAGAAAAAGCTTTTAGAGGGAAAGCAGATGATTGGCTTTGAGGTTGACCTTGCAGAGCCTTGTATTTCAGAAATGGTTGCGTCTTTAGGCTTTGACTTTATTTGGGTTGATACTGAACATCAGGCACAAGATTATGAGACTGTTCTAAATCAGATTATAGCTTGTAAAGCAGGAGGCGCAGCCTCCATGGTACGAATACCACAAAACGAACCATTCTTGGCTAAAAGAGTTTTAGAGATGGGTCCTGATGCAATCTTGTTCCCAAATGTAAATTCTGCAGCAGAACTTAAAAAAGCAATGGATGCGTGTGTATACCCCCCTTATGGTAAAAGAGGATTTGGTCCTAAGAGAGCTTGTGGCTATGGACGAATAGAGTTGGCAGATTACATAAAAGATAGTCTTGATTCCTTAAGTCGCTTAGCTCAGCTTGAACATATAGACGCAATAAACGATCTTGATAATATGCTAAAAGTTCCTTACTGCGATGGATTTATTGTAGGGCCTTGCGATCTTTCAGGATCAATTGGCCTATTAAATGAGACTCATCATCCTAAGGTTTTAGAGCTTATTGATATTGCAATTGAGAAATGTAACAAAGCCAACAAGCCTATAGGTATTGCTGTAGCTTACAACGGGCCTGAGGATATTAAATTCTGGTTTGACAGAGGCTTCCAATTCATCTCAGCTGGAACAGATACTGCTGCTATTATGAGAGGGGCTCAGGATCAGTTCAAGGTTATGTCAAATATTTTTAACAAGCGTTAAAGATTAAAATATTTATTAAAAGGCAATCTAAAGATTGCCTTTTTCATATGCAAAATAAAGCTTTCAAATACGATAATTCTATAGAAAACTTATCATTAACTAAATATTTAAAAGAGATCCTATAGTTTTTGATGTTTCAGTTAAAATCTTTGCATAACTACTGTAGACAGAGCGAGGAAAGCGCAAGCTTGGACCTGTTACACTTAAAGCCCCTAAAAGATTCCCTTTTAAATTAAAAACAGGAACTGCAACACATTTTATTCCGTATTCATGCTCCATATTATCGACACTAAATCCCCTCTGCCTTATAAGCTCAAGCTCATGAAGCATTTTATCCTTATCTACAATAGAATTTTCAGTATAAGCTTTTAAATCTGTTTCAAGTATGTTTAAGATCTTATTAACAGGCATATAGGCAAGCATGGCTTTTCCAATACCAGTACAAGTCAAAGGGGCTGTCATACCTATTACAGGTCTTGTGGATATATTGTTCTTAGGAAATGATCCATCAAGATACATCACATTATGTCCATCGGGAATCCCAAGATAAACCACCTCTCCTATTTTCTCACACGCCTCAGTCAACTTAGCATGAACAATTTCATGAAAATTAAAGCGATCAGAAATAGTATGTGCTATTTGCAAAAACTTTAAAGATAATGAGTACTTCCTAGTTAAAGGATCCTTTTTTACGTATCCAAAGCTTTCAAAAGTAGTCAGTATTTCATGTACATTACTTTTATAAAGATTAAGAGATGAGCTTATCTCAGTTACTCCACATTCTTTTTGTGAGCTTGAGATAAATTCTAAAATCTGTAAGGCTTTAACTAGCGATTTTTGCATAAATTAACCATTAGATTAAGGATGTTCCCGTTCTTTAACATATTACAGTTAAATGATGGGAACCTTTTGTATATTAAATTTAAATCTTACGTCGCTTTTTGGATGTTCTAAAACGGTTACCAAAGTTAAGAGGGATAACAACAAATAAAGTGAAAAATATGGGAACTATGTACAGACCTGGAATTAAAGAATATTCTCGTGAATTTAATAGATTATAAATAGCCAATAAGAATAAATAATAACTTACGTAAATAGCGAGGGCAGGACCTAATCTAGAGAAGCGACCCTGTCTTGGATTTGTCATAGACAAAGGAACTGCCACTAGAGTTAAAATAAAACAAGCAAAAATTGGAGCTAAACGCCACTGAAACTCAACTTTGCAAGCTCGATCATCGGATTTTAATAAGTCTAAAGTTGACATACCTGAGACTGATTTATCATAAAAATCTTCTTCCGGTTTTACCTGTACTGGTATTGCTAATTCTCTAAAAGATGTAACACGATAAGTACCGTCATCCATTGGGCCTTGATAGGAATTTCCATTTTTCAGATGTAGCCACTGTACTTGATTCTTATCAAAGCTTATGTTTCCAGAATTTGAAATTGCAACTAACTCACTACCAAATGTACTTGAGATCACAATTACATTTCCTAATGATTTGTTCTTAGACTCATCCTCAACATTTTGAACATAAACAACATTATTTCCAAAGCTTGAAAAACGGCCACTTTCAATTGGCAAGTACTGAGGATTAGTTTCCGCATCCGCCATTAAAGCTTTTTGATTAAATGCTGCTTGTGGCATTATGTAAAGAGAATTTATGCCTGTAGCTATAGATGTAATTAAGGCTAAAAACAAAGCGATTTTTACAATATCATGACCTGAAAATCCAGCAGATCGCAAAACTACCATCTCAGAGTCTGAGGACAGACGACCTATTGCAACTAAGACTGCAATAAATAGAGTCAAAGGTAGCATAATAAAAATTATAGGTGGAACAGAATATAGAACTAATGAAGATACTATATCAACAGGAACACGTCCCGATGTCGCACGTCCAATAAATTTAATAGTACTCTGACAGAGAAAAACTACCAACAAGATAACTGTCGTAGCTGCTTGTACTTTAAGAATTTCTTTAAAAATATACTTATAAATAATCACAATTATCGCCTTTAGTTTCGGCTGTTGAGACTTGCAACAAAATCTCTAAAAAAAGCCTGAGGGGCGCGAAGAGGCGTCCTATTTAGTCCTGACTGCAAATTATTTAGCATCTTATGGGCTAAAAATAATTTCTCTGCTTTTATATTTGCCAGTGCTGTGCAATTTAAAGCTAACATTAGTGGTAAGTAAGCTAAATCAACATGTGCCTTATATTTTAGCAAAGAACTTATAAAGACCTGCAATAAAGAACGTATTTCATCTAAAGATAAAATCGGTGCTTTAGCCTCTTTATTTTGTTCAAAGATTAAAGCAATAAACTCACTACTATCTTTTCTAAAACTTAAGGCATTAACTAAGGCATTTAGAATTTTCATGGCATGATCAAGTCTTCCATCAACTATCATTTTGTATGAATCATCTGGAATATAAGAATTCAAGGACAAAGCTAAAGCCGCCTTATCTCTATCAATATTTAAACCCTGCAGCTCCAAAATTCCTGTCTTAAGATCAGGTGATGGTATGCTAATTTTATAAGCTCTTGACAAGATAGTTGGTAAAAGCGCACTTAAAGAATTAGTTAACATAATTATTAACGTATCTTTAGGGGGCTCTTCAAAAGTCTTTAAAATTGCATTTTGGGCTGAAGACTGCATAAGATGAGCGTTCGAAATAACAGCCACCTTGCCATTATTTCCCATACTTGATTCCATAACCCATTCTTGAAAACGCCTTAAGGTATCAATGCGAAGAGATACAGCACTTCCCTTATTTGTATTATGCAAAAGATCAAAAGGCCTATGACTTAAATCCAGCTCTTTTTCAAACTCATCTTTAGTAGAACTTAAAACAGCCAGAAAATCTGCAATGCTTACACTATTCCCCTCATTATCTAAAGTAAAATCTTGAGAGAAAAGTCGACAAGATGGACAGCTTCCACAAGGCAGACCGTCTTTATTTTCTCGACATAAATATAATTTTGCAATCTCTAAAGCTAATATATCTGTTTTAAGCCCCCTATCCCCTGAAATTATTAAAGCCGAAGGAAGTCGTCCAAGTTTAAATGCTTGTACAACCTCTTTATACGACTCATAAAGCCAAGGTTTTAGAACAGACATGAAATTTCCTTTATTGCGTTTTTCTCAACAGTATCCATATCAAGACTTGCATCAATTATTTTAACCACATCACTATGCTTATGTGCGTAATCTAAATAGCTCTCTCTAACACGTGTAAAAAAATCCATTTTAGATCTTTCAAATCTGTCTAACTGTCCGCGCTCTCTTACGCGCTCCATACCAGCTTTAGGGCTTATATCTAAAAGCAGTGTAAGATCAGGTCTAAAATCACCTATAGCAATCTCTCTGGCTTTTGTAATCAAACTAAGATCCATGCCTCTCCCTCCGCCTTGATAGGCAATAGAAGAGAGATCATGTCTATCACAGATTACATCCACGCCTTTATTTAATAAAGGAATAATCTTAGTATTTACCAATTGAGCTCTAGCTGCATACATAAGCAAAAGCTCAGCCTTATCGCATAGATCCTCATCCTCTCGAGCTGTTTTTAAAATCTTACGTATATCCTCAGCAATCGGAGTTCCACCAGGCTCTCTGACACAAAAGACCTCTCTACCCTTAGATTTTAAAAAACTCTCAATTTTAGGAATAAGAGTTGATTTTCCAGCACCTTCAGTGCCCTCTAGGGTAATAAACAAACCGGACATGGCAAACCTTTATCTAAAAGTTCTAATAAAATATAAAAAATTTTGATTTAATTCTAAACGAAAGAAACAATACAAAAAAGTTTACGGATTTAATTTTTTTGATTTTGACTTTCTCTCTCAAGACTAGCCTGCTCTTTTTTATAAGCTCTAACTTTAGCTCTATACTGTGATACAGCCCTATTGTGTTCTTTTAGGGTTTCACTAAAAACATGTCCTGAGGTTGGAGAAAAATCCTTTGCTACAAAATACAAGGCCTTTGATTTTGCAGGATGTAAAACTGCATCAATACTGCTTTCTTGAGGCATGGATATAGGTGTTGGGGTCAAGCCTAATCTTGTATAAGTATTATAATCAGTGTCTTTATTTAGATGTTCTCGAGTCAGCTTTCCTGAAAATGACGGTGAGATACCATACATTACTGTAGGATCTGTCTGTAAGCGCATTCTCTTATTTAGTCGATTATAAAATACGGCCGCAACATAAGGGCGTTCATCTGCAAGTAAAGTTTCCCTCTCTACAATTGAGGCTAAAATTAGCGCCTCATAGGGATCTTTTAAAATAATATCTTTATCACGATTATCCCAAGCTTCTTTCATATATGTTGCCATTTTATGCAGAGACTGCTTTAAGACGCTCATAAAAGGTTCTCTCTCAGGCATTGGATAAGTGGCGGGCATAAGAAGTCCCTCAAGTGAGTCCTTAGCTCCTCCTAGTGCCTTAAGTAAATCAGGATCTTTTTCAAAAATATCCTCTAAAAGCTTTTTAGGATTCTCTATTGCTTTATAAAATACAGGATCACTCAAACCAGTCTTTTTTAATTTATTTAATAGTGAGTTAAAAGTTGAACCTTCTACAATTACCACTGTAGGATAAACTTTTTCTACTACATTACCCTTAACCATATCCTCTAGTAACTCAGGGAATGTTTTTGAGCCATCAACCAGATAATCGCCAGCTTGAATATTAGTAAGATTAGGATTTTTCTTTAACCACAAATAAACTAAAGGCAAAAAGTGACTATCAGATAAGAGATCATCTGCAACCTTACGAGCTGATGCCCCCTCAACTAAGGTATAAACTCCATCACGTTTAGGGATTTTATAGCTTGTAACACTTTGCATTGCCTCAAAGAATAGAATTCCTATAATACAAATCACAAGTACCATAGAGAGAAAAAGACTAAAAAAAATTTTTTGTTTTTTGCTCATAAATAAAAAATCCTTAGACAATTTTATCTAATTTTAACAAATAACTTTAGCTTTTTTCTTTATTATCTTTTACACATAACTTTGCATAGGATACAAAAATAACCCACCTTAGAAAACCACCTACTCTTTATTGCAACCTTGTTTGGATTTTAATCTTTGATTATTTGAAATTGATAAAGATGTAGCTTAGGAAAATCAAAGTTATAAAAGTAAAACAAAACTATATACAGGTAAGATTATATTTTTACTAAAAACTCTTATTTACTTATAAAAGTTAAGTCTGTGAGAAACGTTACGTTATGGTGTAAAATAACAAGTTTAATAAATTCAAAAAGAGCACTTTCACTTAAGACCAATAAAACAAAAGGTTCAATTATTTATGGAAATGGAAAAGACCTATCAGCCGGAACAATTTGAAAACGGCATTTATCAAAAATGGGAAGAGGACGGTTTATTTAAACCTAATGGAGATACCTCTCAACCTGCCTATTCCATCGCTTTGCCTCCGCCTAATGTGACAGGCTCTCTCCATATGGGACATGCCTTCCAGCAGACCATTATGGATACTTTAATTCGTTATCACCGTATGCTTGGTAATAACACTCTATGGCAATGCGGTACAGATCATGCTGGTATTGCAACTCAAATGGTTGTAGAGCGCAAATTAGCTAAGGAAGAAAATTTAACCCGTCATGATCTAGGTCGTGAAGCTTTTATCAATCGCATTTGGGATTGGAAAGCTCAATCAGGCGGTACCATCACCAAGCAAATGCGTCGTTTAGGTACATCTGTTGATTGGACCCGAGAGCGTTTTACCATGGATGAAGGTCTCTCACGCGCCGTATTAGAAGTCTTTGTACGCTTATATGATGAGGATCTTATCTATCGTGGTAAACGCCTAGTTAACTGGGATCCAAAACTACGTACGGCAATCTCCGACCTTGAGGTAGAAAACCGTGATGTAAAAGGCTTTATGTGGTATGTAAAGTATAAACTTGCAGATGGAGTTAAAACCTCTGACGGTAAAGATTACCTAATGATCGCCACTACCCGCCCTGAAACTATGTTAGGTGATACTGCAGTTGCAGTTAACCCTCAAGACGAGCGCTTTAAATCTGTTGTAGGCAAATTCCTTGAATTGCCTTTAGTTGGTCGTCGTATTCCAATTATTGCCGATATACATGCAGATATGACCACAGGTACAGGTTGTGTGAAGATAACACCAGCTCATGACTTTAATGACTACGCTGTAGGTAAGCGTTGCAAGCTCTTAATGCTAAATATATTAACTGAAGATGCTCATATCCGTGAGGAAGCTGAGGTTTTCGATTATAACGGTGTCAAATCCGATGCCATATCAGGTTATATTCCAGAGGCATACCGTAATCTAGACCGCTTTGAGGCTCGTGACAAGATTGTTGAAGACTTAAAAGCTTTAGGTCTTTTAGATCATATTGAAGATCACGCCCTGTCTCAGCCATTTGGTGATCGCGGTGGCGTACCTATTGAGCCTATGCTTACCGATCAGTGGTATGTCCGTGCTTCTGTTTTAGGCAAACCTGCTGTTGAAGCAGTAAAGGACGGTCGTATTAAGTTTGTTCCTGCTCAATATGAGAATATGTATTTCTCCTGGATGAATGATCTGCAAGACTGGTGTATTTCTCGACAGCTATGGTGGGGTCACCGTATTCCTGCTTGGTATGATGAAAACGGAAAAGTCTATGTAGCTCGCAGTGAAGAGGAATGCCGTAAAAAATATTCTCTTGCAGATGATTTTAAACTTAATCGTGATCCGGATGTGCTCGATACATGGTTCTCCTCAGCTTTATGGACCTTCTCAACCTTAGGATGGCCAGATAATACCCCTGAGCTAAAGGCCTTCCATCCAACCTCATGCCTGGTAACAGGATTTGACATTATCTTCTTCTGGGTAGCTCGCATGATTATGATGACCATGCACTTTATGAAGAACGAAGATGGTACTCCGCAAGTTCCATTTAAAACTGTTTATGTAACAGGTCTTATACGCGACGAAGAAGGTAAGAAAATGTCAAAGTCTAAGGGAAATGTCTTAGATCCTTTAGACATGATCGACGGTATTGGAATTGATGAATTAGTAGGTAAAAGAACTGCTAATATGATGCAGCCTCAAATGGCTGAGAAGATTGCCAAGCGCACACGGAAACAATTCCCTGATGGAATTGCAGCTCATGGAACAGACGCTTTACGCTTTACCTTATGTGCATTAGCATCTAATGGTCGTGATATTAACTGGGATATGAAGCGTTTAGATGGCTATCGCAACTTCTGTAACAAGATTTGGAACGCTTCCCGTTTTGTGCTTATGAATGTAGGCAATATGCAGTTACATAAGCCATTAGCAAAAGATCTTTCTCTTGCAGACAGATTCATTCGTTCAAAACTTAGCAAAGCTATTTTTGATGTTAAAAACTATATTGAAGCTTATAGATTTGACCAAGTTGCTGTATCCTTGTACGAATTTATTTGGAATGAATACTGCGACTGGTATTTAGAGTTCACTAAAGCTATCTTAAAATCAGAAGAAATAAGTGCAGAGCAAAAGAATGCAACTGCTTGGACTTTAGTTGAAGTTCTTGAAACTATGATGCGTTTAGCTCACCCTGTAATGCCTTTCTTAACTGAAACTATTTGGCAACAAACAGCTCCTATGCTAGGTTGCATGAACGAGCAGAAGACTATTATGACTAAAGCCTATCCACAACCTTCTGACTTTGCGATTGATGATCAAGCTGAGGAGCAGATAGCATTCATAAAAGACTTTGCGACCACTGTTCGTAATCTGCGTGCAGAAATGAAGGTTGGTCCATCTACAACCTTAGCTCCTTTCATGCGTGGAGCTAGTGAGGCAGAGCGTAAGTGCTGTGAAGATAACTTCATTTACATTAAAAACTTAGCCAATATTGAACCGATAAAATTCATGTCTAAGGACGATGAAATTCCACCTTGCGCAAGTAAACCTCTACGTAAGGCAGAGGTAATGATACCTATGGCTGATCTCATAAATAAAGAAGATGAGATCAAGCGATTAACCGGTATGATTGCTAAGCTTGAGGCTAATATTAAAGGTGGTGAGGCTAAGCTTAATAATGAAGCATTCGTGTCTAAAGCTCCTGCAAAGATTATTGAAGGTGCTAAAGCTCAACTTGAACTAAATAAGACACAACTAGCAAAAGTTCTCTCTCAGTTAGAAACTCTTAAAAATCTTTAAAATTTAAAATCATCTAATTAAAAAATGCGTCATAATATTATGACGCATTTTTTTAGAGTCATAAATAAAGTCTTGTAACTATAAGTTGCTTTACCTTTTAACTCTATGATTTTTATTAGATATTCAAGAATAAATCATAAAGAAACAAATTTCATATCCTAAGCATAATCTAAGCTTTCTCTTATACACTTATGTATGAAAAAAAAATAATTATAAAAGGGAAATATTATGAAAATTTTTAGGGGAAAGAGTTTAAATAAGATCAAAAAGGGAACAGATGAAATTTTACTATTGTTGATTTTCTTTTTCGTAAGTTTTACCTTAGGCTTTATGGCGTTTGGACAAAACGAAATGATAGGAAACAAGCAAATAACATATGTAAGTAAAAATATAAACAATCAAAATTTTTCTATTTTTGACAAAACTAAATTTGTAACACAATCAAAGAAGTTGGCTTGAAATTTAATATCCTCTTAAAACAAGGATCTAAGAGGATATAAATATATAGATATTAAATTAAACCTTATCTAAGGCCTGCTCTAGATCAGAAATAATATCTGAAACGCTCTCAAGACCTACAGATAAACGTACTAAACCTGGGGTAATACCACACGCAACTAATTGCTCATCTGAAAGTTGTCTATGAGTTGCACTGGCAGGATGCAATAAACAGGTTCTAATGTCGGCTACGTGAACCTCTGGAGATGCAAGCTTTACATTGTCAATTAAATCTGCACCTGCCTTGCGACCTCCCTTAAGAATTATTGACATAACTCCTGAGCATAAACCATCTTTTAGATATTTTTTAGCTAATTGGTAGTCCTCTGATGATTGAAGACCTGGGTAAATTATTTTCTCGATCTTAGGATGTTTTTCTAAATAACTAGCAACCTCAAGCGCGTTCTCACTGTGCTTACGGATTCTAAGTCCTAAGGTTTCTAATCCTAAATTAATATAGAACGCCCCCTGCGCTGTCTGGCAGATACCTAAATCACGCATAATTTGAGCACGAGCTTTTACGATAAAAGCGGCTTTTCCAAATGCCTTGGTATATACAAGACCATGGTATGAATCATCGGGAGTTACAAACTCTGGGAATTTTGGTGATAGCGTCCAATCAAAATTACCGCTATCAACTACAACGCCACCTACCTGAACAGCGTGACCATCCATATATTTGGTTGTAGAGTGAATAACAATATCCGCTCCAAAATCAAATGGACGACATAAGAATGGAGTGGCGAAAGTATTATCAACTATTAAAGGAACTTGATGAGTGTGGGCTATTTTTGCCATCCGCTCGATATCAAGTACTCTTAGTGCAGGATTTGCTAATGTCTCACAAAAGAAAGCTTTTGTATTGTCCTTAAAAGCTTTAGAAATTTCCTCACTTGAAGAATTTTGGTCAATAAATGTAACATCAATCCCCATACGCTTAAAAGTTACAGCCATAAGGTTGAATGTTCCACCATAAACACAAGAACTACAAACTAAATGGTCGCCAGCTTTAGCCAAGGTTAAGACTGCAGCTAATGTTGCAGCCTGACCTGATGATGTACACATAGCGCCGACACCACCCTCAAGGGCTGCAATTTTCTTTTCAACTGCATCTACGGTTGGATTTGCCAATCGGGTATAAAAGAATCCTTCGCTTTTAAGATCAAACAGATCTGCAATGGCTTGGGTTGAATTATAGCGGAATGTAGTACTCTGACAAATCGGAACTACACTTGGACCACCATTTTCAGGGGTATAACCTGCATGTAAACTTAAAGTTTCTAAATTCTGACTCACGGGGGGCTCCTTAGCAATAAGTCAATTTGTGAAACCTAATCTTATGTCACTTATACTTTTAGATGCAATTTAAAATTTATTTGATTGATTTTAGTGCAAAATTTAGTTTACTAAAAATTATAAAAAAATCCCCAATTTAGGGTGTCACCAGTAAGTTGAACAAACTTATTTAGGACACCGTAAAACTGGGGATTTATATAAATAAATTTAGCTAAATATCTTTAGGTAAGGGAAAAGCTCTATCCCCGACTGCATACGGTTTATCCCCACCATTCTTCATGAGAAAATCGATAATTTCACTTACCACATACTCAGGTACAGATGCTCCCGCACTTAGACCAACCTTTGATACACCCTCTAACCACTTAAGATCAAACTGCGAGCTATCATCTATAAGGTAAGCCCTAGTTCCCTCACCTTCGGCAACTTCTCGTAAACGATTTGAATTAGATGAATTAGCAGAACCTGCAATTATCACAAGATCACACAGTCTCGCTAAATTTCTAACCGCATTTTGTCGCTCTTGAGTTGCACTACAGGTATCATCACGGCGGGGCCCCTGTATATTAGGATATTTTGACTTAAGCGTATCTACAGTCTTTCTGGTTTCATCAACAGATAAAGTTGTCTGAGTTGCAAAGAAAATCTTTTCTGACTTAATATCTAAAGATTTAACATCATCCTCAGTTAGCACAACATGTATATGTCCATTATCACCTACATATTGACCTATGGTTCCTATTACCTCCTGATGACCTGGGTGTCCAATAACTACCACATCATAACCTAAACTCTGAGCGTTTCTCACCTTACGATGGATACCTGTCACAACAGGACAAGTGGCATCAATTATGACAAAGCCCTTCTCACGAGCTTTTGTTTCAACGTCAATGCTAACTCCGTGAGCTGAGAAAATCAGAACAGATCCTAGAGGAACCTCATCTAAAGACTCAACAAAATGAGCTCCTGCTTTTTGCAGATTAGCTACAACATGAGCATTATGTACAACCTCATGTAAAACATAAACTTTATTAGGTCCATATTTCTTTAAGGCTAGCTCGACTGTGACTATGGCTCTATCAACACCTGCACACATACCTCGGGCTTTAGCTAACAAGATTTCAAAGGCCATATACAACCCTTATTTTTTTTCATCTTTACCAAAAAAACTAAAGATGACCAACATAGAAGCTCCTACACAAACCCCAATATCTGCAACATTAAAAGCAGGGTAGGCCCAGAACCAATCATCAGTTTTTATATAAAAAAGTAAAAAGTCGACCACATGACCTAGAGCTAATCTATCGATTAGATTGCCCATAGCACCGCCTATAATCAGGCTTATTGCAAGGCAAGTCCAAGGTTTTGAGCGGGGGGTTTTAAGTAGCATCACTATCAAAATAATAGTCACAATAATTGCAACAGATGCAAAAAACCAACGTTGCCAGCCACCCATTGAAGCTAAAAAGCTAAAGGCAGCTCCTGTATTGTAAACATGTACTAAATTGAAAAATGGAGTTACAGCAATTCCCGCAGTATTGTAGTCAATACCGTTTACAACTAAATACTTTGTAAACTGATCTAATATAACCCACAGCAAGCTGATGATTAAAAACAGCTTGCCGTTTGCAAATACCCTAGTTCCCATTATGCAAAATGACGTTGTTCGCCAGAAGTTTTAATATTCTCAACACAACGCTTACATAAACCTGGATATTGAGGGTCACAGTCTACGTCAGCCTCATAATGCCAGCAACGCTCACATTTATGAGCCTCTGACTTCTTAACTGTAAAGGCACACTCTAAACCTTCTGCCACAAAGGCACCTTCTGGAGCTTGAGTATCGAAAACATCTGCGCGAGATGTAATAAGAACAAAGCGTAACTCATCTCCTAATAATTTGAGATCATCAAATAACTGACCTGTTGTGTATATTGATAACTCAGCCTCTAAGGATGCACCTACAACACCATTGTTACGTGCTGTCTCGATTGCTCTGTTAGCTTCATTGCGGAAAGCTAAAATTCGATTCCAAAACTCATTATTGAAAGGAGAATTCTCATCTAACTCATTTAGATCTTTATACCATGTAGAGGTAAATACAAATTCATCTCGATCTCCTGGCATTGCCTCCCAGGCCTCTTGAGCTGTGAAAGATAAAATAGGAGCAATCCAGCGCAATAAGGCCTCGCAAATCTTATAGAGGGCAGTCTGACAAGAACGACGAGCTAAAGAATCATCCTTAGCGGTGTACTGACGATCTTTAATAATATCTAAATAGAAAGATCCCAACTCAATTGAGCAGAAGTGCATTAAAGTTTGTACAACCATGTGGAAGTCATACTCTTCATAATACTTCAGAAGATCTTTTTGAGTGTGAGATGTTAAAGAAACGGCCCACTTATCAAGTTCAACCATATCCTTAAATTCAACCTGATCCTTCTTAGGATCAAAGCCATTTAAGTTAGCTAACAGGAAGCGAATGGTGTTACGTACACGACGGTAGGCATCAGATGAACGCTTGAAGATCTCGTGTGATACGGCCATATCACCGGTATAATCATTAGAGGCAATCCATAAGCGTAAAACGTCAGCTCCTAATTTATCGATAACCTCTTGAGGTGCAATAACGTTACCTAAGGATTTTGACATCTTGCGTCCCTGTCCATCAACAGTAAAGCCATGTGTTAATACCTGACGGTATGGAGCTTTATCTTTAGTAGCTAAGGCTAACATAAGAGATGACATGAACCATCCACGGTGCTGATCTGAACCTTCTAGGTAAAGATCTGCTGTTTTACCATTAAACTCAGCTCGACTGTCAACTACTGAGAAATGAGTTGAACCAGAGTCAAACCATACATCTAAGGTATTTGGATCTTTATGATAAAGCTTAGCCTCCTCAGCTGGCAGTAAATCTTCAACCTTAAGATCCCACCAAGCCTGTATGCCGCGCTTTTCAACCTCTAAAGCAACCTTTTCAACAATAGCAGGTGTATTAGGATGGATTTCACCAGTCTCATTATTGACTAAAACAGCGCATGGCATACCCCAGGTACGCTGACGAGAAATACACCAGTCTGTACGCTGTTTTACCATGGCCTCAATACGGTTTTGACCCCACTCAGGAATCCAACGAACCTTTTTAATTTCCTCTAATGCTCTCTTACGTAAACCACAACGCTCCATGGAAATAAACCACTGAGCTGTAGCACGGAAGATAACAGGAGTCTTGTGACGCCAGCAGTGAGGGTAACTATGAGAGATTCTCTTAAGCTTTACTAAAGCCTTACGCTCTTTTAAAACCTCAATTACATTTGGATTTGCTTTAAGAACATTTAAACCGGCAAAGAAAGGTACATCCTCTTTAAAGCAACCATCAGGTCCTACTGGGTTGAAGATTTCAAGGCCATATTTTACGGAAACATTATAGTCATCCAAACCATGACCACCTGCGGTATGAACGCAACCTGTACCTGCATCTAATGTAACGTGTGCACCTAAGATCATAGGAACAGTTTCATCTAAGAACGGACGATGGAATCGCTGCAGCTCCAAAGCCTTACCAGGTACACTCTGACCTAAAAGACTATAGTTCTCAATTTCACATTCCTTCATCACTGTTTCAACTAAATCAGTTGCCATGATAAGGCGTTCAGGGCCATTTTCACCGTTTACTTGAACTAATGAATACTGGAAGTGCTCATTTAAGCAAATTGCTCGGTTAGCAGGTAAGGTCCATGGGGTAGTAGTCCAAATTACACAACGAACGTCACCTTCCCCCTTTGTGTCATTGAAGATTTCTAAAATCTTTTGTTCATCGCAAGCATTAAAGCGAACATAGATTGAATCTGAGGTGACATCAGCATACTCAACCTCAGCCTCAGCTAGGGCTGACTGGCAGTCCATGCACCAGTAAACAGGTTTTAGGCCACGAACAAAATGACCATTTGCAATTACCTTACCTAAGGCTCTTAAAGTATCAGCCTCTGTCTTATAATCCATGGTCAAGTATGGGTGATCCCAATCGCCTAAAACGCCCAAACGCTTGAAGTCCTTACGCTGACCATCTACCTGGCTTTTTGCATACTTGCGACATTCCTCTCGGAAAGATGCAGCATCAATTTGCTTGCCTGGTTTTCCAACTAAACTTTCAACCTTAACCTCAATAGGTAAACCATGGCAGTCCCATCCTGGGATATAAGGAGAGTCAAAACCTGATAAAGTCTTTGACTTGATAATAATATCCTTTAAAACCTTATTGATGGAGTGACCGATGTGGATATTACCGTTAGCATAAGGAGGGCCATCATGCAAAATAAACATATCTGCACCAGCACGTGCAGTACGAATCTTTTTATATAAATCACGCTTTTCCCAATCAGATAACATCAAAGGCTCACGAGTTGCCAAATTACCACGCATTGGGAAAGTTGTGTTAGGAAGGTTTAAAGTACTTTTATAATCAGCCATTTTTTACCTACTGATAATTATTAGTCTTACAAATAAATTTTGAAAAAGCCACTTGGGCACATTTTTTATCAAGCAAGAGTTGTTTTTTTAACTCATCAAGACTTGTGAATTTTTTTTCTGAACGTAATTTTTTTATAAAGTAAACATAGATAGTGCGACCATAAAGCTCTCCCTCAAAATCAAACAAGTTAACTTCAAGAATACTCCTTACTTTATGATCATTTATTGTAGGTCTATAGCCAACATTAGCTATACCTTGATAAAATTTGCCGTCATCTAAACGAACTTTAACTGCAAATACACCTAAAAGAGGACTTACTCTGCGGTTTATATTTATGTTTGCAGTAGGAAATCCTAATGAACGACCAATCTCATTTCCATGAACAACCTTACCTGAAATTGCATACGGGCGACCTAAAGCCTCACTTGCAAGATCAAGATCTCCACTTTCCAAATATTTGCGAATGCAAGTACTAGAAATTCGTTCACCGTTTAAATTTACCCCTTCAATAGCTTCAGCTTCTAAACCTAAAGGTTTTCCAAGTCTCTGCATATCCTCAATACCTGCCTTACCTCCTCTGCCAAAATTAAATAAAGTGCCAACAGTAACGCTACGCACCTGTAATTGCTTAAAAAGGAGGTTTTGTACATATTCCTCAGGAGTCATTGATGCAAAGTTAAGATTAAAGCGCATGCAGAAAACAAATTCCACACCAGCCTTATCTAGAGCTATTAACTTATCTCGCAAAGAATAAAGACGTGCAGGAACAACTTTAGAAAAGAATTCCAATGGTTGGGGCTCAAAAATCATCACCGCTGGTACAAGATTATGCTTTAAAGCCTTGTCTTTCATGCGTTTTATTACTGCCTGATGGCCTAAATGCAGGCCGTCAAAATTACCGATTGCCAAAGCAACACCATTTGGAGTGCCTTTAAAATCGGATAGACAACGAATAAGTCGCATAAAAAAATCTCTTTATGAAAAAAAAAAATTTACAGACAAAATCTGCCCAGGATTACTTAAAAGTGTATAAAACTTTTATTATAACGTATTTTAATAGGTCATGATACATTGTTAAAAGTCTAAAAAACAGAGAAAAAAACGCTTTTATTTAGATAAAAAAAATTTTTTTCTATCAAATTTTGTTTAGGGGTGATAGAATTTTGAATTCGTGATGAGACCTCATCAAAATTTACTTTAAATTTATATAAAGTTTTGCTAAAATACTGCACTCAAGTGCCACCCATATGGAATGTGGCAGTATTTCTAGTTTTCAGGAGCTATCTGTGCCTAATATTAAGTCTGCAAAGAAGCGCGTTGTTATTTCCGAGAAGGCACGTCAGCGTAATGTAGCTGCACGTTCCAAAATGCGCACTTTAGTTAAGAAAGTTATTAAATTAGTTGCCGCTGGTGATAAAGAAGCCGCTAAGGTTGCTTTTGTTCAGGCTGAGTCTGTTTTAGATCGTTCAGCTGGAAAGGGATTAATCCACAAGAACAAAGCCGCTCGTCATAAGAGTGTTTTAGCAGCTATGATCAAGGGTATGAACTAATTCCCTTTCATCAGTGTAAAAAACCCAGCTTTGCTGGGTTTTTTATTGCCCTAAATCTACCCCATAAATTTTGCTCGATTCTATTATAGTTAGAAATTGCTTAAAGAAATATGAACTAAATGCTAAGAGTAATAGCGATAATTTTAGTTTATGAAAGCGACAACAAGATTCTTAAGATGTTGAACAATATTATGGTTATTAAGTTTAAATATGGATTACTGTACCATGAGGTAGTAGGCAAAAATAAGCGACTATTCTTTTAGGCATACCCGTACCTACAGTAGTAACATCTGATTATAAGGATTAAGATATCTGTGATTCTACAACTGTAGAAGAACTTGCGAGCATATCTCCTACACCGATATAACCCCCTCACTATGAAGGGGGTCTTTATGTTCCCTTGTTACATAGAATTATGCAAAACTCAGGGTATCATAAATTTAAACTAATCATAATATATTTTGCTTGCTAATATCTTATATTAGTAAGCATATGCTAACCAATTAGCTAATACATTTCAAGTCATTAGTTTATTTAATTTTTAAATTATCTAAATATATATGAATTAGAGGTTCGAGCTTTACTTGGCACCATGATATAACTATCGTGAACAGGCACCCCTATAACCTTTGACAAATTTTCTTGAGAAATATCGGTAATAGCTTGAATTTTTAAACAGACTAAAGCCATAGTACGATAATCGTGACTTACAGTTCCCTCTATCATGCCACTATCTAAAGCAGAAATAGCCTCAGGCACTGCATCAATCCCAAAGACTGGAATTTTAGAACAATAGCTACCTAGGTTATAGCCGTGCATCTGTAATGCTTTAAGAGCTCCTAATGCCATAGCGTCGTTATTTGAGATAATCACATCAGGATCTTTTAAACCATTTTTCTTTATGTAATCCATCATTTCCTGATATGCTTGATCTCTTGACCAGTTACAGGAAAATACTTCTAAACGCTCAAATTTAATTCCTGATCTTCTCAATTCCTCAATAACAGTCTGTGAACGAAATTCCGTATCTACATTTCCAAAACTACCCTTAAAAAGAATAATATCGAGTTTTCCATTTCTATTTCTGTCAAAATCAGGATGGTCTAAAAAATAATCAACGACCATTTTCCCCTGTATAGTACCAATTTCGGTTGAGTTTGAGCCTACAAACCACGCTTTGTTATAGGAAATTAATGCTTCAGGATCTGGTTTACGATTAAAGAATATAATCTTATTTCCAGCTTTCTTTGACAAATTAACCAGGGATTGAGCGAAATAAGGTTCGCTGACGTTGATTATTTTTGTACAGCGATCTGAACTTACTTCTTTAAATTGATGCATCTGTACTTCTCCTTGACCATGCGCGTCAAAGCTACGTACCCTTACACCAAAATAATGCCCCTGGGCTTTAAGACTATCATCAAAACTTGAAATAAAAGGATCTGAGGCTTTATCGTAAAATACATCGACACAAGCTAAATCCTCATTCTGTATTTGCGATTTATAAGCTAAAGGCTTAGCTTGCGTTATATTAGATGAAAGAGACAGGGTAAAACTTAAGGCTAGAGCAAAAATCCTAAAAGACCTAAACATCAAACCACCGTTCTAAGATAATAAGTACTAAAATTTAGGTTTAGCCTGCACATTATATGTTTAAAAGGAAAAAGATCCTAATTTTTTTGTAAAATTTTTCATCTAAATTTAAATTCCCCCTTATCCTCGCATAATAAAAAATATTAATTTTTTTTTTTTGGAACTTTTAACAAAAGATAATGTCTAAGAAACATATCGCAAAGATTAACCTATTTATAGTCTTCGCTGTATAAATCTCTTTTCCAACATCAAAAGCCCGGTAAAAAAAACCGGGCATTTTTTTTTACATCTCTTTTTATATTATTGATACATATTGTCTTTTTATTTCCCAATTTAGTATATTATTTTAGTAATTTTATTGCACATACCTTAAAGCCAACTTTTGTATTATTTAAGTTCTTAATTTGAATGTTACCGGTAAAGGTAATAAATTATTTAAATAAGCTCTTAAATTTAAAGAATTAAGTTATGGCAATTTAAGTTTTAATGTTGTGCTAGATGTTGGTTTTTATTTTGAAACTACTTGCTAAAATCTCTGTTATGAGGCCTTTTAACCTCACAACAAACATATTTTATTAAAACTATAAAGATTGGAGTTACACATGAACAATATTGGACTTATGGGCTTAGGCGTTATGGGTAGCAACTTAGCACTCAATATCGCTGACCATGGTTATAAGATATCTGTATACAATTACACACCAGATCTCGTAGAGAAATTTCAAAAAGAAACTCCCCATAAGAATGCAGAGGCTTTCACAGATCTCAAAGCTTTTGTTAATTCTCTTGAGACTCCACGCAAAATTATGATTATGGTTACAGCAGGAGCCGCTGTTGATTCATGTATTAACACCCTAATTCCCTTGCTAAATGAAGGGGATATCATCCTTGATATGGGTAACTCTAATTATGAGGACACTATAGAAAGAACCAAAAATCTTTCTAAAAAAGGGCTTCACTTCGTAGGTGTTGGTGTATCAGGTGGTGCTGAGGGCGCCCGTATCGGTCCTGCGATTATGCCTGGTGGTACAGATGACGATTATAAAAATATTGGTCATATTTTAGAGGCCATTTCTGCTAAAGCATATGATGGTAAACCATGTTGCGCCCATATGGGAACCGATGGTGCCGGACACTATGTAAAGATGGTACACAATGGCATTGAGTATGCAGATATGCAACTTATAGCCGAGACATATCTACTGTTAAAGCATTTAGGAAAACTTGATAATCAGCAAATTGCCAGGACCTTCCATAAATACAATCAAGGCGTTCTCAAAAGTTACTTAATAAAGATCGCAGCTGATGTAATAGCTCAAAAAAATCCAAAAGGGGTAGGTGAGCTTATAGATTATATTACCGATAGTGCCGGACAGAAAGGTACAGGCAAGTGGACTGCAATTTCAGCTATCTCACAGGGGGTAGATCTTAGCTTGATCGATGCAGCCTGCAATGCTCGCTTCACATCATCTCTTTTAAAGCAACGCGAGATGAGAGCAAAAGAGCAATTGCCTAAGCTTGAGTTAAATGTAGATCTTGGCGATCTTTCAAGCACAATGGAAAATAGCCTTTATTTGTGCAAAATTGCCGCGTATGCTCAGGGATTTGCCCACTATAAGAATGCCTCAGAAACTTATGGATGGAATTTAAATCTAGGAAAAATTGCAGAAATATTCCGTGGAGGCTGTATTATACAAGCTGACTTCTTAGACACAATTACAAAAGCATATGCCCAAGATCCTAAACTTGAAAATCTTATGGACGCTCCTTATTTCAAAGGTGAAATCTATCGTTGCTTAAATGATGCAAGAAAGGTTCTAATGGCAGCTGTAGCATCTGGCATACCTGTTCCGGCCTTAAGCTCTGCTATAGCTTACATTGATGCAACACACACAAAATGTGTTGGTGCAAATTTAATTCAAGGCTTACGCGATTACTTTGGAGCTCACACTTTCCTATTTAAAGGTGAAAGTGAAAATATGCATCATGAGTGGAAGAAAATGTTTTAGCAAAGCTTGAAATTAGGCATTGTTTTTAGTTTTTATAACTTAGAAAATCAGTAAATATTTTTAAAGTCCGCTCCTTAAAGGTTCGGACTTTATATTCTGCCCTAAATTTTCAACAGCACCTTTCTAAAGGATAGCAAAGCCCATAATATTTAACTTTTTATTTATATTAAATCTTCTGTATCTTTAAGATATTTAATATAATTATTAGGCGGTATATTTTGTAAAAATTCTTATTTTTTAAGCTAATAATTTAGAATTTAAACTATCAACAATTTGTTAAAAAAAATTTAAATTTTGGGGAACTTAAAATAAAAATAGCAGTCTAAGTAATATCTTCAATTGAAGTTCAGATTTCTTAGTCTGCTTCTTGATTAAATCCCAGTTTCTTAACCCATAAAGTGCTCCATTTTACTGATCTATAATGGAGCTTTTATGGAA
>CALFLJ010000010.1 GCA_937880335.1 uncultured Succinatimonas sp.
TTATTTTGACATGGTAAAAGATGCCTTAAGCTGTAAGAATTTTTCTGTAAGCAAGTGCGAGTTAAAAGATGGTGAATGCTATAAAAACTGCGAATCTTGGATGCAGATTTTAACCACTCTTTTGGAGGATGATTTTGGTCGCGATGGGGCTATCTTAGCTCTAGGAGGCGGTGTTGTTGGAGATATGGCCGGATTTGCTGCAGCCTGCTACCAAAGAGGAATTCCTTTTGTACAAGTTCCTACCACGCTTTTGTCTATGGTAGATTCCTCTGTTGGAGGAAAAACCGCTTTTAACCATCCGTTAGGCAAGAATATGATTGGTGCTTTTTATCAGCCTAAGACCGTGGTTATTGATATTGATTTCTTAAAAACTTTGCCTCAAAGAGAAATAGCCGCAGGTATGGGTGAGGTGATAAAAACAGCGATTATTTATGACAAGGAATTTTTTGAATACCTAGAGTCAAATAAAGATAAGGTTTACAGTCACGATAAGGACTTTTTAACCACAATTATCAAAAGATGCTGTGAAATCAAAGCTGAGGTTGTATCATGCGATGAAAAAGAGCATGGCCTTAGAGCGATTTTAAATTTGGGCCATACTTTCGGTCATGCCATTGAGGCTCATTTGGGCTTTGGAACATGGCTTCATGGAGAGGCTGTAGGTTTAGGTATGGTTATAGCGGCAGCTTTATCTTGTAAGCTTAATTTATTATCAGATAAAGATTACGCTCGCATTGTAAACTTAATAAAATCATGTAGATTACCTGTTACAATTCCGTCAGATATGTCTCCTGAGGATTTTATTACTCACATGCGTCACGATAAAAAAGTGCGACAGGGAGTAATTCGTTATGTTTTACCTGAGGGAATTGGAAAGGCTAGCGTATTTTCAAATATCAAAGATGAGGATATCTTAAATTTAATTTTGGAGTTTAAAGCATAAATGGCTTTTGCACAGTTAAAAGCATCTCCTTCACAGAATGAGATTTGCGATGAGGTAAGTAAATTACTCCTGTTGGATAGTAGTTTTGTCTTTTTAAGTGGACAGAGCGGAAGTGGTCGAACCTCAATATTGGAGCAGATCTTAAGTAAGCTTGAGGGAAAGTTTTTAACTGTTTTTATTCCTTGTTCAAGTGAGTTGCTTCCAGAGCAATTAAGAGAATTATTCTTACAGCAGTTATTTCCTTCACAACACTTTGATCTTTCATTAAATCTTGCAGATAGTGTTGCAAAAGTTAGGGGAATTTCAGTTAAGAAAAAGATTCTCTTAGTTGTAGATGATATAGATAAGGCTGTAGATTCTTTTTTTAGAGAGATCTTTACTTTATTTGAGCAAAACTTAGGACAAAACAGGCTTTGTGTACTTATGACGGCAAAGCCTATTTATGTGGAAAATAAAAAGGTAAGCTTAGCCTCATCTAGGGTTGCTATATCAGAGGTTTATGTTAAACCTTTATCACTAAATGAGGCTTTAGCATTATGTCAGGCCTTATTTAGTATTAAAAATTTAGATAATACATTCGCTGTTTTAGCACCTAAATTACCTAGTGCTTTAGAGCGTTGTAAAGGTAATTTAGGCGCAATAATAAAATTAACGGAGGATCTTATGGAAAATCCAGGTCAGATCAATAATTCAGATTTTGATAATAAAGGATCAGATTTAAAACCTAAATCTCGTAATGGTGCAACATTATTTGTGACGATTTTATGTATTGTCATCGTTATTGCATGCCTTATCCCTTTATTTTTAGGTTCAAATTTTTTAGATAAGTTCCTAGGTGGGGATAATAGTTTAAATACCGATGTCAAGGAAAGTGAATCTAAGATTACCGTAAGCTCTGATGATGGAGTTACCCAGAGTTTTAATAAAGATGATGTAAAGATTAGTTTAGATAGCGAAAAACCTACACTTACTGTTGAAGAAAATAAGAAAGGGGAAGAGAGTAAAAATAAAACCTCAGACAATGAAGAGAAAAGCTTAAATATTGATCCTCTTCATCCTTTGGAGGTTAAAGAAGTAGATATAAACGCATCTAAGCTACATGGTACAGAAAATGAGCCAATGCTTGATGATGGTGCTCTTTTACCTAATGTTAAAGAAGGATTAGAGGTAAAATCTCCTGAGAGCAAGACAAGAAATTCTGTTACCTTAAGAGGTGATACTTTAGAGGAGATTGAGAATAGAGAGGCAGGCTCTAACGAGTCTGACCGTCCCCGGCAAAATTTGGAGCGACCTTTAGAAAACTCAAAACCTGCTTTTATTGATAATCAAAAAAATACAGTTTCCTCGTATTTAGTACGCGCTGATAATTCTTTAAGAGCACAGGAAATTAAGCTTTTAGAAGAGAAAGAACAAGAAGCTAAAAGGGCTTTGGAAATAAAAAAACAAAGAGAGCTTTTAGAGGCGCAAAGAATTAAAAAAGAACAGGAGATAAAAGCAAAGCTTGAAAATAGCACCACACTATTAAGCTCTAAGCTTCAAGAACCTAAAAATGCTCCTCAAACTAAAGCTGTAAGGCAAAGACGTAATTTAGGTCAATACGAAATTGTTCTTGATGGTAAAGGGATTCCAGGAGCACAGGCTGAGCTTTTAGAAAAAAATCCAAATCACTATACAGTACAAATTATCTCAGGTCATAACAGACAGGCAGTAGTTGATAAGTCTGCACCTTTGGAAGGTCGTTACTGGATCTATGAAACTAAACGCTTTAATAAGAGTTGGTATGTATTATGTGTAGGGGATTATTTGAGCATCAACGAGGCTCAAAGAGCTGTAAACAGATTACCAAGACAGGTAAGACAAGCTGGAGCATTCCCTAAGAGTTTTGGCACTATTCAGAAAGAAATTGGAGAACGTTAAATGGCCTCAAAGAGATTTTTAATTGCAGGCTCAATTTTATCTGCAGATTTAGTAAACCTGGGAGCTGATGTTAAAGAGGCATTAGATACCGGAGTTGATGTTATACATTTTGATGTTATGGACTATCACTTCGTTCCTAACATGACTTTTGGTCCTGGTTTTTTAAAAGCACTAAGGGCTAAATTCCCTGATGCCGTTTTTGATGTTCATCTTATGGTTGAGCCTGTCACTGAGAATATTGTTAATGACTATATTGAGGCTGGCGCTAATTGGATATCATTCCACCCTGAGGCCTGCACCCATGTAGAAAGAATGCTGACATTCATTCAGGAAAAAGGTGTAAAGGCAGGTTTAGCTTTAAATCCTGCAACATCACCTTTATTTTTAAGATACTTATGGGACAAATTAGATTTTGTCTTGGTTATGACTGTAAATCCTGGCTTTGGTGGTCAAAAGGTTTTACCTGCCTGTCTAAAGAAAGTAACTGACGTTAAGCGTTTAGCAGCTGAGGCTAATGTTCGTCCATTAATCGAAGTTGACGGAGGGGTTAAGGCCTCAAACATTAAAGAGATTGCTGACTGTGGTGCTAATGTTTTTGTGGTAGGTTCAGCTTTTTTTGGAGCTGACGATAAAAAGCAAGCCCTTGATGCCCTGCAATTAAGTTTAGAAGGGGATAAATAGTGCAGTTTTTTAAAAAACCTGAGGCTTTATTCTTTGATCTTGATGGGACGCTTATTGATACCATAGCTCAACTGTCAAAAGCTGCTCAAAAGACCGCTTTAAGCATAGGTGTTGATGCTCCTAGTCTTGAGACCACTAAAAGTTTTGTGGGAAATGGCGTGCAACTTTTGCTGGCGCGAGTTATAGAAGGGAGATTTGATGTAGATCTCTCGTTAGTTGACAAAGAGCTTTTAAAAAAAGCTCGTCAGGTATTTAATGAGGTTTATTTACAAGGTCTTAAAGATGACTTTAAAGTCTACCCTCAGGTTTTTGAAACTTTAGATTATTGTCGTGAAAATGGCATTAAGACCGCTGTTATTACCAATAAACCGTATATTTTTGCAGAACCTTTATTGTCATATGCCAATTTATCTGACCGTTTCGATTTTATATTAGGTGGCGAGATTTTAGATAAGAAAAAACCTGATCCATCGCCATTAAATTATGTAAGAGAAAAACTTAATTTAAAAACTAATAATATAGGCATGGTAGGGGATTCTGACAATGATATGTTACCTGCTGTAGCTTTAAATTTATGCTCTATTTTCTTTACTTTCGGTTACTGTCGTAAAAAGATTTCAGAAATAGTATCTGACTATAAGTTTTCTTCATATGGTGAGCTTTTAGATTTATTAAAGTCCTTAAGTTAAGCTTAGCAATAGAGTGAAATTACCATTTAAACAGTATGACTTAGAAATTTTTTACAAAGTTTTTAAGTCATTTTATTTCAATTCAATTCTCCCTTTAGACTTAATCTTATATACCCCCCATAAACATCGTCTAAGTTTACATTTTTTATTCTTACAGAATAAATATAATCTGTTTTAAACTTAAATTAACTTATTGTTTATTATTAAAATTATTTTTATTAAACAAAATTTGCTTAACCTTTTTTATTTATGTGAGGTAGCAAATAAATTCAAAAATGTTTTGTAGTAAAACTACTTAGCATAATGTAAATTAGACAGGCTAAATGAAATATATTTAAATTTATAAAAAAATGTATCTTATTTGTGCAAAATATCTTTAAAAGTAAATATTTTGGAATTAGATTTTAAAATATTTATCAATATAGTTTCAAAGACTGTGTTCTTTATAGATTACAAAGACAAAAGTAATATCGTATTGCAATAACTTTGTTTTATCTAGGACCTTTTTTGGAGGTAATTTTTTTAAGGAAAATATTTATGGAAGACCAGAGTTTTTTGCCTACAATCTCAAAAGCAGATTGTGTGCGCGTTTTGCAGATAACCGATACTCATTTGTTTGCCTCAACTGCAAGTGATCTTTTAGGCGTAAAAACCTATGATAGCTTTAAAGCAGTTCTTGAGGCTATTTCTTCACAAAACATTGGGTTTGATCTGGTCTTAGTAACAGGTGATATTTCGCAAGATTATTCCGCAGAGTCCTATAAGTTATTCGCCTCTATGATTAAGGGGTTAAATCGCCCTGTTTATTTTCTGCCAGGAAATCATGATGATGGCCCCCTTATGTACCGCATTTTTAATGATCTCGGTATCAATACTGCGCGTAATATTATTGCGGGGAAATGGCAGTTTATACTTTTAAATTCTGAGGTTTATGGTGTAGCTCACGGTTGGGTGCAAAGAGATCAACTTGAATATGCGCAAAGATGTGTCATGGAAAGAACTGATCTTAATACTGTTGTTTGTATTCATCACCTACCCATGCTGGTAGATAGCCGTTGGCTTGATACCCAGACGTTGCATAATCAAGATGAATTCCAGGCGTTTATTCACCGTTTTCCAAATATGCGTCTTGTTTTATCAGGACATGTGCACCAAGAAGTTGATATTGTAAGGCAAGGGGTTAGATATATTGCAAGTCCGTCTACCTCAATTCAATTTGAGCCGCATTCGCATGACTTTGCTTTAGATAGTAAGGGGCCAGGTTGGCGTTATCTTACTTTTATGTGTGATGGATCAATTGAAACGTCTGTACATCGTATTTTAAGTGATAGATTTAAACCACGTAATGATGTAGGTGGATATTGATGCTTATTGCATATGTGCATGGATTTCAGTCCTCATCTAAGGCTATAAAAGCTCAACTTTTACAATCCTACTTTAAAAATCATAAAACAAATCTAAGTTTTGTTTCTTTAGATTTTCCTGATACTCCAAAGGAGGCTTATAAGAGTCTAAGAGATTTTTGTAAGCCATATTTAAAAGATGATCTATGTTTAATAGGTAGTTCAATGGGAGGTTTTTTTTCTACCTTATTGAGCATTGAATTTGGTTTTAAGGTAGCCTTGATAAATCCTTGTTTGCACCCACATAATTTCTGCAAAGATCTTCTAGGTTTGCAATATAATCCTGAAACTTTAACTTATTTTACTTTAACTCAAGATATGCTTTTATATCTTAAGAAACTAGATGAGCTTTTAGTTAATTATGATTCGGCAAGAATTAAGGTTTATCTGCAAAAAAATGATGAGGTTTTAGACTATAAAGTTGCTTTAAATTTTTTTGCTCCTTGTCAAAAGATAGTACAGGAAGGAGGTTCTCACGGTTTTGATAATTTTGAAGCTGTCATTCCTGATATTCTCAATTTCTTTACAAGCCATTCTTTTAGCTAAATCCATTTGAGATTTAAATTTAAGTATTCTTTGTATAAGTTTTAGCAAAGTTTGTCATGTTAAGCTTAGTATGTTTTGAAGGCGGGATAGAATGCGTATTTTATTAGTTGAAGACGATAATTTAATTTCTAAAGCTGTATCTGACGGTCTTAAATCAAGAGCTTACGCTGTAGATTGTATTTTTGACGGATCTGAGGCTTTATTTGCACCTGAGGATATTAGTTATGATCTTATTCTTTTAGATTTAGGATTACCTGGAATTGATGGTGTAAGTTTACTTAAAAAGTGGCGACAAAAACATATAAAAACCCCGGTTATAATCATAACAGCGCGTGATGGTCTTGATGATAGGGTTTTAGGTTTGGATGTAGGCGCAGATGATTATGTGGTAAAACCATTTGATCTTGAAGAGTTACTTGCAAGAATAAGAGCAGTAAGTCGCAGGGCTCTTGGTTCTGAGTTAGCTACTTTAAGTAATGGAATTATGACATTAGATCCCATCTCTCATGAGGTTTTAGTTAAAGATGAAGAAGGAAAAGAGCATCGCGAGCTTTTAACAGCTCGTGAATATGCTCTTTTAGAATCTCTTTTGCATAGGCCTGGAGCTGTCTTGTCACGTGAGGTTCTAGAGGATAAGATTTATAGCTTTGGAACTGAGGTTGAGTCTAATGCTATTGAATTTATTATTCACAATTTACGCAAAAAAGTCGGATCTTCTAATATCCGTAATGTACGAGGTGTAGGTTGGAAGGTCGCAAAGGGAGAGTAATTCGCTCTTTACGTTTTAGGCTATGTGTGATTTTAGGGCTTATTGGAAGTTTATTTACCGCAACTGTAAGTATTTGGTACTATCATAAAACCCTAAATGAGGCTCGCATATATATTGATGAGGAGATCTCTCAGATAGCAGATCTTATTGTCGCATATAATATGCCACTACCTAAGCGTTGGTCTATGCCCATGCTTATTGATATGTCTACTATGTCTCGTCGTATGAAAAGACATCACAATGATTTTAACTCATTGCCTTTTTTACCAGACCCTTCTTTAGCAGATCTTTTTGACAGACATAAAGATATTATCATAGCCCCTCTTTATAGTCGTCCTGGGGATACTTTCTATTTCCCCTTAGGGATAGAGGATGGCTTTTACTCTGTAATGATCAATGATAAAAGGGTTCGAAGCTATGTGGCAACAAATGCACAAGGAATACGCTTTGTTGTTGCAAGACCTCTTTCAATTATTGATGCTGTAGGTCAGAAGGCTTTGCAGGCTTCGCTTTCTGAGTTTTGGGTTTTGTTAGCCCTTTATTTATCAGTTTTACTTTTAATTGTAAATTTAATGTTTGTGGCAGTAAGAAAACTTGCACGAGAAATAGATGCAAGAAGGGAAAATGATTTGCGCCCATTGATGGCATTAAATATCCCATCTGAGTTAGATGTTTTTATAGATGCTTTAAATCGTCTATTTAGAAAAACCTCAGAAAGTCTGCAAAATGAGAGACGTTTTATTGCAGATGCAGCTCATGAAATGAGAACCCCGCTTACAGCATTGACCTTACAAGCTGAAAGTATAGATGAAAAAAAGTTAGATCCTGTTTTATCAGAAAAATTTTCTGAATTAAAAAAAGCGATTAGACGTCAAAGAGATCTTACTAATTCTTTATTAACCTATGCTAAAACACAAAGTCATATTGGACATGTGGATAAAGATTTTGAATTAAAAGAGCTGTTAATTGAGCTAATTGAAGAGTTAGGTCCTCTTGCTGATGATAAAAACATAGATTTTGGTATTGATGGTAATGTTTCTATAACAGTACATTCAGACAGAGCTCTTGTTAAAACAATACTTTCAAATCTAGTGGGTAATGCTATTAAATATACACCACCTGATGGGCAGGTAGATTTAGCTGCGCATGAGAATGAAAATGAGCTTAGAATTTATGTAAGAGATACAGGTCCTGGCATTCCTAAAAAGGATTTAGCACATGTCTTTAGTGCTTTTTATCGTGTAGGTGGTGATACGGCCAAGATTTCAGGTACAGGATTAGGTTTGGCTATAGTTAAATCCACTTGTATCGAACTTGGTGCAAATATAGAGCTAAAAAATCGCCAGAAAGTAGGCCTTGAGGCTTGCGTTACATTCCAAAAGAGGTAATGCTTCATCAAAAATGCTAAAATGATAAAACAAGCTCCCAAAAGTTAGCCCTTTTCTATTAAAAAAGTCTTTTTTATGTCAGACAAGAATCTTCAAGCAAATTACACAAGTGCCTCTATTGAAGTCCTAAAAGGACTTGAACCTGTGCGTCGTCGCCCTGGTATGTATACTGATACTAGCAATCCTAATCATTTAGGAATGGAAGTCATTGACAATAGTGTTGATGAGGCGGTAGCAGGTTTTTGTAATAAAATTGAGGTTATATTACATAGTGACGGTAGTTTTGAGGTCGTAGATAATGGTCGAGGAATGCCTGTTGATCTGCATCCTACCGAAAAAATCCCAGCTATTGAGCTAATCCTCTCTCGCCTACATGCAGGAGGTAAATTTTCCTCCGACAGCTATAAATTTTCAGGAGGACTTCATGGTGTAGGTGTAAGTGTTGTTAATGCACTGTCAGAAAAACTTGTAGCCACAGTTAGGAGAGGCGGGAAGATCTACGCCATAGAATATGCAAAAGGGCGTAAGGTAAAGAACTTAGAGGAAATTGGTAGCTGTGCTAAAAAAGAGACTGGTACAGGAATTCATTTTTGGCCAGAAAAAGAATATTTTGATAGCCCTAATTTTGATATAAACAAGCTCAAGCATTTACTTAAGGCCAAAGCGGTTTTATGTAAAAATCTTACCATTATATTTAAAGATGAAATCAATGAAACAGTTGATACGTGGAGTTATAGCGGCCATTTAGGAGATTATTTAGCTTCTGCCTATCAAAATGAGAACAGTGAACCAAATCCTCCTTATCATGAGGAATTAAGCTTTGATGATTGGATGGTTGAATGGGCTGTCTGTTTTGACCTTTCTGATTCAAAATTAAAGGCAATAGCTGAATCCTATGTAAATCTTATCCCTACAATAGAAGGTGGTACGCACGTAAATGGATTTAGATCTGGTCTTACCCTGGCTATGCGTGAATTTTGCCAGTTGCAGAATTTGTTACCACGTAATCTAAAGCTTACCCCAGAGGATGTTTGGTCGCAGTGTATATATGTATTATCCCTGCATATGCGAGATCCTCAATTTGCAGGACAAACTAAAGAAAAATTATCGTCAAGACAAATAGCCTCTCAACTTGAGACTGTAGTACGTGATCATTTTTCATTATGGCTTAGTAACAATGTAGATAAAGCTAAGTTAATTGCAGACAAAATTATCTTAAAGGCTAAAGAGCGCGAAAGTTTAGCTAAGGTTGTTGAACGTAAAAAATCTGTGAGAGGACCTCAACTTCCAGGAAAATTAGTCGACTGTACATCAACAGATCCTAGTAGAGGTGAGTTATTTATTGTAGAGGGAGACTCTGCCGGAGGATCTGCCCGTCAAGCCAGAGATTCTTCTTTTCAGGCTATCCTTCCTTTGAGGGGAAAGATTTTAAATACCTGGGAAGTTTCAGGTCATCAGGCTTTAAACTCTGAGGAAATTCGTGCTATTTCTGTTGCAATGGGGATTGATCCTGATACAGATGATTTAAGTGGGCTACGTTACAGTAAGATTTGTATTTTAGCCGATGCTGATGCCGACGGTTTGCATATTGGAACTCTTTTATGTGCTTTATTTGTAAAACATTTTAGAAAATTAGTACAGGATGGCCATGTTTATGTAGCTTGTCCTCCTTTATATCGTATAGATTGCGGTAAATTTAAAGATTATGCACTTGATGATAATGAGCTTGAGGCCAAGCAAAAGCAATTTATGCGTAAAGGCTTTAAGCGGGATAATATTAGAATTCAGCGCTTTAAAGGTTTAGGCGAAATGAATCCAGAGCAGTTGCGAGAAACTACTTTATCTCCAACATCAAGACGACTTATGCAATTGGTGATGCCAGATGAATCTTTAGATGATGCTTTAGGACTATTAGATATGCTTTTATCAAAAAAACGAGCCTCAGATAGAAGACAGTGGCTTGAGCGTAATGGTGATAAAGCTGAGGTCTTAGATTAGCCATGGCATCTGACGAGGGAGAAAAAACAGAAGAACCCACCAGTAAAAGAATTTCTGATGCCAGAAAACGTGGGCAGGTACCTCGATCTAAAGAGGCTGCTACTTTTATGGTTTTGTTTACTGGGGTATTAGCACTGTGGGCTATGTCAGGATTTTTAGGAAAATCCATGTCAGAGATTATGTCTCATTGCTTTATTTTGACAAGAGATCAAATATTTTCAGAGGATGAGACAGGACGACTCTTGCTAGAGTCTTTAATAGATGTAGGACTTCCTCTTATAATCATTATTTTCCTCCTTTTTATAAGTGGTTTTGTGGGAAATCTCTTTTTAGGAGGATATAACTTTTCTCAAGAGGCTTTGCAACCAAAATTCTCAAAGCTAAATCCCATAAGTGGTATCGGACGTATATTTAGTCTTAATTCGTTGATGGAGCTTATAAAAGGATTAGCTAAGGTAGGTTGTGTTGGTTTGTTTTGTTACCACTCTCTAAAAGGTCGAACCTCTGAGATCTTAAACCTCTCTTTTTTAGATACTATGTATGGAGTAAATGAGGCTATAACTTTACTCTTTCAGTTTATGCTGATTATTGTGTTGGCTTTACTACCAATTGTAATAATTGATGTGCCATTTCAAAAGTGGCACTACACAAAACAATTACGCATGACCAAACAGGAGATTAAAGATGAATTTAAAGATTCAGAAGGTAATCCTCAAATAAAAGGTCGTATTAAACGACTTCAGTATGAGATGGCCTCAAGGCGTATGATGAAGGAGGTCCCTAAAGCTGACGTAGTTGTAACTAATCCAACGCATTATGCAGTAGCCTTAAAATATGATCCAAACGGTACATTAGCGCCACAGGTAGTAGCAAAGGGCGTTGATCTTGTTGCGGAAAAAATTAAGGAAATTGCCAGAGAGTGTGAGGTTCCTGTAGTCCCAGTTCCTCCTTTAGCTCGTTCTCTATATTACACAACAGATCTAGAACAAGAAATTCCACGTGGTTTGTTTAAAGCTGTAGCACAGGTTTTAGCCTGGGTTTTAGCTATGAAGGCATATAAAATTGGCAAAAGTCCACAGAGACCTAATGCTCTTGATCCAAATCCTGAGATTCCTGATGAGTTAAGATTTTGAGGTACGAAATAATGTCTGATAGTTTTATGTTTTATGATATTGAAGTTCCTGTATCTTTAATTAACGAGTTTAAAAATCTAGATAGAATTATAGGTGAGAAACCCACTAATCCTTGGCGTACAGGATCAGGCTTGGCTTTTGTTAAGAATTTAGTAAAGGAAAGTGAATTTATATTAAATAAAATAAAATTAGAAGATAAAGATCTTTATCTTAAAGTTTCAGAAATTTTAATTAATACTGCTTTTGATTCTTTATTTTTAGAGTTAAATACTTTAAAAGATAGGGTTGTGAATAAAACCACTCGTATGGATGGTGCTGTTATTTATATACTCTCAGATGTTCTTGATGATCTAGATAAGCTTGAGCATCGCGTTGAGTTTGATGCCTATTATGTGAAAAAAAAGAATGAGCTATATAAAATATGTGACGATGCTAAGGCTTTTTACAAGCCTGTATCTAAAACGATTTTAGGAATTTCATTATTTGCTTTATCTATTTTAATTATACTTTTCTTATCTTTTTATTTGTGAAAAATATTTTTGCTTAGATTTACTAAAAAATAAGTTTTTAAATAAGGTTGAATAGTGATTTTAATCACACTTCTCAATATATGTGGAGTAAATTTTTAAGCTTCAATCTTTAGTAATCATACGCAAAAAAAGAGTTTTTTCTCTCTTGTATATTACTAATATTCTTATTTGATTTTGTTTATTTTCAAAAATTAAATTATATTTTCTTAGCACCGAATATACTTTATAAAACGATAGTTTCAAGCTATTTTACTATTATAGTAATAGTTTAAATTCAATTTTTATATTTTGCTTTAACTTAGGTGTATAAAAAAATAAAAAGCTTTAAATTCATACACCTATTTTTCTAAATCATAAGTTTGTTTTTACTTGTATTGTAAGTATGCATAAGCTAACTTATGTGTTTTTATTAATCAAATATTATATTTCAAATAAGATTGAAAAAAGTTCTAAAACATTGTTTAAAACGGGGCTCTATAGGTTTTGTATTACCAAATATTTTGTAAAAAACTTATTACTTAATTAAGTATAAAAACATATCTCATTTAAATAATATACTTATATCTGGTTTTGACGCTTTGTTTACACTGGTATAAAATGCCTTTAACTGTATTTGAACTAATGCCTAATAAAATACACTTCCAACTAATGTTCTTAATTTTAATGAGGATATTTAATAATGGCAGTTAAACAGACCGCAGCTGGCAAGAGTACACGTCGCAGCAAAAGTGCTAAGGCTCCTGTAATCTCTGCGCAAAATAAAGATAAAGATTTCGCTAAAGCCGTTGAAGACTTTAAGACTGACGTTGTAAGACACTTACGTCGTACCATTGGTACATCACCTGAGAAGGCAACTCGTTTAGCCTGGTGGCAAGCCTTGGTAGCTACAGCTAATGAGCAGATTTTCGAGCGCTTGACTGATACTCAGTTTACTCATGCTCAAAAAGACACTCGTGCAGTTCACTATTTATCTGCTGAATTTTTAATGGGTCGTCTTACTATTAACAACTTATGCAATCTTGAGAAATTCGATATTGCTCGCGAGGCTTTAAAACAACTAGGTCTTGATATTTCTGAGGTATGCGAAGAAGAGCCTGATATGGCTTTAGGTAACGGTGGCTTAGGTCGTTTAGCTGCGTGCTATATGGACTCTCTTGCAACCTTGAACTATCCTTGTGTAGGTTATGGCTTACATTATGAAAATGGACTGTTCCGTCAGGAGATTCGTGGGGGACATCAGGTTGAGCGTCCTGATAGCTGGCGTGAATATGGCTGTCCTTGGGAAGTATGCCGTCCTGAATCTGTGCAGAATATCCCTTTAGGTGGCTATGTTGAGCGTCAGCAATCTCCAGATGGTTCAGCGGTAGCTGTATGGCATCCTAATCGCACTATTAAAGGTGTGCCGTGGGATATTCCTGTGGTAGGTTTCAGAGATTCCTCAGTCGCTATCTTACGTCTTTGGGAATCCCGTCCAACTGAATCTTTTAACTGGGATGTATTTAACGCCGGAGGTTATGTTGATGCTCAGGAGGAAAAATCTGAGACTGAAACTATTTCTAAGGTTTTATATCCTAATGATTCAACTGATGCTGGTAAGAAATTACGTTTAATTCAGCAGTATTTCTTCTCAGCTTGTTCACTACGCGATATCTTACGTCGCTATAATCGTTCTCACCACCACGATTATTCTGATTTTGCCAAGAAGATTGCAATTCAGTTAAATGATACTCATCCGACTATAGCAATTCCAGAACTAATGCGTCTTTTAATCGATGAGGAAGGTCTTGCTTTCGATGATGCTTGGAACATCGTAACTCAAACTTTTAATTATACAAACCATACCTTATTGCCAGAGGCATTAGAGAAATGGCCTGTATGGATTTTTGAGGAATTGCTTCCACGCCATTTAGAGATTATCTATGATATTAACTACCGTTTCTTAAATGGCCCTGTTCAAGCTTTATGGCCTGACAATAATGATATGAAAGCTAAATTATCTATTATTGAAGAAGGACCTGTTCGTAAAGTTCGCATGGCTAATCTCTGTGTTATCGCCTCACGTCATGTAAATGGTGTAGCTGAAATTCACAGTAAGTTAGTTAAAGAGGATCTTTTCCCTGAGTATGCAACATTGTGGCCTGAGAAGTTCTGCAATGTAACAAATGGTGTAACCCCTCGCCGCTGGCTTTTAGCTTGTAATCCTGGTTTAGCTCATTTATACAATGAGATTGCAGGCGATGATTGGCCATTACACTTGGATAAGTGTGAAAAGTTAGCTCCATATGCTGATGATAAGGCCATGCAAGAGCGGTTTATGGCTATTAAGCGTGAAAATAAGGTTCTGCTAGCACAAGAAATTAAGAAACTTTTAGGAATTGAAGTAAATCCAGATGCTTTATTTGATGTTCAGGTTAAGCGTCTGCATGAGTACAAGCGTCAGCATCTAAATCTTTTATATATTCTTTCTTTATATCGTCGTTTACTTGATAATCCTTCTTTACGTATTGTCCCTCAGGTATTTATTTTCGGAGCAAAGGCTGCTCCTGCATATACTTTAGCAAAAGATATTATCTATGCTATAAATGCTGTGGCAAATAAGATCAACAACGATATACGCATCAATGGCCAAATTAAAGTCGTCTTTATGCCTAATTATCGTGTTTCTTTAGCAGAGAAGATTATTCCTGCAGCTGATATTTCCGAGCAAATTTCTACTGCAGGATATGAGGCCTCAGGAACATCTAATATGAAGTTCTCAATAAATGGTGCATTAACCTTAGGTACCATGGATGGCGCTAATATAGAGATTGTTGAGAAAGCTGGAGTCGAAAATAACTTCATCTTTGGTTTAAGCGTAAATGAAGTTAAGAATCTTAAGGCCCGTGGCTATAATCCTTGGGATTACTATAATTCAAACAGCGAGCTTAAGGCTGTTTTGGATTGGCTTGATACTGACTACTTCACTCCAGGAGAGCCCGGAGCTTTATCATCCATTAAGCGTTCACTTTTAGATGGTGGAGATCCTTTCCTGGTATTAGCTGATTTTGCCTCGTATCAGGATGCTCATGTTCGTGTTGAGAAGATGTATGCCGATAAGTCTCGTTGGGCTAGGGCTGCTATTATCAATTCATCAAAGATGGGTAAGTTCAGCTCTGATCGTTCTATCAATGATTACGTACGTGATATCTGGAACTTAAAGTCTTGTGATATAAAATTTGAAGAATAGTCTTTAATTTCTAACATAAAGAGCCCATAAAGTGCTCCATTTTACTGATCTATAATGGAGCTTTTATGGAAAAGGT
>CALFLJ010000011.1 GCA_937880335.1 uncultured Succinatimonas sp.
AGCGGACTTTAAGGAGTTTTTTATAGTCCGCTAGTTTGTGAAAGTTTTATTTAAACGCTCTCTATGAACGATTAAAGGGTGTGTATAGATATCTGACATCTGTACATAGCCACGTTTAGCAATTTCATGATCTTTAGGCACCATGAATCCAACCAGATCAGAATGAGGTAGTTCTACATAATCAAATTCAGGCTTTGAGAATGTTTCAATGAAGACGCCGAAATCTAAAGTACCCTTATCAACACCATCGCGAATTTCACGATAGGATAAATTTATAACGTCAAAAGAAACCTTAGGGTAGATCTTACAGAAATCACTTACAACCTTTGAGAAGAAACGAATATTGGTTGTCTCAAGAGTTCCTATTTTTATCTTGCCTGAAACACTGCTTTCATCATCGGTAATTTCACTTATTGCCGTATTAGCAAGACCTAAAAGCTCTGAGGCACGTCTATGTAAAATACGCCCTTTTTCGGTTAAAGTAATTCTGTGTTTTCGGTTACCACGCACAAAAAGTTTGACATTAAGCTCCTGCTCTAAATCCATAAGCTGTCGAGAAAGTGTTGGTTGAGATAACTTTAATACCTCAGCTGCCTTTGAAATACTCTCTTCTTCCACTACTGTTAGAAAATAGCGCAGTACTCTAAGATCCATTGCATTCACCTTATTCTAAAAGCTTTCAATATTTAAAACTTGCTTTATCCAAAAAATAAATCACCCAAGTTGCACGCAATCTATATTATATAATTAAATTTATAAAAAAAATGTGCTATATACTATTAATATACTTAAAAAAATACATAATTATTAAGAATAATGCCTTTTAAAATTTTAGAATTATTCTTTAATAATTTTATTTATAAATATTTTTTTTCCTAAACCTATAAAACATGTCAATTATAAGTTCTTTAAGCTGGCCAAAAAAAAAGACTTTCCTGAAAGTTTTCACTTTATAGAAAGTCTTTTTCTTATTATTTTTTAACTTGTCTTTTTTCGCTTTGCTACGGTCTTTTTAGCCTTAGGCTTATCCTCGGCTATCTCCCATGATTTTGTATCTTCATTATAAAAAGCTGTAAATCCTGTAGCTTTACCATCTTTAACAGCCATTACATACTGCTTACCCATTTTTCTACTAAAACGCACCTCAGTTTCATTTCCATCCTGATCAAACTCAGGAGCGTCAGCCAGATAATAGAATTTAGGCGAAATACGATCACGGAAACGCTTTAATTCAGATACCTTAGGAGGTCTAGTCTCACGAACTTTAGGGAAATTATGGGCTGCAAGGAATAAACCTGCTGCACCATCACGCAAAACGTAATGAGCTCCTTGAGCCTTGCATAAAAGCTCAGGCATATCCACCGGATCCTCGCGAGGCGGAGCTACCTGTCCATTCTTTAAAATCTTACGGGTATTCCCACAGTCTTTATTGCTGCAAGCCATATACTTGCCAAAGCGCCCCTCTTTAAGAGTCATCATATGACCGCATTTTTCGCAAACAACCTCAGGCCCCCTATCAACCTCAAGGCTAAAATCCCCCTCCTCAAATGCATAGCCATCGCAATTTGGTAAGGAACATAAATACAGTTTATGCTTCTCATCAATAATATAGCCATCCATAATACTCTGACATTTAGGGCAACGAGGACGAGAACGTAAAATCGCAGCCTCCTCCTCTTCGGTAAGATCCTTCTTACTTAAGGTACCAATATCAATAGGCGAAAGATTTAAAGTCTTAGAACAGCGCTCTTCTTTTGCAATATTATTATCGTAATAGCCTAAGCAGGTTAAAAACATTCCAGTCTTTCCTGATTGTACGGCCATATGATACTTACCGCATTGAGGGCAGAGCATATTTATCTCAAGCGG
>CALFLJ010000012.1 GCA_937880335.1 uncultured Succinatimonas sp.
TTAAGGCCTTAGCAAAGATTTCCTCAAGCTTGCTATCTGATATGATATTGCAGTAAGCATAATCAACACCATGATCTGCAGCTTTGCAACCTAAATCATTAAAGAAAGCCATACGGATATCTAAAGCATCAAAGAAGTCAGCACAGGTCTTTATCTCTTTATTAGTAAGAGATGCAATCTTTGAAACGTACTGAGCAAATTCAGGTTTTTCAATCTTCATCGCCTTGTCAGGACGCCATGCAGGTAAATCTTTGCAAGGGGCATTCTTATCAGTTTTTAGCATTTGATGCCATTTGAGATCATCTGCAGGATCATCGGTGGTACATACGCATTTGACATTAGACATTTTGATTATGTCTTGAACACGGAAATTATCCTGTGCAAGTTTGGCGTTACACTCATCCCAAATCTCTTTGCAGGTATCCTCATTTAAGGTTTTAGTTATTCCAAAATAACGCTGCAGTTCTAAATGGGTCCAATGATAAAGAGGATTTCCAATAGCACGGGGAAGAGATTTTGCAAACTGCTCAAACTTTTCAAAATCAGTGGAGTTCTTGCCTGTAATTAATTCCTCTGGAACACCATTAGATCTGATCATTCGCCATTTATAGTGATCACCTGAGAGCCAGGCATCCGTAATATTGCGGAATTTATAGTTTTCTGCAATTTGCTGTGGATTTATATGGCAATGATAATCGATGATTGGCATTTTAGCGGCGTGTTCGTGGAAAAGTTCTTGAGCCGTTTCTGTCTCAAGTAGAAAATCCTGATCCATAAAAGCTTTCATAATAAATTTCCTTATTTTTTTAGGTTAAATAAGGCCCGACATGCGGGCCTTTGATTTATTTAAATTTTAAAGCAGGCCTAAGATTTCTCGACTTAAACTACCAAGTGATTCCTCATATCCTGCAAGATAAGCAATATAACTTGAGAGGAATGGCAGATAAGTTATAGCCATTAAGATTATGAAGATTACAACATAGTAAGCTAAAAGAGGCTTTATAACTCGTTCGATAGTGGTCTTTCCAACCTTAACACCTACGAATAGAATATTGCCAACAGGTGGTGTGATAAGACCTATGCAGAGGTTGAAGGTTATTACAATACCAAATTCAACAGGACTTAAACCACACTGCAGAGCAATTGGCAGGAAGATTGGAGTGAAGATTAAAACAGCTGGAGTTGTATCTAAGAATGTGCCAACAAATAAAAGGATCAAGTTAATGATAAGCATGATCACAATTGGATTGTCACTTACACCTGAAAGCAATTCTCCTACAGCAGTTGGGATCTGAACAAAAGAGATAACCCAGGACATGATTGAGGAAATACCGATAAGTAAAATAATGATACCGGTCATTTCAGCTGAATCTGCGTAGATCTTCAAAAGGCTCTTTATTGTAATTGAGCGATAAATGAAAGCTAAAATCAAAGAATAGACTACAGCTACAACAGCACCTTCAGTTGCAGTGAAGATTCCACCTACGATACCGCCTATAACAATGATGATAAGCAGTAAAGAAGGGATAGCCTCACCTAATACCTTAGATGCTAAAGCTAGGGTAATTTTTTGTGAATCAGGTTTATAGCCACGCTTTGTTGCGATGAAACCAGCTAAGATCATGCAACCTATTCCCCATAAAATACCTGGGACATAACCTGCTAAGAATAAGGCTGCAACAGATGTACCACCTGAGACTAAAGCATAGGTAATAAGTACGTTTGATGGAGGGATTAAAAGACCCGTAGGAGCAGTTGCAATATTTACTGTTGCCATGAAATCTCTGTCATAGCCCTCTTTTGTAGCGATAGGGCCTATGATAGTACCCATAGCAGAGGCTGCAGCTACACCAGAACCTGAAATAGCACCAAACATCATATTAGCCATTGCATTAGTGTGGGCGTAGCAACCTGGAAGTTTGCCTACACAAAGACGGGCTAAATTCATAAGTCTTAACGCAATACCGCCTTGATTCATAATATTTCCGGCTAAGATAAAGAAGGGGATTGCAATTAAGGTAAAGACAGAAATACCTGTAAAGGTACGCTGTGCACCGGTTGTTAACATCATATCAAAGTCAAGTGCAACTGCACCTGCTGCAAGAGATGATATTGCAATAGAAATACAAATCGGTACACCAAGAATTAATAGAGAGATTAGGACTAAGGCCAGAATAAGGCCAACTGTGGCAGTCATTTTTTATTTCTCCTAATTTAGGCAACCTATTTTTAGGTTGCCTTAATGTGGTTATATTCTTTTAAGAGGCTAAATTTCCTGCATAATTGTCAACATCAGGAGATTTTAAAACCTTAAGAAGATCGACAATATTAAGCAGTGCGTACAGTGACATCAGCACTCCTGAGAGCGGCAGCACTGTGTACATAAGGCCCATGGAAATGCCTAAGGATGCGGTCAACTGTGAGGAGTTCTCCAAAGCCATGACATAACCACCGTAAATTAGGAGCAATACTGCAGTGCCTACGATTAAAACCTCGCTAAACATATCAAGGAATACACGGCTTTTACCTTTGAACTTGTTGACAAAGAAAGCCATAGCAAGATGCCCTCTTTTACCTACTACATAAGCTGCAGATAAAATAGATAGCCAGGTGAAACTATAGGTTACCAACTCCTCAGAAATGGTACTTGGGGAGTTGAAGAAATAGCGCGTTATGATCTGATATGAACCTACAATAGTCATCTCAATAAAGAGTACCACGCAGATAACCATCAGCACTCTATCTAAAGCTTTTCTAAAAACTAGCATAATTGCTCCAAAAATTTATTTATAAATTATTTGAATGAACTATCAAACTTAGAGGCAGCCTCGTAGATATCCTTCATAGCAGGGTTGTCCTTTAACAGTTGCTCATGTAAAGGTAATACCTTCTCACGGAAAGCTGCTGTATCAACGTTGATAAACTCGACACCCATCTTTTCAGCTTTTTGCTTGGCTTCGTCTACACTCTTGTGCCATGCTGCAAACTCGGCCTTTTGAGCCTCAGCTGCAGCTTCCTCAAATACCTTGCGATCCTCAGCTGATAACTTGCTTAAGAATTTTTCTGAACCTACTACAATATCTGGGCACATCTGATGGCCATCATAGGTAAAGTATTTGCAGACCTCTCCATGTTTCTGATCTGTTAAGGCTAATTCGTTATTTTCAGCACCATCAATAACGCCCTGCTGTAATGCGGAGTAAACCTCACCAAATGACATAGGGGTTGCAGCAGCACCAAAAGCATTCATCATAGCTACGTTGGTAGGACCTGCCTGAACACGGAATTTCTTACCCTGTAAATCGTCTACAGTTTTAATTGGTGTTTTGGAATAGAAGTTACGTGTACCTGCGGTGAATGCAGCCATGGCGGTAAAGCCTACGTCTTTGGAGTTTTTAGATAATGTCTTTAAGACTTGAGGATCAGAGATGAATGCCTCATAGGCTTTTTCTGATGTAAAGAGGTAAGGGACAGAGAAAACAGCATAGATTTTATCAAAACTCTCTATATTAGCAGTTGATACAGCTAAGAATTGGACAGAGCCTTGCTTGATTAACTCTAAAACCTTCTCATTTGCACCTAATGATCCATTAGGGAAAATCTGTACTTCGTATTTGTCACCTAACTTTTGCTCAATATAGTTCTTAAATGCAACAAAGCCTAAGTGATCTGGATGAGTATCAATTTGAGTATGTGAAATACGAACTAAGGTTTTTTCTGCTTTTTTATCGCCACCACAACCTGTTAAAGCTAAAGATGAGGCAGCACATACAGCAAGAGCAAGACCTAATAATTTAAAAGTACGCATATTAATGTCCTTTACCGTTTATTTTCATAATGAAGCTAAGAAATCCTAGCTTCTTATATTGTTGTGATAAAAGCCTTAAAGGCAAAATCTCTTGATAGATAGGCAAACTTACATACCTCATCAAGTTGACATCAATTATATAGTTTCATTTTTTTTGAAACTGTGGACTAGTATACAAATTTGGAAAAACTTGATTACTAGTATACATGTAACTTGAATTTGTGGTTTTATTTTGTAAATTATTTGTTAACTTTTTGATTTGCATGAAATTGTATTTTGCATATTTCCTAATATAAAAAAAATTATGTTCTCTAATTAAGAATAGTTGTTTTATTTTGAAAAATCCAATAGATTAGACTGATATAAAATTACTTATAAATTGGTAGGTTATGTATGCATATTTACAATTTATTTTGTAATTAATTATATTACATATAATTAATATCCTTAATGATATGATATTAAATATATAGATAAAAATTATTTTTATAAAAAATAATACTTAAAAAATAAATAATTATAATGATTATAAAGAGATCTTAAGGTAGGAAGGAGAAAGTTAAGTAATAATTAGGGCGACATTACGTCGCCCTTTAGCATTTATTGATTAAAACTCAGCACTCTTTGGAGTACGAGGGAATGGAATTGCATCACGAACGTTACCTACGCCTGTTACATAGACTACTAAACGTTCAAAGCCTAGGCCAAATCCTGAATGAGGAACAGATCCGTAGCGACGAAGATCACGATACCACCAGTAATTGTCCTTATTAAGACCAACCTCTTGCATACGCTTATCTAAGACATCAAGGCGATCCTCACGCTGTGAACCACCTATGATCTCACCTATGCCTGGTGCTAAAACATCCATTGCAGCAACAGTTTTGCCGTCATCGTTAAGCTTCATGTAGAAAGCTTTAATATCCTTAGGATAGTTCTTAACTACAACTGGGGACTTGAAGTATTCCTCAGCTAAATAACGCTCATGTTCTGACTGTAAATCAATACCCCACTTGACTGGATATTCAAATTTTTTGCCACAATTTTCGAGGATTTCGACAGCCTTTGTATAATCAACCTGAGCAAAGTCTGATTTAATAAAGTCTTCTAAACGACGAATGGCATCTTTATCAACTCGCTCAACAATGAAGTTGAGATCGTCACGACGTAATTCAAGTACAGTCTTGAAAACATACTTTAACATCTGTTCTGCTACAGATGCACAGCCCTCAAGATCGGTGAAAGCCATTTCAGGCTCACACATCCAGAATTCAGCTAAGTGACGGGTGGTATTGGAATTTTCAGCACGGAAAGTTGGACCAAAGGTGTAGCATTTTGAGAAAGCACAGGCGTAGGTTTCAACCTCAAGCTGACCTGAAACTGTCATGTAAGCGTGTTTACCAAAGAAATCCTGAGAATAATCAATATTACCTTTGTCATCTTTAGGAATATTGTTTAAGTCAAAATTGGTGACTGTAAACATTTCACCGGCACCTTCACAGTCAGATGAGGTAATAAGCGGGGTGGATACCCACATAAAACCGTTTTGCTGGAAGAACGAGTGAATTGCATATGATAAAGTATTGCGAATACGCATTACAGCACCCATAAGATTGGTGCGTGGGCGTAAGTGAGCGTATTCACGGAGGTATTCAACACTGTGGCGTTTTGCACTCATAGGATAGGTATCAGGGTTTTCAACAAAGCCTAAAACCTTTACTGAGGATGCGGTAACCTCAAAGTCCTGCCCCTTACCTTCTGAGGCTTTAAGGGTTCCTTCAACCTCTACAGAGCAACCAGTGGTGAGCTTTAAAATCTCGTTTTCGTAATTATCAAGGGTATTTTGAGCAATAACTTGAATATTGTTAAAGCATGAACCGTCATTTACGGCTAAAAATGAAAAACCGGCTTTAGAATCACGACGAGTACGAATCCAGCCTGCAAAAGTAACCTTATTGCCGACTTCAATTGTTCCGTCTAGGATAGTTTTAATGCTACTAAGACTCATAATTTTCCCTAAATATTATTTCTTTTTATCTACGATTAACTGGTTTTTATAATTTTCGTCTAAGTGACCGGCATAGGTTTTTATGACAAACATGCCGCGAGGATGGGGGCCGTTTTCATCTACAACCAGTGCAGGCAGGTTCTTAGTTTTCTGTTCTTGTAAAAAGCGTTTTAGTTCAAAAGAGACCTGCTCTCCTGCAAAACGGCTTTCAATTAAAAGCTCTCCGCCTTTTTTTAGCTTTATAAATCCTTTTACAGTGGTAATACCTCGTACAGCCTCGATGCTTTCAACTGTTGCTACAGTATGAACCCCGTTATTGTAAAGGATCTTTGTTCTAGCATAAATAAAAAATGATTTTATTGTCAAACAGCTAAACAGTAATACAAAAACATATTGTAAATAAGGTTGTTCTCCTGTGGCCTCAAGTACTCTAAAGGCAATGATTATAGCCACACCTGTAACAAAGGCATAAACCAGACCAAATACTAGTTGCGCAATGCCTACGCGTGGCTCAAAAGAGGTGGCTTTACGGTTATTCTCCTGCGGCATGAATTAGTCCCTCATATGTATCTTTTTGATTTAAAAACTGTGTTTTTTCGCTGTCATCAACGACCATGGTTAAATCAACTTTTCCTGCTATTTTAAGCATTGGAGTTTGTAGCGAGTCTGCAGCTACAGGGGGGAGCTTATTTGCAGGTACAAATTGCTCATAATGATTTTCAATATTTGACGGAATTTTTTCCTCAGGCTCAATAACCAAAACACCGGCTATTTTGCCGTTTACAAATACTTCAAATTTGAGTTCTTGTAAAGGTAAAGGCTCAGGGGTTTTATGCATTATTGTGTAAGACACATTAAAGCCTGGGATGTTATTTACTCTCTCTGAGGTTAGATCATTTATTTTTAGACTGGGTTTTTGTACCCCATCTGGCAGTGAGGAGCAGGCTGTCAAAAATGAAGCGCAACATAAAAGCAGTAAAAATAGAGTTTTTCTCATAAATATATTTCCAATACCTAAGGTATGATGAAGACATACCGATAAAGCATTATACGCCTAATGAGCGATAATGCCATAAACCTAATTAACACGTTCTTTTAAGGTTTTTAAATATTTATGAGCATCGTTTAGACATTTTTGCCTGGTTTTATAATTATGTGAAATAAGATCGATGGCAATTTCTCCTTTTGAGCCAAATAAAATAATACTTTGACCGCTAAGATAACGTCCATCTTTAAAGAAGTTTACATAATCAAATTCGTAACCTTTAAAATTGTTTAAGCTATAGCTTTTGGGAGTCTCGATTTTTAAGTTAAATTTTGTATTCTGATTGTAAGATAAGCTATCAGCTAAGGCTTTTTGATAATCAAAGGCCAAGCTCTCCCATAGTTTTTTATCAATCTTTTGTTCAGAAAAAACTATATGAATTTCGCAAGAGTGTTTTGGGCTTATAATTCTTAACTCATTTGGTCCCTTAAGATTTTCGGCCTGCCAATCAAAAGGTGTGCATATTTCATAATTACTGTAGAAGTCAGAAACTGCATCTAAAGCTAGGGCCTTAAGACTTATAAATAGAGTCAAAAGAACGTTTATCTTTTTAAACAATTAGTAAGTCTCCTTTTTAGGTGCATATTTTAAAGAGGAAAGGGCTTTTTCGCTTTCTTTTAAGCACTCAGAGGCCGTCTCTTTTTTTAAGGCAACTGCAGAGGCGTAAACTACTCCTATATCATCGGGATTAACAAGGAGGTAATGAGTACTCTCAAAAAAGCGATTCTTATTTACACTTGAGATATTAAAACTGGCACCTTTGAGATTATTGAATTTAATTGCCTTTTGAGATGAGACGGCAAGATCTTTTTCGCTTATTGTAGTCGATTTTATAAATGTGCGACTTCGTAGGTATGTCTCATTTAATAGGATCTCAAATCTTTTTTGTGTGGGGACAATTTCATATAAATCAGCTACAACCTGTAGGGTGCAGTTATTATAAAGGTGCTTAATTTTTTTATCAGGGTAGAGGTTAAATGCATTTTTTAAATTAGGCAGAGGCATAACTTTCCAGTGAAAGGGAATGCTGATTTCATAATAATCTTTATAATCAATGTATCTTGCCTTGCTCTGCTTAAATTTTAATGGGCTGGCTTTTATATCTAAATTATCATTATCACTATCACTATCACTATCATCACTTGTGCAACCTAAAGCAAAGACGAAAGATAATATAACAATAGAAAAAAGTCTTAGCATTGTTCCCTCCTAGAATTAGGATCTAAATTTAGCCTAAGTAGTAATTTAAAAAAAAGACTAAGTTCAGATTTTTAAACAAATTTTAAAGCTTTAAGAAATTAGTCTTATTGCTAAGGGCTTTTTGTTTAAAACTTTTGCACATTTAAATTTTTTTATAATTTACAAAAGATTAAGCATTATATTGATTAGATACATAATTGTTTAAAAAACATTAAATTTAAACTACAAAGTTTATCTTTTGCCTTATTTTTCTCTGCTTGATGTAAAAAAAACATAAAAACCAGCTTGTTTTAAAGCAGAGAGGTTAAAATTGACTTATTTTCTGATAACTTTTGGTGCAAAATTTCCCTGAAATAAGTCTATATTAAGACATATAGTGAAATTTGTGATTAAAATATCATCGTGATTTTAGACTTTTACAAGTCTTACCGATTTTTTATTTTTTTAACTCCAGGTTTGATCTTATGCAAGGACTTTTGAATAGATTATCCCAGGTAAGTGCTTTTTTCGGTAAAACATTTGCACTATGGGTTATTTTGTTTGCTGTTTTATCTTATTATTTTCCAGATGCGTTCAAATTTTTAGCTGCATACATTTCTATTATGTTAGGAATTGTTATGTTCGGCATGGGTTTAACCTTAAAAGCTCGAGACTTCTCTGAGGTATTTACAAGACCTTTTGAGGTTCTAGCAGGTATCATAGGTCAGTTCCTTATTATGCCTAGTTTGGCTTATTTTTTAGCTACAGCTTTGAATTTACCATCTGAAATTGCAGTTGGTATTATTTTAGTAGGATGCTGTCCTGGTGGAACATCATCTAATGTTATGTCTTACTTAGGCAAAGGCGATGTTGCCTTATCTGTAACTATTACCGCGTGCACAACTGTATTAGCTCCGTTTGTAACTCCTGCTTTAATCTATCTTTTAGCAAGTCAGTGGGTTGATATTTCTATGTCAGCTATGTTCTTTTCAATAGTTAATATTGTAATTTTACCTATCGTAGCTGGTGTTGTTATAAATCGTGTTTTCCGTACAGCTGTATCACGAGTTGTTGTCTGCTTGCCTTTAGTTTCTGTTGTTGCAATTGTTGCTATTGTTTGTGCTGTAGTATCAGTAAGTCAGGCAAAACTTCAGGAGACCTTAGCTCAAACCGGTGCTTTAGTCTTCGTTGTTGTTATTTTGCACAATTGCCTTGGCTATCTTTTAGGCTATATTATGGCAAAAGCTTTAAGAATGAAGTTGCCACAGAGAAAGACTTTATCTATTGAGGTTGGTATGCAGAATTCAGGCTTAGGTGTAGCTTTAGCTATGGCCCACTTCAATCCTTTAAGTGCTGTACCTGCTGCTATTTTCTCAGTATGGCACAATATTTCAGGTCCTATTGTTGCAACAATTTTCGTAAATATGACTGAAAAAGCTAAGGATCAGGAAAAAGCAACAGAAAATGTTGCTGTCAAGCAGTAATCTAAGTCTTAAATATTTAATCTAGATTATCCCTGGTGAAATTTACACATTGCTCACCAGGGATTTTTATTTTTTTATGCGCGTTTAAGTACGTGTTTTGTATAAAAAGTTATTTATAGATAATTTATATCCCACAAAATAAATATAATTTTTTTTGTGAGATCTATTTATATTACTGTCTTTTTAAACATAAAAGTAGCAGAAATATCTTTAAAAAAAAGATCTTGTCATACTGAAATTTTTATTTTTTTAATTTGATTTTCAATAACTAATATTAGTGATTTTGAAAAATATAGCTTATATAAATAAGGTTATCTTGCCTAAGCCTTTAGGTCTTATTTTCTTTTTAGATGTTTTAAGCTTTTTATTGTAGTTAAAACTTTTCTGTTTTATTGATAAGTTTGTAGATAAAAAAACTGGGGATTAAATCCCCAGTTATACTTAATTGAGAAAAATATTTTTTGGGAAGGTAGATAAAACTCTAAATATTCTTGCTGTTTGCGTCTTCAAGATTTTTTAGAATTTTAGATAACAGTGTGTAAAGTTGAGAGAATTCTTCGGCACTAATATTAAAACACGCAGCTGATTTTTCTGGCAAATCACGTAATTTGTCTTTTAATGCCTGACCTTCTTCTGTTAATGTCAAAAAGACTTCTCTTTCATCACGTTGACCATGAGCACGATTTATATAGCCTTTTGCAGTAAGCTTCTTTAAAAGCGGTGTTAAAGTGCCAGAATCCAAATGCAGAATACTGCCAAGATCCTTTACACGTAAGTTTTCCTTATCCCAAAGTACTAGCATAGTGAGATATTGGGTAAAGGTTAAGTTGTAATCATCTAAAAATGGCTTGTAACTTGAGACCATAGCTTTAGCACTAGCATAGAGCGGAAAGCTGACCATTGAGTCAAGATTCATTGTTGTATCAAGCATAATCTAAAATTCCATTTAGTCTTGGTTAAGTCAATTTAACAAAGACCTGTTACAGGTATGTAACAGATTTCCATAGTAAGTGAAGACTAAAATAGTTTATTTACGTTTGTAAAACTAAATATAAACAATAACAATTGGTAAAATAGAATTTTACATATTAATTGAATATTAAAATTAGTAACTTCACTATAATATAAAAATATTTATTTATTAAAATATGCGCTTACATTGTGCATAATTATTGTGTTTTAAATATTAACAATAAAGATGCAAAAATCAAATATCATCTTAATTAACCTGCATTAAAAGTGGATAAAACAATGCAAAGAAGATATTTGAATTTAATGTATAATTGCATACAATCTAATTTTGTGTTTTATTTAAATATCTGGAATATAAAAGAAATTTCTATAGAATATTCCTATATATTTTATGTTTACAATTGTATGACAAGTTTGAGGGGATTTATGAATAAAATTTATCAAGTGGATACTTTTATCAGTCTTGTATTATTTTCACCTTTTTTGTGCACAATATTCTTATTTTCTTTTCAGATTTTGCATAAGATTTAGGCTTTTTTTCTTACAAATATGACTTTTCTTGAAATATAATTTTGCCCTCTTTTTAAAAGTTATTTATGCAATCAACTTATCTTTATAATCAATCCTCTATAATGTTAACCTATTCTTGTAATAAATTTTAAATTTATAAGTTCTATTTTTTATCCTATGTCAGATTCGATTTTACTTATCTCGCCTTATCGTCATCTAGCAGAAACAGCTCGTCATGTTATAAGCTCAATGGGGCTTAATATAAGCGTAGAGGTTTGTAATGATTTCAATGCGTTACAAGCCTTAAAAGCGCACCCTGAGGCTAAGATCATAATAAGTCGTGGTGGAACTTTAAAACTTATATCAGGAAGACCAGATCTTGCTTTTGTAAATATTGGATCATCTATATTTGATGTTCTAGAGGCGATTGAAAAATTAACACGCAATGGTCTTAGGAAAATAGCGGTTATAACTCAGGAAAATATCATAGGTCTTAAGGGTGGAGCCTTAAACATAGGTGATTTGTCAATTTATATTGAGCCTTGTAGGACCTCAGAGGACATTGCAGCTTCGGTTAAACATTTTATAGATCTAGGATATGAGGGTATTGTAGGCTGTATTGAAGCTGTGGAGACAGCTAAGCTTCACGGGGTTAAAAGTTCATTTATTTACTCTAATTTTTTTACCATAAAGGAAGCTATTTTAGAGGCATTGGATCTTGAAAAAAGCATGATGTCAAAAATCATGGCTTTAAAACGCCTGGGATCACTTGTAGATAATATCGAAGAGGCAGCATTAATCTTTGATGATGAGCATAAACCAGTTTTTTATAATGAAAAGGCTGTAAAACTATTAGGCAAGCCTTATCACAATTTTTGGTACGAGAAGTTAGCTCCATATATAAATTCAAACAGCAGTTACCCTCGAGTCATGGAGATAAATGGTCATCAAATTCTCTTACATAACAGAAGGCTTAGCGTAGGTTCAGCTCAGAACAATGTAGTTTTAATGTTTGAACGTTCCTCACTTGAGGAACAGACTAATAATATAAATCAGGCCAATATTGCTCATGGTCTTTATGCAAAAAAGCATTTTAAGGATATCCTCTTTAAATCTATGCAAATTGCAGATTGCGTAGAACTTGCCAAAAAATTTGCTACCTCAGATTCAACTGTAATGATTTTTGGGGAAACAGGTGTAGGTAAGGAAGGCTTTGCACAAAGTATCCATAATGCTTCTTTAAGATCAGATATGCCTTTTGTATCGGTTAACTGTTCGTCTCTTCCGCAAGGCCTTGTGGCATCAGAATTATTCGGCTATGCAGCAGGAGCTTTTACCGGGGCTAGAGAAAAGGGAAAAAAAGGTTTGTTTGAGCTAGCTCAGGGTGGAACTATATTTTTAGATGAGATAACCGAGTTGCCATTAGATGTTCAATCGCAGATTTTACGTGTTATTCAGGAACGTGAGGTTATGCGTATTGGCGATAATAAGGTTATTCCTTTGGATATAAGAATTATTTGTGCAGCAAATAAACATATAGAGCCCCTCTGTAGAGAAGGAAAATTTCGTTTTGATCTCTACTATAGAATAAATGTATTAAATCTCACAATTCCTCCTTTGCGTCATAGAAGCGAGGACATACCATATTTATTTGAAATATTTTTTAAAGAGTTCGTGAAAGAACCTGAGAAAGTTAAGATTGATAAAGATGCCTTAGATTACCTAAGAGCATATTTGTGGCCAGGAAACGTACGCGAGCTTAAAAATACAGCTGAGGCTATATCCTTTTATGGTGATCATGTAACTCTTATAAACCTAAAAAAGATTTTAAATAATGGCCAGGAACAATATATAAAGCCTCAAGAGTTGCAAATTCCAGAAAATATAAGTTTCAAAGAGTTAGAAAGTTTCTATTTAAAACAACTTTTAAAAAATCACAGCTTAAAAGAGGTTGAGGTTATATCAGGTATTTCAAGGACTACTCTTTGGCGTCGTTTAAAGCAACTTGATATTAGCCTTTAGTACAAATATAAAAAAACACCATGTATATGGAAAATATATAAGACTAAAAGAAAAAATAAATTTTTTTGTTTTTACTTTTATTAACAGTTTCGTTTAAGACTTGGTTGTAAAATAAATTGTATAAGGTCAAAATTCAGTAAAATTTGATGAGGGCTTTTTAATGTCTTTTTTTTCAAAAATAATTAAAACAGTATTTGTTCTCACATTTTGCTTTACCCAAAATGTGACATCAGCATCTGAGGTGGAATTGTCTGTAGGCTATGAGAATAGTCCAGAAGGTCCATTTGGTTTGGGCATTCAAAAATGGAAAGAGCTTTTAGAGGAGAAATCTAATGGAAGCATGAGTATTAACAGCTTTTCTTTTTCTCTTTTAGGATCTAAACAGGAACTTTTAGATCAGATGGTGGCAGGAGAACCAGTATGTACATTGACAGATGGCGCTTTTTTTGCTGATCGAGGGGTAAATGATATGGGAATTATGTTTGCCCCATATCTTTTTAGCAGCTGGGAGCAGGCCTTTAATTTAAGTAATTCTGACTGGTATAAAAAATTAAGCGATGAAGTACTTAAAAAATCTCATATAAAAATTATAGCCAGCAATTGGAAATATGGTGCACGCCAAATTCTCACTACTAAACCTTTATATTCTCTAGCCGATTTTAAAGATCTAAAAATTCGTGTTCCAAATAATATTATTCAGCAAAGAGCTTTTGAGGTCTTAGGAGCAAAACCTGTACCTATGCCTCTTTCTGACGTTTATGATGCTTTAGAGAAAGGCGAAATTGAGGGCTTAGAAAATCCTTTAAGTGTTCTATATAACGGACAATTTTATGATATAGCAAAATACCTGCTTTTAGATAATCATATTTTAAATATGACAAATATCGTGGTGGGGGAAACTTTCTGGAATTCTCTGACAGAGGATCAGCAAAATCTATTAGTCGAAACTTGTAAGGAAGCAGGTAAT
>CALFLJ010000013.1 GCA_937880335.1 uncultured Succinatimonas sp.
TAATGGACTTAAGGCTTGTTCATCTTCAATCTCTGAAATATCAAATGATTGTGACATATCTCATGCTACAGTAACCCGTTTCGCCAGAAAATTTGGCTATGACACCCTAAAAGACTTCAAAATAGCCTTAGCACAGGATTTAGGTGCTCAAGACAATGACAGCAAAATAAAAAGACCTGCAATAAATTTAAAGGAAACTTGTGAAGCTACAGCCCAAAAGCTTTTACAATTAAACCAAACTTTACTTTCACAGACTGCAGCTGAGATGGATTTCAATGCTATAGGAAAGCTCGTTCAAGAAATTATTTCTTGCCGTCATATGTACTTCTTTGGTATAGGCTCCTCAGGTTTTTTAGCCAGAGATGCGGCACGTAAATTTGCTCGTATCGGAATTGATGTACGATGCTTTACAGACTCCCATGAGATCATGACTCATTCAGCACTTGTTAAAAATACTGATCTAGTTGTCTATTTATCTAACTCAGGTCGCACAGGTGAACTAGTAAAATCAGCTATTATGTGTTCAAAAAAAGGAGCTATGATCTCTGCTATTACTGCAGAAAGTGCATCTCCTCTTTATTCGCTTACTGATATTACAATCTTACATGCTGTACATGATTATGATCTTACTCAAGGCTACGCAGACTCAAGATTATCTGTATTTTTTATTGTAGATTTAATCTATATAGAGTTAGTTAAGGTTTTAGGTACAAATGCAATCAAAATAAAACAGGAAACTCAGGAAGCAATAGATTCTCTTAATGGCTCAACTGAATAAAAAATGAAAATACAAAAAACTCTTATCAGCATTTCTTTCGTTGTTATTGTCTTAGGTGGAATAAATCACCATTTAGGATGGCTGAGATTTAATACCTCACCATCACTACCTTATGGCCTATATCTATGTCAAAAGGAGGATAATATCAACCGTAATGATCTAGTTCTTTTTTGTTTAAATGAAGAGCAGGCTAAATTTGCTTCCTCAAGAGGATATATAGACAAGGGAAATTGCCCAACAGATACCGCACCTTTAGGAAAGTATGTAAAAGCTGTACCAAATGACAATATAGCTATTATTGATAACAAAATTTATATTAATGGCAATGTTATTGAAAATAGCGAGCCTCTTGAAACTGACGATGAGGATCGCCCCTTAACAGCCGCAAAACTTCCTAAAAATCTTGGCAGTAACGAATATCTTATGCTAAGCGAAAAAGTTAATTCATATGATAGTCGCTATCTTGGTGTTGTAAATAAAGATCAAGTAATACGAGTTTTACTCCCTCTTATAACTTTTGACTAAGCGTTAACTTCACCAGTAATGTTTTAAAACAATTTTTAATCGAGGCAAAGACCTTTTAGACAATAATAAAACTGGACAAAAACTTTGTCCTAAGTCAGGTCGAAGAAACTTATCGGAGTCTGTTTATAATAATGCTTATAAAAGTTCATTAAGCTTATAATTAGATGCTTTAATCTGTTATTCTCTTAGCTTAGGTTAAAAAAGATTTAAGAAATCTGCAAAATCATAAGTAACACTGTAGACAAGCTTAAGATAAAAAAACTATTCATTAAACTAATTATAAATCCGATAAGTGTTATGTATGCAATTACAAGAAGCTCTGACTTAATTATTTGAGATGATCTGAAAACTAACACTAAAAACAGGATCCTTTTAGTTGCCTTTAAAACTTATTTTTAAAAGATTTTTTTCATTGACAAGCGCTTGTTTGATTGCTTCTCCTACTTAATTATGCATTGATAAAGCTTAGGTAAGTGATACTACGTGTCATTTATCTATATACAAAATCCTAACTTGCTTCTTAGCATTCTCCTCACATTCTGCACTAATCTCTTGTGTAAGCGGGCTATTATGTCTCTTATCGGCGTACAATTCCGTAATGAAGATACATTATGCTAAAGATCCTCCCCATTTTAACTCTCGTTGCGTTTTATACTTGTAGCTAAGTCCTAGTTACTACGACCATTGATAACTTCTTGTCATTCGTTTTACTACATGGCCCCACTGACATGATCTCCTTAGGTAATAACTTAACCACTCCCTCCATCTATATGTAATCTTTACATTATATGTTCTGCCTAACTATTGGACTTTACATTATTTTTCAGGCTAATCTACATATAGTAAGTAAGATGATTTCTACCACTAAAACTAGAGTTTTGAAAGCCTTACCTTTTAGATATCACGCCACTCTTATCTCATTATATTTTCTAAGATTTCCCTTGAACACCCATAAAGTGCGTTTATAGATAAGTATAGACGCATTATTTTTATCTAATCTTA
>CALFLJ010000014.1 GCA_937880335.1 uncultured Succinatimonas sp.
TAGATATAGATCACCCTAGTTAAAAACTAGGGTGCCAAAAGTTTGGGTTTCAATCATCTTTAGAGTAAAAAATATAAAATTGTCTAATAAATACAAAAAAAGGAAAACCACCTAAAATGATTTTCCTTAAATAAAAATTTTTATCTTAAGTAAGATATAGGTTGTTTTGTTTTATCACAAAGTTCAGGAATAGAAATCAAAAAATTTTTTCAGTCATAAAAATTTGTGTATTTACTTATTTTCATCAATAGCGCGTTTTACTGCTTGAGCTAAAAAGTCTTGCATAGTATCTCCGTGATGGGTAAGCATCTTTGGGAACATCGAGATAGGGGTTTCTCCTGGGAATGTGTTGATCTCGTTGATTAAAATTCCATCTTCTTCGCTTAAGAAAAAATCTATACGCGACAAGTCACGAAGCTTTAAACCAATAAAAGCTTTACGAGCTAAGTCCTTTATAGTGCCTATTTCTTTATCAGTTAGACCTTTTGGAGTAACAGTAGTAATAGTTGCACTGTTTTTACTATATTTTTCTTCAAAAGTGTAAAAGACATTATCAGGCATAATTATTTCGCCAGGAGACGTGATTACTAGTTCGTCACGGATCTGGTACGCTGCAACTTCAAGTTCCCGGTGCTTTATATTTTTTTCTAATAAGACTTCTTGACTATAATTGAAGGCCTCGGAAATTTTTTTGTAAAGTTGTGCTTTTTCCACAACGTGATAACAGCCTACAGAAGAACCTTGGCTAGCAGCCTTTACATATATATCTTTATACTTATCAAAGAACTCTTCTGCTTTTTCTTTATAAAATTTATTATCACTAAAAAGAGCACTAGAAGGAGAGTTAGGGATTCCTAATGCATCTAAATATAATTTAGTTGTGATTTTATTAAAGCAATTACGGCTAGCCTCTGATTTACAGCCGATGTAAGGAATATTAAGAAGTTCTAGGTACGATTGTATATCACCTGTTTCACCAGGGTAGCCGTGTAGGCAAGGTACAACACAATCAATTTTAAATTCGTTATTTTCACAAATAAGAGTTGTTCCTTTAAAGAAAGCTTCATCTCCATTTATAAAAAATTTATGATTGTGAATTAGACACTTAATAACATTGAAATTTTCAGTAAGCTCTAGCTGTTCTTGAATATAATTTGCTGACAGTACAGAAATATCGTGTTCACTACCGTCACCACCACATAAGAGCAAAATATTGCAGGTCATGATTATTCCGAAAAAAAATACTAAATTTAATTATGGCGCCATTATACAGCATCTAAGAGAATGTTTTTTTGATGGCTTGCTTTCAAATACTAAATTTGGATTTAGCTAGAAGAGGATTTTTTTAGAAAAATTTTTATATATGGTTTTCTTATAGATATAAAGAGGGAAATAATTGAAACCAGTTTATATTTTACATGTATAAATATTTTTATACATGTAAAATACCCCTAGAATAATTTCCTGGGATATTTGAATAGCTAATATGCCACTTATATTCTAAGTAGCGTGGTTATATATTAAGCTGTATAACTTTCAATAATACCCTTGAGTTCTACTTTAGGTAGTGCGCCTACTTGTTTGAATACAACCTCTCCATCCTTATAAATAAAGATAGCAGGAATACTCATGACACCTAATTTTGCTGCATAGCCTGAGTTCTTATCAATATCAATCTTTACAAATTTAATATTAGGCATTTCACTAGCAAGCTCATCAAGGATAGGGGCTACCATTTGGCAAGGACCGCACCAGCTTGCACCGAAGTCAACAACAACCGGCAGAGTCGCGTTTAAAACTTCAGTTTCAAATTGATCGTCGTTAATTTGCAGTACCTTATCACTCATCATAAACTCCTTTAACATGTGAATTTATAATTAGTTTATCATTCCTTTATGTAAAGCTTAGTTATTTTGCGATTAAATCGCAAAATAACTTTGTTTTGGTCACAATTTAACTAAAAAAACCGGGGAAGCCCCGGTCTATTATATTTTCTTTAGGCTATGCCAGTTAAAGGCCTTTTTAGGATATAACGAGACAAGTAAGCTAAAAACGCTCCATAAATGGGAACAAAAATAATAAGGTTAGCTACTATTTTGACCAAATAATCAACGGCAGCTAATTCTGCCCAATGTTCTGCCATAAATGCATCTGTAGTACCATAGAAGGCAACTGCAAAAAAAGCGTAAGTATCGATAAGGTTTCCAACTATGGATGAGCAGGTTGGAGCTGGCCACCATAATGACAGTTTACGTAGTTTTCCAAATACAAAAATATCTAATAGTTGTCCTAGTATATAGGCAGCTAATGACGCTAATGTGATGCGTAAAACAAATAAAGAAAGAGAATGTAAATTACTAAAACCTTGGAAGTATCCATGTTCAAACAACGTGCCTATAAAATAAGATAGAATTAAGGCAGGTAACATAGCTAAGAAAATAATTTTACGAGCTTTATGTTGTCCAAAAATTCTAACTGTTAGATCGGTTGTTAAGAATATAAATGGATATGTAAAAGTACCTAATGTGGTATTAATGCCACAGATTGTTACAGGAATCTGGACGGCGTAGTTACTCAAAACCACAATAAATACATGTGCAAACCAAAGCTTTTTTAAAGGGAAAGAAAATTCATTCATAATGTTTTTCGTTTCAGTGAGTTAAAAAAACCGGACATTCCGGACCCGTCATAAATTGACGTTGCATATTTTAGAGCAATAAATTTTTAAAAACAAAAAAATAAAAATTTTTTATAAGGAAAAAAAATAGTCTTATTGCATTATTGTGATTATGTAGAATAAGGAAAGATTTTATTAAGGGGCAAACATGGAAACTTTGATTTTAGTTGATGGTTCTTCTTTCTTGTATAGAGCCTATCATGTCTCAAAAGGAAACTTTACCACATCAAAAGGTGTTCCTACTGGAGTTTCTTTGATTATAACTAGGATGCTAAGAAATCTAATCCACAAATTTTCAGACTCCAAGATAATCGTGGTTTTTGATGCAAAAGGAAAAAGCTTCCGAGCCGATTTGTATTCCTTGTATAAGGCTAATCGCCCACCAATGCCAGATGATTTAAAAGCTCAGATTGAATATGTTCATAGGATCGTTAAAGCTTTGGGGCTACCTCTTATAAGTGTTCCCCATGTAGAGGCTGACGATGTTTTAGGCTCATATGCAAAATTTGCCAAAAAACAAAATATGAAAGTAATAATTTGCACCGGTGATAAAGATCTCGCTCAGTTGGTAGATGATGATATTACTCTTTATGATGCAATGAATGATAAATTCATTGATCGCACTGCTGTAACTGAAAAGTTTGGTGTGCCTCCTGAGTTGATTATTGATTATTTGGCCTTAAAAGGGGATTCTTCAGATAATATTCCTGGTATGAAGGGCTGTGGTGATAAATCAGCTATAGCTTTGTTAAATGGCATAGGAGGGATTGATACCATATTTAGTAACCTAGATAAAATAAAAAATCTAGATTTTAGAGGAGCTAAGACGTTTGCCTCTAAATTCAGTGCAGAAAAGGGGAATATAAAACTCTCTTATGAGCTTGCTACCATCAAGACTGATTTACCCTTGCAATTGGATTTGCAAAAAATAACTCCTCCTGTATGTAATTATATTGAATTAAAGAATATTTTTAAGGAGCTAGAATTTTATAAATTAGCTCAGGAGTTAGATGAACAGTATAAAGACAAAGATACTTTATCTGAGCATTCATTTCTGATTGAAGAAAAAAACAAAAGCCAAGACTTTCTGGATGAGAAGGTGTCTGATTTTAGTGCAAGCTCTTTTCATACCATTTTGAATTTGGAAGATTTAGATTCATTGATATCTGAAATAAAAAATTGTGGATTCGTATCAATTGATACTGAAACAAATTCTCTTAAGCCAAGTGAAGCTTTAATTGTAGGAATTTCTTTTGCAATAGAGCCATTTAATGCCTATTACTTGCCTTTGAATCATTCATATTTAGGTGCACCTAAGCAGATTTCCTTGGGGCTTGCAAAGCAGAAATTAAACACTCTTTTTAGTGATGAAAGTATTAAATTTATAGGTCAAAATCTAAAATACGACAAATTAGTGCTTTTCTTCAATGGCTTTGAAGTGCCAAAAGTTTATGCTGATACTATGCTTCTGGCTTATATATTGGATACTCATCAAAAGGTAGGTATGGATGAGCTATGTCAGAAATATTTAAATTATAAAACTATAAAATATGATGACGTTACCCTACAGGGGCGCAAGCATCTCTCCTTTGAACAAGTAGATATAGAGGTTGCAACTAAATATGCAGCTGAGGATGCGGAAGGCACCTTAAGGCTTTATCAGGTTTTAAGCAAAAAAGTCGAGGGCATTCCTGTTCTAAACGACCTTATGAACAAGGTCGATTTACCTTTTTTACATGTTCTATATGAAATGGAAAAAACAGGAACGCTTCTTGATCCTAAGGTTTTATCAGAACAAAACCGATTGCTAAATGTCGAATTATCAGAATTACAATCACAGATTTTCTTATCTGCAAATGAACAATTTAATATTTCTTCACCTAAGCAATTAGGAACTGTATTGTTTGATCATTTACAGATACCGTATCCTAAAAAGCTTAAAGTAGGTAAATCGTATTCTACTGCAGAGGATGTTTTACAGGAGATTGCTGTTAAGTACGATATAGCAAATTTAATTTTGCGTTATCGAGAGATATCAAAACTTATTTCAACCTATACAGATAAACTTCCAACAATGATTTCTGATAAGACTGGGCGAATTCATTCATCTTTTTATCAGACGGGTACTATAACAGGAAGATTATCTTCAAATGATCCTAATTTGCAAAATATTCCTGCTCGCACATCAGAGGGCAAACTTATAAGAAAAGCTTTTATAGCACCTAAGGGATATACTCTTGTATCTGCAGATTATTCTCAAATTGAGTTGCGCTTAATAGCTCATATAAGCGGTGATGAAGCATTATGTAAAGCTTTTAATCAAGGAAAGGATATTCATAAGGCTACAGCAGCTGAGGTTTTAGGTAAGCATATTGATGAGATAACTCCCCAAGAACGCTCTTACGCAAAATCTACAAATTTTGGTTTAATGTATGGCATGGGAGCTTTCGGCTTGTCAAGACAAACAGGTATGAGTGTAACTGACGCTAGATCATATATAGAAAAGTATTTCTCTCGCTACCCTAAGATACGAGATTATATGGATTTAACAAAACATTTTGCACAGTCTCACGGTTACGTTGAAACTTTGTTTGGCAGAAGAATATCTGTATATGAAATCAATTCCACAAATGCAATTGCAAAGCGTGGTGCAGAGAGAGCTGCTATAAATGCCCCTATGCAAGGAAGTGCGGCTGATATAATAAAAAAAGCTATGATAAATATTCAGGCATGGATTGATTCATTACCTGAAAATACAGTACGAATGACCTTACAGGTTCATGATGAGCTTATTTTTGAAGTTAAAAATGAATTTGTTGAGGAGGCTGAAAAAAATATAAAAAAGCTTATGGAGTCAGTAGTAAAACTCAAGGTTCCTCTTACTGTAGGAATAGGCAAATCTGATAATTGGGGGGATGCCCATTAGCTTTTAAAAAGAAATAACGCACTTATTGTGCGTTATTTTAAATTATTAATGCGTTTTTATGTAGTAAAGGTTCAAGCGTAAAATGATCCTTAAAAAATACTTTTGTTATTACGGGAAAATATATACAACATTATAAGGGTATAAAATATATAGCCATATTAATTACGCCTATTTTATAATTGAAGATTAACTATGATTTTTTGAAAATAGAATTATTTACTATTGTTTTGGTAATACTGATTGAAAGACGTATGATCAAGAGATAAAGAAATATAAGGTTAGAGCAGTCATATTGCTCTAACCTTCCTTGTTTGTGATACTTCTTCTAAACGGCGTATACAAGTGAGATGTTTTAAGCTTCAGGTTAATTTTTGTCTATACAAGTTTAAAACAGTCGTTCCATCGGTTTTTGGATAATTTCAAACTGAAGTCGGTCAATATAGATATAACTAAAATTCGCTCCCCAGTATCCTAAGCCAAAGCGGTATGTATCTGGTCCAAATACATCTTTTCTTGCTCCAAAAACATGAAAGTGGCCGTGAATTAAAATTCGGCATTTGCTCATACGTAAGCAATGAATGCCTGCCTTTTTAACCATACCGAATGTTTGAGGCCGTTTATTTCTCAATGGATTTTGTTTTTGGCCTTTTGCCCTAATTCTTCCTGCAATTTTATTTCGTAGAGAGTAAGGTAATCTCATAAATATAAAGCGAAGAATTCTATTTTTTGATAAACGTCGAAATTTTTGGAAAGATCGATCGTTTAGGCATAATTGATCGCCATGCATAATAAGAGCAGGTCCTTTGGGCGTCTGAATTACATAGTAGTCAGGTAGAAGCTTGAAACCGAAATAGGATGCATCTGATTTATCCATCAAAAAGTCTCGGTTGCCTCTTTGAAAATAAGTTGTAACTCCACGATGTTTAGCAGCTTGGATTATAGATCTAAGCTCTTGGTGAAGTTTGTCACTGGTATTTAACCCTACATAGTAATCAAAAAGATCACCTAAAATAATTACTTTATCATTTATAAGCGTACGTCCATAAAAACTTCGTAAAGAAGTCATGAGCAAAGGTCGGTTATTGCTTAAATGAACGTCAGCGATGATATAAGTAGCCATTGAAAATCCTAAATGAAGTGGCTAATCGATTACAGCTTCTAAAATTTCAATAGTTTCACGAGGCACATCACGATAGAAACTGCGTGTTTCTGTACGGGTAGCCTCAATTTTATCTACTACATCCATTCCATCTACAACTTTTCCAAATACGCAGTAACCCCAGCCGTTAATATCTTTTCTTGTAAAATTTAAAAAGTCGTTATCTACTGTATTAATGAAAAATTGTGAAGTAGCAGAGTGTGGATCGTTAGTACGAGCCATGGCAATGGTACCACGATCATTCTTTAGGCCGTTGTCAGCCTCATTTTCAATAGGCTCGTGATTTGGTTTGTTTTCCAGATCTGCTGTTAAACCACCACCTTGAATCATGAAACCTTTGATAACACGGTGAAAAATTGTTCCGGAGTAAAATCCTTCTTTTACATATTGTTCAAAGTTGGCCGCAGTTTTTGGGGCTTTCTCGTAGTCAAGTTCGATTTTAATATCGCCAAGATTTGTTTTTAAGGTAATCATATTTCTTTATTACTCTTACTGTAATTGTTTTATAAATAGCATGAAATTAAGAAATTTGTTTAAAATCTCCTAACCTTATTAATTATATCTAAATTTATTTTGTAATAAAAAGAAAGATTTTCCAACTTTGTTAGAGGGAATTGCAAAAAATAAGTAATTTCTTTCTTATAGTTTCAATATCAAATTTTATGCAAACTTAACTTGTATTTGCGAGTAATTTTAGTTTTTGATAGAGTAGCTAAAAGTTCAATGCTAGTAATCTAGGGGTTTAAAATTAAAGGATAATTAAATGTTAAAAATTTATAATACCCTAAGTCGTAATAAAGAAGAATTTGTTCCGCTTGTACCTAATAAAATCGGTATGTATGTTTGCGGTGTAACTGTCTACGATTTGTGTCATATTGGTCATGCTCGTACTTTTGTAAACTTTGATGTAGTTGTCAGATACTTGCGTTATCGTGGGTATGATGTTAGGTATGTAAGAAATATTACTGATATTGACGACAAGATTATAAAGCGTGCAAATGAGCGTAACATAGAAGCAAAAGCCCTTGCTGAGCAATATATAGTTGAGATGCATAATGATTTTGATGCTCTTAATATTATGCGTCCAGATTTTGAACCTAAAGCTACAGATAATATTGATTCCATCATTGAGCTGGTGCAAAAGCTTATTGACAATGGAAATGCTTATGTATCAGGTAATGGAGATGTTGTTTTTAAAATTGCCTCATTTCCTAAATACGGACGCCTTTCAGGGCAAAAACTTGATGAGTTGCAGGCGGGAGCACGTATTGAAGTTGCCAAGAGTAAAGAAAATCCTTTGGATTTTGTTTTATGGAAAATGAGTAAACCTGGTGAGCCTTATTGGGATTCTCCTTGGGGAAAAGGGCGTCCCGGATGGCATATTGAATGCTCTGCTATGAATAGTAAGTTTTTAGGTCACGAGTTTGATATTCATGGTGGTGGTGCGGATCTAATTTTTCCTCATCATGAAAATGAGATAGCTCAAAGTTGCTGTGCCTGGCATACTAACTATGTAAATTACTGGTTGCACAGCGGAATGGTGATGATAAATGAAGAGAAGATGTCAAAGTCTTTAAATAATTTTTTCACAATTAGAGATGTTTTAAAATCCTACGACGCTGAAACTATTAGATTCTTCTTACTGTCAGCACAGTATCGTAGCCCTCTAAATTATACCGAAGAAAATCTGGAGAAAGCTCGTTCAGGTCTAAATCGTCTGTATACAACATTGAGAGATCATAAGCCCACAGGTCAGTTGCCAAAGCAAGATGCATATGTTGATGCATTTTGCGAGTATATGGATGATGATTTTAATACACCAGGAGCTGTATCTGTATTATTTGATTTAGCAAGAAATATTAACCGAGTAAATGAAGATGATGCGTCTGTTCTTGCAGCTAGGTTAGTAGAACTTGGCAGTGTCCTGGGTATATTGCAACAGGAGCCAAATGTTTTTTTAAAGAGTGGTGCAGGTGATGATAGCGACGTGGCAGAGATTGAGCGTTTAATTGAAGAAAGACGTAAAGCTAGAGCAAATAAAGACTGGGCTGCTGCAGATGCAGCTCGTGATGCTCTTAAAGTTATGGGAATAGAATTAGAGGACGGCCCTTCGGGTACCACGTGGCATCGTATTTAGCTCAAATTGAACCCAAACTTTGTAGATCATAGTTTCTAATTTTTGACTATCTTCTTAGCCCATAAAGTGCTCCATTTTACTGATCTATAATGGAGCTTTTATGGAAAAGGT
>CALFLJ010000015.1 GCA_937880335.1 uncultured Succinatimonas sp.
TTCGCAGGACTTTTTCTGTGGAGCATTCCAAATGGACTAACGCAATTGCTAAGGCGTTAAAAAGCTCTGATGAGATCACAGCTTTAAAAATGGTAGGTTAAACTGCACAAAGTGATCTGAAAGCTACAATCGCCAATGGCGGAACCACAAAACAGAAGTTTAGCCCGCGCTCTGATTTGACTATGTAGCTATATGCGAATAAAGCCCTCGGGCATAATCACAGCTCAAATGCAAAGTCTTAACGGGGATGAGTTACAACAGTTTGATAATACGCTTCGGACGGAAATTAACCGTAAATTTTACTTAATTACAGCTAGCTTAAAACCTGCGGGACAAATCAGAGTTGAAAGTCGCACAGGCGATTTCTTATACAGCTTAAAAGATAAAAATTATTAGCGTGTGTTTAGCGCAAGCGTGGATTTTAGCACTTTAAGGTGGGGGAGCAGTCTCTTTGCAAGTGACAGCCCCAAGCTCCGTGATAGATAAAGTCGAAGTCTGGACAAGCGGGGCCTGTATGCTTGACGTTTTAGGCGCTGTCTATGATTTTATTTAATTGTACGATAAAAGCGAAAATGCGCCCCAATTTACGGAATCCCAGATAATCAGAGGGTGGCAAAACTCAGCGGTTTCACCGGCTGGTTCTCAAGATTTTTGCGTATTTTCAGAACTTAACACTATCAGGCATGGCACTAATGAAGAAAGTAAAATTATTGATGATGGTGTCGTTGTTCAAGAGACATTAGAGCATGTTATACAGCTAGATTTTTATAGTTTAGATCCTCTAATTGCGTGCTCACAAGCCTACGTTATAGAGCTTCTGGCTTTCTCAAGTCTTAAAGAGACTAGCCTAAGGATTTAGAAATTTAGATTACTTCTTTTTAAGAATTAAGATGTCTTTAGGGGTAATGCTTATGCCTAATATGTATAGTTCTAATTAATATAATACCAATTTCATTAGAGCTATCCACAGATTCTCTGAAGAACCTTCTTTTTAAGGATCATGAATTCATTTAGAGGTAATTCACTTGAATGCTAAAAGAATCCCTGGTGAATTTTGTTATATTCTTTCCAGGGATTCCACGGATTTGGCGAAGAACCAAATATTTTTGAATCTTGGTTCAATGATGTGTGATATCTTAGGGGAGCAAAAAAAAAAAGCAACCATAAGGTTGCCTTGCTCTTCTTTTGGCTCCTCCTGCAGGACTCGGACCTGCGACATACGGATTAACAGTCCGCCGTTCTACCGACTGAACTAAGGAGGAACTCAAAAAAACGTTCTCTCTGGCTCCTCCTGCAGGACTCGGACCTGCGACATACGGATTAACAGTCCGCCGTTC
>CALFLJ010000016.1 GCA_937880335.1 uncultured Succinatimonas sp.
ACTCCAAATATTGCGACTCTCTTTGGCGATGGTTCTCACTTAGGTCTTAATATAAGCTATAAGATTCAGCAGAGACCTGAGGGTATTGCTCAGGCTTTTGTATTAGGAGCAGACTTTATTCAAGATGAGGATGTGTGTTTAATCCTAGGTGACAATATCTTCTATATGGGTGATCAGTTCCGCTTCTTTAAAAAAGAGGTTATGAATAATATTGGTAAAAGGGCTACTATTTTTGCGTATCACGTCTCTGATCCTGAGCGTTTTGGCGTCGTTGAGTTTGACAAAGATCATAATGCTATTTCAATTGAAGAGAAGCCTTTACATCCTAAGTCAAACTATGCCTCAGTAGGTCTTTATTTTTATCCAGGAGATGTTGTAAAAAAAGCTGCAACATTAAAACCATCAGCCCGAGGCGAGTTGGAGATTACAGATTTAAATAACCTTTATTTAAAGGAAGGACGAATGTCTGTAGTTCCTATGCGTCGAGGCAATGCATGGCTTGATGCCGGCACTCCTGAAAGTCTCATGGATTCTGGAACCTTTGTTCAGATTATAGAGCAGCGTCAGGGACTTAAGATTGCCTGTCTTGAAGAAATTGCCTATCGTCAGAATTTTATTGATGATAAAAAAATGAAAAAACTCATTGATGAATTAAAACCTGGTGCTTATAAAGCTTATCTGCAGAAGGTATTTGAGGAAAATCATGAACTTTATTAAAACCAATATTGAAGGTGTAGTAATAGTTGAGCCGCGTGTTTTTACAGATGAGCGCGGGTATTTCTTTGAAAGCTATAATGAGAGACTGTTTAAAGAAAACGGTATTTGCGCTGATTTTGTTCAGGACAATCAATCTAAATCAAGTTATGGGGTAATAAGAGGCCTGGACTGTCAGTTAGGTGAATTCGCCCAGGCAAAACTGGTTAGAGTTTTAAGTGGGCGGGTTTTAGATGTGGCTGTAGATATAAGAAAAGATTCTAAAACCTTTGGTCAGCATATTTGTGTTGAACTAAGCGAAGAAAATAAGAGACAGCTTTTTATTCCGCGCGGTTTTCTTCATGGCTTCTCTGTTTTAAGTGAAACCGCCGTATTTTCCTATAAAGTTGATAATTTCTACAATAAAGAATCTGAATTTGGTATTCGCTTTGATTCTGATGAATTCAATATTGATTGGCAGATTCCTAAGGATAAGATCATTACATCAGAAAAAGATCGTTTAGCTCATTCGCTCTCTGATCTTAAAGGTAGAAATTAATATTTAATTGATCATATGTTTTCATAAAAGATAAGTTTTAAGTTATAAAACTTATTTTTAAGCAACTTGAAAAATTACATTGGAGGTGCGCTAGTATTTTATGTAGAATTCTGGCGCTACGTATTCTTATGAAAAAATCCATTTTAGTTACAGGCGGAGCTGGTTTTATTGGCTCAAACTTTGTCCCGTACTTTTGCAATAAGTATCCTGAATATCTCATTATCAATTTAGATAAGCTTACCTATGCTGGCAATCTTGACAATTTAAAAGAATGCGAGAATATGGACAATTATGTCTTTGTTCAAGGTGATATTTGCGATAAGGAGCTTATTTCTGAACTTTTTGCAAAATATGACATAAGAGGTGTAATTCACTTTGCAGCAGAAAGTCATGTTGATAATTCAATTAAAGGACCTGAGGCTTTTATAAAAACTAATGTTGAAGGAACTTTTAATTTAATTGAACATGCTCGTCAGGCCTGGATGGATGCCCCAAATCAGTTTAAAAAAGGTTATGAGGATTGCAGATTCCATCATATTTCAACAGATGAGGTTTATGGTACTTTAGGTGAAAGCGGATATTTCACTGAGCAGACTCCTTATGCACCAAATAGTCCTTATTCTGCTTCTAAAGCAAGTTCTGATCTTATCGTAAGAGCATATCATCATACTTATGGTATGAATGTTACCACATCAAATTGTTCAAATAATTACGGTCCTAAACAGCATCCTGAAAAACTTATTCCTCATATTATTGATATGGCATTACAGGAAAAGCCTTTACCAGTTTATGGAAAAGGGGCTAACATAAGAGATTGGCTTTATGTTTTAGATCATTGCAAGGCTATTGATTTGGTCTTCCATAATGGTGTTTCAGGTGAGACCTATAATATTGGTGGTCATAACG
>CALFLJ010000017.1 GCA_937880335.1 uncultured Succinatimonas sp.
GCACTTAATAAAAGTGCGCCTAAAACACCAAAACAAACAAAGGCAATATTACTTTCATACCAAGGTGTTTTTTTAGTTTGAGGAGGAATAATTTTCTCTATAAAGCTCTCAAGCATAACACTAACTCTATCTTGTGTAAGGCCTGGAACTGCTCTTGCAACTGTCTCTTTTATATCCCCAATCATATTAGGTACAGGCGATGATGGTATATGGCGAATAAAGACTGCAGCACTTGGTGGTGTAGTAAGTCCTGATGACTGCTCATGTGAAACTAAGGTTACATGAACTCTTGAATCTAAAACACCATCAATTTTTGAGAATGTATCAGACAATTCTTGTGACAGACCATATGCAAAGCGAGCCTGTTCCTCAAGCTGTGATGAAATCATAGATTGTCCTGAGAAAATGCTACCTAACGACTCATATGATGTGCGTGGTAAGCTATTTTCACGAATAATATCCAAGGCTCTGACTAAATCAGCTTCCTCAACTGTAATGGCAAACGCACCTTTACCTTGTGAAACCTTTTTAGCATCAATACCTCGCTTTAAAAGGGTTGAGAGCATTTCATTTGCATCAGACTCACCTATGCCCTCATAAAGCATTTCCTGACAGCCTTGCAAAAATAAACAGGAAGCAAAAAGCATCCCAAAGAACAATCTATTTTTCTTCAATTTAACGCTCCGCCATTAGCAGACAATTTTTAGCTAAAATTGCTGATGGAAGATCTTTATTCTCAATATTCTCATACAAGCTATAAGCCTCATCTACCTTGCGTTGTAAAACTAAGGAAAAGACTTTAAAAGCTTTTACATCATCACTATTTTGATCTAATGACTCCAATAGATTATCGCCTTTATCAAAATCATCGACTACCAAATAGGTAAAGGCCAAGCCTAAAATAGCTGGGGTACTTGTCTTATAATCTAAAATATTTTCAAAAATACGTCGTGCCTGTAAAACTTTGCCTTGCATGCAGGCGGCAAAACCAGTCTCTACAAGCAGGCTTAAATTTTTTTTATCCATAAGCTCTGACATAGGACATCCTTAAACTTTTTGTGCAATACTCTTAATTGAATCTGTAAGATTCTTTGTTAAAGAAGACACCATCTCCATCATGGCATTGTACTGACCAATCTGAAAATTAAGCTCTATCATTGCCGCTTGCTGATCACTACTGTTTGTCAATTGTGAGATCTCGTCCATCCTAGAGCTTATGTCAGATCCCATTTTACTTATATTATCTAGAGTATTATTAATACTCGTGGCCATACTGCCGCCAGAAATATCCATCATAAATCTCCCCAAAAACTAAGACGCTTCCTCTGAGCATACCTCATAAGCCTGTACTAAAGCCTCATAAAGAGCGTTATAAGCCTTATAATCATCAGGACTTACCCCCTTATCAAGCTCTCTTTTAACTTCCTGAGCTAATTGATAAAAATGCTCTGTCAAATTTTTGAGCTCGTAGGTATCTTTCTTGGAAAAAGCTTCAAAAACATCAAAATTATCTAAGTTGATACTCATGACTCTCTCCTCCTTTTGTAACTATAATCTTGTTTAAATCAATCTTACTTACTGTATATCCTGAAGGTAAAACACCACCTTCAAAATATTTATGTCCATTTCTTAAGGTAATAAAACGCATAGGCTCAAGACTTACCCCCATTACATCTTCAATGACTAAAGGTTCAGAAGATTTAACATTTAAGGCGGTATTTATCTTTTTTCCATTACTACCCTGTTTCTCAAAACTTTCCTTCTGGGTTATAAGTTCGCCATTATTAGAAAGCTCTGATATAGTCTCAACCTTATGATTATGAATTTCCTTCTCATCCCTTAAAATAACAGGTATACCAAATCTGTCGCTTAGATCCTGTGAAATTAAATAAAGCTTATTCAAATCATCTAAGGTAAGCTTTCCTTGATAGTAAATCTTACCTTCAGTAAAAATAAGCTTAAGATTTGAAATATTAGCCTTAGAAATTTGTGACAGTAATTGTTTTTGTAACTCATCCTTATAAATAATATGACCTGAAATATTATCTTTATAGAGATCTTTTAACTTCGTAAAAACTAAAGCCTCTACATAAGGATCTTGCATATAAGCATTTACAACTATACTATCCTTTCCATATTGAGCTTTAGCATCAAATCCCATTACAGAGAGCATACGTTCAAGACCTAATATAGGCTCGTCGCGCACTTTTAAATCTAAAACTAGGTTAAAGCTTATCTTAGGGAGTTTTTCAACTAGACTATAGTAACTTTTGTGAGAATCAACACTTCCTTTGAGAACAAATGCTCCATCAGTCTTTAAAAGCTCAACATCTTTTAAGCCCTGATCTTTTATAAAGCCCTGCATTTGCTTAAATTCAAGGTCTTGTATGCTTGAACTAAATAAGTTGCCACCAAAGATTAAAGAAAATAAAAGAGCTAAAAGCAATAATGCTAACAAAAGCCATTTTATAAAATGAAAACTGGATTTTTTCTCTTCTGCTATATTTTGAGAACTTTCTAAAGACTCATAAGATACCTCTTTATTTTCATCCTTATATAGACTCTCAGCTTTTTCACTCTCTTTTTGTTTTAAATCCTCTTTTAACTTATTTTTTAAAAGCTCCTCATAAGAGGGCCATTTTTCCTCAGATAATGCATCAATACAAGCTATTACTGTTGAGCCAATTCTCAAAAGTGAGGTACTTTCAAAACGTTTTTTTTCTTTAAATTCCTCATCATTAAAATAGCAGGTACCATCTACTGGTTCAACAAAGACCATGCCCTCGGAGCTTATATTTAAAATACAATGTTTATCCTCCGGTGAAAATTAAATCAGCCTCATCCCCTTTGCCTACAATATATTGTCCTTCAAGCAGATCAAACTGAGCCCCACTTTGTGGACCTGTATATATTCTAAATAAAGCACTCTCCCTACTCATCATCCTCTCCTAATGAGCGATTTGAGGTACAACCTGCATTATCTTTCTGCTTTGTTTTACGCTTTAAATAATTATCTTGTGTCGGAGACATAGCAAATTCAGTAGTGTCGAGATCAGAAGGTAATTCCTGAAGTTCACCTAAATCCATAACCTTAGGGGTAATAATTATAAGACGCTCGCGGCGGTAGCTCTGCCCTCCTTCTGAGCCAAAGAGCTTTCCTGCAACAGGAACATCTTTAAGAGTTGGCACTCCCTCATCACCATCTTGCTTATACTCAACATAGTAACCACCTAAGAGCAAGGATTGTCCTTCACGAACTAGAGCTCTGGTATTTATCTTTGTTTGTTTTATGGGTGGCACCTGACCTAAAGGTGTAGAACTATCCTGTTCGGTTGAGTCCTGGTTTGATTGTATATTTACAATCATAGAAATAAACGGAGCACCTCCATTTTCATCTTCAATGATGTGAGGCGTAACCTGGAGTACTGTGCCTGATTCAACTTTAAAAAGATCAACATCCTGATAGCCTTGTACACTTACGTAACGGGTGGTTGTATCCTCTAAAGTTGCCTCAATATTATCTAGGGTTAAAACTGAAGGTCTACCTAAAGTACGTGCCTGAGAGTTTTCCTCTAAGGCATTTAAAGTAGCCATAAAAGAACTATGACGAGTACTAAAAACTGTGGAAAATACCCCTCCTTGAGAGTTTGGTATAGGCATGGTGGTACCATTCCAAATTCCCTGGGAATTACCAGATCCCATTCCTATACTCCAATTTCCATCCTGCTTGCCAGATGACCAGTTAATTCCTAAATTCTTTGTCGCATTTAAATCCACATCAACTATAGCCGCATGCAATTCTACTAGTTTTACCGGCTCATCAAGATCTGCTATTACCTTTTCATAATAAGGCATACGATATTCATAATCGTTGATGATAACTGCATTTAAGCGGGTATCAGCAATAATACCAGGTCCTGTTACACTTTGACTATTAAGATTGTCAGGGGCGTTAGATGTATCCTGACTATTGTCTTTTCCTAAGGCGGCAAGGCCTGTACCTTTAAGCTTAGATACTGTTGCTGGATTTTGGGAAACAATCCTACTTCCGCCCCCACTTTCCCCTAAGACCATCTGACTTAAAATTGAGGCAACTCCTGGTATATCAATAGTCTTATTCATTGACTCAACTTGAGTATCATCGGCTTTGGCGTGTTTTAACTTAAAGACCCGCATGACAGTTTTATAATTAGGCTCACTGTCATAATTGTTACTCATATTGGTAATAGTATTTACATATTGACTTGGACCTGCAACGATTAAAACACCGCCACGTAATGATATTGGAAGATCACTTGAGACAAAGCCTGCTTGTTGTAATTTTGAATTAAGCTGCGAAAGTGGAATATTAGCTGGACTTACAATCGACTCTTGATATTCGCTTTCATGATAAAAATAAATATTATCGTTTAAAACATAGTAACGAACACCAAAAGCGGTACGCATTCCCTCAATAAAACGATTAGGATCTTCTTTATTAAAACGCCCAGATAAAACACCTATAAGCTTATCTGAAACACTGGCGCTAAAACCTTGTGAACGGGCAAAATCTAATAAAACACTGTTTAGAGGCTCATTATCAGAATAATGTGAATAAGGATTATGAAAGTTATATGCATAAGCTCTACTTGTAAGCACTAAAGCTATACTAAAAGATAAGATCTTTGAAAGCTTAGCTAATTTAAAACGCATACTTTATCCTTATTTAAACTTATTCTATATAGGCTTTTATAAAAAATTATGTCTTTTCTAAATTTTTATTATAAGTACGAAAATATTATACAAAAATATTTAAATATTAAATTTGTGCAGAATAAAGTTTTTTAAAAGAGCAAATCAAAGGGCACTACCTTAGGCATGCTTTCTTTATTTAACTCAGAACTTAAAAAATCATAGGTATTTAAAAAGCTCTCGAAACATTCCTCAATATTTAGCTCATCAAACTCATCACCTAAGATTAAAAGCTCCAAGTAAAAACTGTTTTCATAAAGCACAATACGCTCATTGCATGATCGAATAAGAGACGCGTTAAGCTTTAATAACTCTCGCGCTTTTTGGATTTTTTCTTCTTCTAAAACAGGCATCTCACCAATCTTTGCTAAAGCTTTTAAGCTTTTACCATCTTCACTTTTATACTTTAAAAGGCAATTTTCTAATAAAACCTCATAAAAGCCATCAGCATTCAAACTTGGTGTCCAATTGGTAATTTGCAAAAGTTTATTTATGGCATCTTTATAAGTCATAAATCACTCCTAAACCTCTGCATTTTCATGCAGAGGTCATCTACTAGCCTAAAATCTTATTACGAGCTTGTCGTTCAGTTTCTGAAACAGATAAAGTTGTCGAAATCAATTTTTCAGTGACTTCCTTTAAAGACTCGTTATAATTTTTAAGTTGCTCAATTTGGGCATTTATCTTAGCTTGCTCAGCCTCATAGTCCTTTTGTTCAGCCTGAGATACCGTAGCTTGAGAATTTAAAACTCCTGATGCAATATCTCCTATACCCTTTAAAGCTGTAGCACCAGCCTCATATTTAGTCATAACACTTTTTATAACACTATTTGCATCATCACCTACTAAGCCTTTTGATTTAATTCCAGCGTGAATACTACCTGTAAAATTTACAGCACCTGAGGCTATGCTAAGTGATCCTGAGACAATTGCAGCATTCATCTGCTTTTTAGCCTGTTCTCTGATTTCATCGGCCTGATTTTTTATACTTACAGTTAAAGCCTTAGTTTCCTTTAAAATCTCCTCACGGTTCATCTCGCGTTGCTGTGAGTTAGTTTTAACTATTAAAGCGGCAACTTCAGTTAAGATATTACTAAAGCTAAAACCTACATAAGGAAGATCGTCTAAATTCTGACTCTTTAAATTAACAGCCTCATTTTTGTCACCTGAGCTTAATGTCTTTAAAAACTCAGCTAGATCTTTTAAATCCTGATTGGTAAACTCGACATTAGCCTCCTCTAGGCTTGGAGCACTTCCAAGAGCACTTAATTTCTCAACTAAAGCCTCCGGAATTTTTAAGTCAGATTTAAAATCAATGTCCTTGATATCAAACCCGGAGTCATTAAAAAGCTTGTAAACCTGGTCTATATTACCATTACCTACCTTATCTAACATAATCTACTCCTATGCTGTAACCACAGCTTTTATGGTGGCATTATTGTTAGCAATAATATCGTTTACCTGCTCTGACATATTTGAGAATTTCTCCATAATTGAACTTAGATGCTCAAGATCCATATCCTGGATCATTCTAAGTTTTGCCAAAAGAGCTTCTAAATCTTTATTGCTAGCACTAATATCAGTAGCTCTCTTTTGGAAAACTCCTCCTGCAATAGTAGCAGCTCCCTGTCCCATTTGAGACACACCTGATATTGCATCACCTGCTAATGTAACGTATTTGATCGCTTTCATAGTTGTATTAGCAGCTTGAACTGCACCTTTTACAGCACCTGCCCCCGTACATATAGCTCCGGCAATTCCAACAAATAATCCCATACCCATACCCACATAGGCAGCTACATCATCGCTTGCGCCACAGGCTTTTGCAAAATGGGTAAACATAGTCTTACCCGTCGCCTCACCTACAATTTGATCAACAGCACTTACGGCCATCAAAGCGCCACCTATAATAAGTAAAGGATTACCGGTCATTGCACCTGCAACTACAGTTGCAACTGCAACTACAGCCTGAACAATAGTGGAAATCCAGCTAAAAATCTTTTTGAAAACATTGGCAACTTTCGCTTTTTCAGCTTCCTTTACCTGCTTTTCTAAATTGGCAATACGCTCCTCATTTGCAGATTTAATCTCATCGGCATCTGCCTTAAGTGAAGCCATACCAGTTTCTACAGAAACCTTACGCTCCTCTGCACCTAATAAAGATAAAAGTGCGTCAGTTGATAAAGTACTAATTTCATCTAAGGCCTGAATAGATGGAGTTTCAAGTACAGGAGCCCCGCCAATCTTAGTATTTGGTGTTTGACTACATAAGTTAAGATCTAAATGTTTCAAAACATCCTGAATATCATTTTTAGTATCTTTAAAAATCTTAGACAAATCAGCATTATCAAGCTTTAAGTCATTTGGTAGATTTTGTCCTGTAAGTTTACCTACATCCATAAAGACCTCACTTTTGAGCTAAAGCTTCAAGAGTTTCAATTAAATCTTTGGCTTTCTTCTTAAACTCTTCATCATGAAGATTGCCATCTCGCCCCATGATCTCAATAAACTTTAAGGTATTTATCGCATCATCTCGACGCTTTAGTTTTAAGAAACACTGAGCTGCGTAAAACATAGGCTCAGGATCTTTTAAACCACTCATGGTAGATCCCATGGCATAAACCTCAGAGGCAGATTCATATTTACCTAACTGCTGTAAACTTCCGCCTAAACCTAACCAAAAGCGGACTTGTGTTCCATCATAAACACACAAAGCACGGAAAACCTTAGCTGCATCATCAAATTTTCCACTGTTATAAAGTGAGTATGCAATTGCATAAAGAAGTTCAAGACGTTTTTTATCAAATCCAATTAAAGATCCTATGGAAGCTCCATTTTGGATTAACTCAACAGCTTGCTCAATAGTAATAGGGCTATTCTCAGCGATTGTTTCGTTTTTATCAATCTCACTTATATCACTCATAAAAACTCCTTAAAAGCGTATTCTATCTATAGGTTGTACGGAAACTTCTGGGGTTAATTCCTGATAATCTAAAACAGGAACATCATAAAACTCAGCTTCAATTAGACGTCTTACATAACGCCTTATATCAATTGACGCAATAAGCGTAGGCTTTTTTGCACAATTTTTACGAATGCGACGTAACTCTTGCAAAAACTTCTTTGAGCTATTTGGATCTAAGGCTAAAAATGCACCCGCAGAGGTTTGACGTACTGATTTTCTAATAATTTCCTCAACACTAGGATCAATTAAGATAACAGGTAAGATATTCTGTCCTTGTGTATACTTAAAGCTAATCTGCCTTTTTAAACTTGCTCGCACATATTCGCAAAGCATGACTATATCTTTCTCTTTAGGCGCCCAGGTAATAATAGCCTCAAGAATGGATCTTAAATCACGAATTGAGATCTGCTCTTGAACTAAACGTTTAAAGAGATCGGCAATCTTCTGTAAGGGCAGTAAACGTGTAGCCTCATGAACTAAATCAGGGGCACGCTCCTCCATCTTATCTAAAAGATACTTACTCTCCTGCATACCTAAAAATTCGCTGGCATGACGTGAAAGTAGCATAGACAAATGAAGGGTTATAATATCCTCAAAACCTAAAACAGCTAAATTTACTCTTTTTAAAGGCTCTGAATATTTTTCATCAACCCAATAGGCTTTCTCCCCTGGCAGAAAGTCAACTCCCTGGCTTACCTCAATTCCTAAAATTGCAATATTGTCAGGATCCTCACGCACTAAAACCTTATTATTCTCAAGAACTCCTGTGCTAACTGGAATCTCATCTAAATTTAAAATGTATTTATATCCTAAAAGATTTGGATTTTCTCTTAGGTTGATACCTGGAAATGGAACACCTAAATCAAAATACAAGGCTGTTCTTAATTCAATCATGCGATCATCTAAGGTGTCGTAATCAATCTTTTCTAAAAGATCTTTTGAGACATCCAAAATAATCGGCACAATTGGTGAGAAGTCATCTCCACTACCTTTTGCTTTAACTGTTTTGCTTTTAGACTTTACCGTAGGTGAAAGAGATTTTGATAATTTCTGTTTTGGACTTTCCTCGTTTTTCCCGTTATTTAAAGTTCGCAGTGTATAACCTATTAAAAATAACAATGCTGAAAGGCCAAATAACTGTGGCTTAGGAAAGCCTGGAATTAAAGCAAATAAGAAAACTAATGAACCTGCAACTAATATAGCTTTAGGTTGAGCAAAGATTTGTGTACCGATTTGCTCACCTACATTATTTTTATCTCCACCAGAACGGGTGACCAATATACCTGCTGATATAGAAATCAATAAAGATGGAATTTGAGATACTAAGCCATCACCAATGGTTAAGATACCGTAGAGTTCTAAGGAGTCCCCCATGCTAAGACCATTGGTAGTTGATCCTATAATGGTGCCTGCAACTATATTTACTGCAGCAATAATAAGGCCTGCAATAGCATCGCCTTTTACAAATTTCATCGCACCGTCCATAGCACCGTACATCTTACTTTCAAGTGCTACCTCGTCACGGCGTCGTTGAGCCTCTGCTCCATCAATTGTTCCCGCTCTAAGATCTGCGTCAATAGACATTTGTTTTCCAGGCATTGCATCTAAACTAAAACGCGCTCCCACCTCAGATACACGCTCAGAGCCTTTGGCAATAACTAAAAACTGAATAATAGCGATGATAATGAAAACGACAGCACCTACAACAAAATTACCACCTACAGCAAATTCACCAAAAGTGAAAATTATTTCACCTGCATCAGCCTGCAATAAAATAAGTCTTGTAGTTGTGATATTAAGACCTAAACGAAATAAAGTAGTAAATAAAAGTAAGGTTGGGAATGATGAAAAGCCTAAAACCGATGGGGTATACATAGTCATCATCAGGATGACAAAAGAGACGGCTAAATTTGTCGAAATTAAAAGGTCGACTAAAGATGTAGGCAAAGGCATTATCATAAGGGCTATAACAGCAACCACCATTAGTACTAGGACTAAATCGGTATGCCTTGTCATAAGCCCTACTGAGGCACGGGCTGAGCCTAATAAAGTCATCTTAAATTTCCTTATTGTTTATATTCTGCATTAAAGTTTGAGCCTCAACAATTTTACCTAGTTTATATAAGGCACGTGCTTTAAGTTTGAGCATTTCCTTATCCTCACTGCTCTGGCAATTCTCAAGGCTTAGAGCAAAGGTTAAATCTAAAACCTCTTGATAATTTCCTTCTTTAAATTTCAAAGCTGTAAGTGTTCGTAACGCCCAATTATTATTAGGATCAATTGCTAATATGGCTTTGGCAGTGCGTTGAGCTCTTTCATTTAACCCCATGGAATAAAAGAAAAATCCCATCATCTCCATAACTTTAATTTCTTCATCAGTTAAAGGATTAGCCATATTTTTCTTATCCCCCAATCATCATATCCATGTAAGCTTTGAGCAATTCCTTGTTTTCAAGCATAGGTTTTAAATCTTCATTTAAAAAAGCTCTAACATCGGTATCTTTTATTTCTGAGCATTTCTCAAAAACTTCATTTAAAAGAAGATTTATAGAAGATGGCTCTAATTGCTCAGGACGTGAGAGTTTTGGAGTCAAACTTTTTTCTAATAACTTATCTTGCTCTTTATGTAAAAAAAGATTATCAAGACTTTTACTCTCGACAAGACCTACAACATAAGTATCAGAATTTGGCAAATGCGGAACTTCATTTGCTGTAGGAAGCACTGAAGATAATCCTGTATTGGCATTTAAAACTTCGATACTCATGCCCTTAAATCCTCACAATTTGCTAAAAGAGAAAGTAATGCCTGCTCAATATTTTCAGCTAAGATCTTATTTTCTGAAAGTTTTATGGACAAAATTAAGTATGGCTCAGCAAATGATGCTGATATTACATAAGGTCTTATACGATCATATGCTGTATAGCTTAAGGCTTTAAGCAACAGCTCCTCTTCATAATTTGCTATAGGGAAACTTACTGAAAGGATAAGAAAGGAAGCATCATCTGAAAGTTCCAAACTTAATTTTTTATCATCGACACTAAAATTTAAAGCCTTACCTTCACTTAATTTTAAAGAACCATTAAAACCTAAACGTGAGGATAGGCGATCTAATTGATGTTCTAAAAGAGATGAACTTATAATTGTTCTAGCCATTCATCCTCCTTTTGTACTTTTTCGTCTACTAAGTGCTGTATTGCATCTATAACTTTATTACGATTTTCATTACCTGAAAACAATTGTTCTGAGCAATTGCGCACTGTAGCTAATAATTCCTGAGCTACCATAACTTCATCTTCTGGATTTTTTACTTTAACCTCTTTAACTAAAGAACTTACATCAATCGAAGTTAAAAAACGCACCTCACCTAAAGAAATTAAATTTTTCAAAAAATTTAAATTACTTATATTTTTGCAATCTAAATTATGCACAGAGCTTATTCTGTCTAAAAAATTATTGACGTGGGAAAGACCTGAGTAAAGGATGCGGGTGTAATCAAGACCTGAGGCTACAAACTCAAGAAAAACTTTATCATGACTTGGCGTTTTAGCTTGCAAGTCAGCACCTAAGGCTTTTACTAAAAAATCAAGCCCTTTTTCAAAATCTTTGCCATACTTTTTTTCAAGAAATAAAAGCATGTCATCTGCGCCTTTAAAATTTGATACCACCTCACAGTAAGTATTGCAGCTATCAATGACATCCTCATCAATCTTAGCTTCTATTGCCTCATCTAAAGAATTAAGACTGGCATATATCTCAGAACTGTTTTCCTTTAATAATAAGTCCGCACAATCCTTAAAGAATGTTTTTTCTTTTTCATCTACACTATTTTCATAAAGTTCTAATAATGCAGCATAAGCTAAAGCTGAATTTTGAAAAGAAGATCTAGCCTCATCTAAAAGGAGTTTCTTATCATTAAACTTTTGAAAGTTAGCTTTTAAATTTTGTGTTTTGCCTTTATCCTGAACCGAGTTTTGCATAAGTTTTTGCATTTTTTTAACTCGTTCAGATGTTTCATCAGATAAAGATTTCTGCTTTCTATTAGCAAGTTTTGTTTGCTTACTATTATCTTTAGCAAAAGTCATCTCCTCTGCTGCATTAGCAAGCTTTGACAGAGGATCTTCATCTACAGTAATAGTAAAGTTAGCAAGGGTACCCTTACCTATATTTTCGCAAGATGAGCTTAATCCATTCATAAAGGCAGAGTTATTTACACCTAAGCCATGGATTTCTGCCATAAGCTCCTCCCTTTTACTAATTTATTAACAATTGTTCTTAATATAGCAAAAATAATAAAATTATAATCCCTATCATATAAAGCTTAGTATAGTTGTTTTTTTATAAAGTTTGTATAATTTTTTACACTATGTATAAAAAATATTAAAAAAAACAGAATAACTCACAAAACCAATAAAAATTAAAAAGAATTTTTTTTAACCTGAAAATCTTCCATCTCTGCATCTAAAAGTCGTTCCTCTTCCATCTTGTAAGATACATAAACTATTTTCTTATGCTCCTCAAGTTTTGTTAACGCCTTTTTAGCTAAAACAATGCCCTCTTTTGCCTTTGCCTCATCAGTTCTAAGTTTCTCTTCTTCTTTTATAGCCTTTTGTACTGCCTCTAAAAGGTCTAATTCTTTTATGTTAAGGTAGGATAAATTATTTCGAAACTTTTCAAGCTCTTTTTGAGTTAATGTCTTACCCTTTATACTAAGATAACGTCTCTCTGTTTCCTCTTCTTTATAGATCTTATAATTCTCTAAATCCTCTTTTGCCCTCTTTGTTGCTAAAACAGCATTATTCAAAGCGTTGAAAACACGCTTATGTTCTAATATAGCCTCGTCGACACGGTGTAAGCGCAAAGATAAAAGCTCTTCTAAAGGATATTTAAACATCATTTATGCTCAAGACTTTGAATAAAACGTAAAACCTCAGCTACAGGAGCTAATAAGTCCTTTGGAATAAAACTATCTTCTGTACCCTCAGAATACAAGGCTCGAGCTAAAGGAGGCTGTCGCATAATAGGAATTC
>CALFLJ010000018.1 GCA_937880335.1 uncultured Succinatimonas sp.
ATTAGATAAAAATAATGCGTCTATACTTATCTATAAACGCACTTTATGGGATTTTAAAGATCCAGCTTTTTTTATCTTTACTCTAAAGAAAAAATTAAAAAATGTCTTTTTCTTGTTTAATTAAAGTAATTATAAGTTTTTAATGATTGTAAAGATAAAGTGTAAAGGAGGTAGGATCTAATATCAAATGAAGTGTTTTTAGTATAAAAAGCACCTTTTGTGGCGCTAGGTGGCGTCCACAGTAGGAATCGAACCTACATCTAATTCTTAGGAGGAACTTGTTCTATCCATTGAACTATGCGGACGCAGAAAGTTTATAGATTATATCAAAATCACTCAAGAGTTACTAGATCATCAATTTCTATCATAATAGTATTATTTTCAATATCTGCAGGTTTTAAGGTTGCAGCATGTGGATAGACAGCAATAACCTTGTATCGACCTGGACTTGGGATTTGCATATTATAGCTATTGCGGCCACTATAGATAGTGGCTGTTTTATTTAGGTTGAAAACAGAGCCCTTTTTAAGGCCGGCCTCAGATCCTAGGTTGATAATAAATTCATCACCATCAACGTCTATCACTCTTGCCGAAGGCTTTATACATTCAAGTTGTAAGATAATATCGTTAGTCGCTTCTTTACATAGTTCTTTTAATCTTTGTCCATAAGATGATCCAAGGAAACGATCAGATCTTAAATCCACAAACTCACCTTGAGAAAATGGCCAATCGGCTTCAGCTAAATAATTTTTTTGATAAATCACACTTCCTTTTAGCGCATCATAAACTGTAACATCAAAATTTAATGAGCGTGTCGGAGTATAGAGCATCTTTGTAAAAGGATTGTCTCCAACTTGTGAAAGACTTACTGAATTTATGGTTCCTGAGATTATATATTGAGCCTCGTTTTGCTTGCCTAAGGAAATAATATTATTTCTCTGAGCCTTAAGCGGAGAATTTGAGTAATTATCAAGACCTAAATTTGCTTTACTCAAAGGTTTTAACATAAAGCCTGAGCTTAGAGTTTTTTGATCGTATATGAGTTGATTTAAGGCTGTAGAAATGTGATCAATGCCTACACTTCCTTGTTTGGCATTTAAATCGACAAATTTAAAACCTAACGGCAGAAGGCTTTTCTTTAATTCAGAGCCACTACATTTTTTAGGAATAGTTTTTTCATCAAGCCATGCTTTAATTGAAACTGTTACAGTTTTGGAGGTTTTCTGTTCGGATATGACTTGTACTTTACGTACAGGATTTTGACTTTGAAACTTTAAATTTTCTGAGACCATAATCCCATTATTAAATTCCTGTGTAAAGCTAATGTCTGCCCCAGATTGAAGTAGGATATTTCTAAGAGCATCATTTATAGCCTCTTTTCGTGCCTCATCAGCAGTATTTACAATAGCGGCACTGCCATAGGCTGTATACCATTGTGCTAAAACATCAGGAGAGCTAAACATGCCAAGGGTTGCCAAAGCCCAAAAAAAATTTTTCATAGAACATCGACACTGTTTCCTAAAATTTAGTAGCAAGTGTCGCCTCCTTAAATACTAAGTCTTAATTATTTAGATTTTACCTAAGTTAAGCGTTAATTAAGTCAAATTTTGACGCTAATTTTTGTTTTAAAGTTTATGGCATTTAAATTGCATTATTCATACCTAAAATAATATGATTTTTTGCATAAATAAAAAAATATTGGCATGTTTAAAGCTTAAAAGAGTTTAAGAAAAACTCAAAGAGGATTCCCATGGAGAGAAAGTTAGCCTTATTCACAGCAGTTTTTATTGGGCTTATAAGCTGTGGCTGCACGGCAAATCGTGCCGATGACGGCAATACTCCGGCACAGGGCTCAAGCTTAATTTATGAAAAAAAAGGTATGGAAATAAGCAAGATTATTTCTGATATGGCTGATACCCTATATCTTACAATGTGTCAGGATTTGGACGTGGTTGAGACTGATGAAAAAGGTAACATTGTCAGAAAACCGTTACCTAAGGTAGCGGTAACATCTTTTGTTGATACTGATACTTTTGAGCATGCAGGTTATTTAGGACGAACAATTGCTGAAATTTTAATACATGAACTAGATCGTCGACAGATTCCTGTTTTTGAATATAAGGCAACTAAGAGTTTAACTGTGACAGCTGACGGCGATTTTATTTTTTCCCGTAACTGGAAAAAGCTTTCATCTCAAGCTTTGGTAAAACGACTTGTTGCAGGAACCTTTACTCGTAATGAAGATGGTGTAGTGTTAAATGCTCGAGTTGTAAATATGGAGACATCGTCAGTTGAAGGATCTTCAACGGCATTTATTCCTTATAACCTTTTACCTTACTGTTATAGAACATCTTCAAAAAATTGTAATTTAAGTTCTCAGGCTGATTTTAAGCCTACTTTAGAGCATGAAGTAAAGGATGGATTAACAAAGATTCAAAACACTGATAAAAATGTAGGGTTAGTAAATGGTGATAAGTCTTTATTTAACCAAGAATATTACCCTAACAATGCTCAGCCTTTACCAACAAGTTCTGGAAATTATGAGAAGAACAATTATAAAAAGGAAAACAGTGTTCTAAGAATAAACACCGATGATCCTGTAATTTATCCGGCTAAGACTTATCAGGTTGGGGCAAAGTTGGTACGAGATGTTAAAGAAGAAAGCCAGTATGAGCGTACTATAGAGTAGGGAGGTTAAACTATGAATTTGAAGAAGTTTTTGCTTTTAAGTTTAGTAATTTTTCCACTTGCATCTTTAATTTCTTGCACTAATTTACTTTCGACTTCAGAGTTCTACAGAAATGCTGTATATACAGATACAGGTGTTAATAAACCTGATGATTTCCCTATTTTAAGAGCGACTGGTTATGCCAGTATTTCAAGACAAAATGGTGCTACATATGAGATTAAACAAATAAGGGCAATGAGGGCTTCAAAGGTTGAGGCTTATCGTGAATTATCAGAGCAATTAAATGGTCTTTACATAAAAGCAAACAGTAGAGTTTCACCATATACCATTGAAAATTCTAATGCCACAGTATCTGAGGTTGAGGGATATGTTAAAGGGGCTAGAGTTATAAGACAGTATCCGATAGGCGATACATATGCCACAGAGCTTGAACTTGATACTAAGGTAGTTTTTGATTTGTATAAGATGCGCGGCGCTTTCTAAAGGAGATAGAAAATGAATTTATTTAAAGCAGTTCCTAAAAATCAGGTTTTAATTAAACCGTTAGATTGTTATTTAGCCGAGCAGGAAAATATTTTAAATAAGCTTGATACAGTATTAAAGCAAGAGTTCGAATGCCTTAAAGAACGTCGTATGCAGGATTTACCTCAGCTATCTTCTTTTAAATCAGAGCTTATGGTAAAACTTCAATCAAATGATCAACGTTTAAAATTGCATCCTGATGCAGCTAGTTTAAAGACATTGTTTAAACAGCGTGTTGATGTGATTAAACAAAAGCTTGTTTTGTGTAAGGCCCAAAATGAAGCAAATGGAAAGCTTATAAATTTAAATATGCAGTCAGTCCATCGCCTATCTTCAATGCTTATGGGCGTACGAGATGCCTTTACTCGTAATATGACTTATAACGCAAAGGGAGCTGCTTCAGCTCGTGGCCCTATGCGTCTTAGTATTTCAGCTTAATAAAAAAATCGACAGTGTAGATACTGTCGATTTTACTTGATTCTTTGCCTGATCAACGGAAGATCGAATTTATCTCAGCTTCACAATCAATCATCCTGCTGGCAATTGAATCATAATTAACCTTAAAGCTCCCCTCGTTGATGGCTTTTTTATATTTTTCGACTTTTTGCATGTCTATGCCATCAGCCTCTTTTGCAACCTTAAGAGCTTTATTTAGATTCTTAGATTGCGAGGTCAAAACTACTGCATCGGTTTTAGATGATACCTCCGCAGTTTTATTAGAATTTACGGAGGAGTTATGTTGTGCAATAGCTTTTGAGGTATTTATTTTATTTTCTTTAAGACCGTTTAATTGACGATCACTTAGAACATCAATGGCCATTTTAACCTCCTACAACTCTCCTGAGCAAATCTCAGTTGGCTTATCTAAGTTTTGCTTCTTTATTATCTTATTAACGTAAGATCCTAAAAAAACTTGATAGTATTTTTAATTTTTTTTTATTCTTTAAAAAAAAGACTAAGTATCAGTATAATATAATTTATAAGTGTTTATTTTACAAAATAATTTTTAATTTCATAATTTATAAATTGTACCGTAAAAAATTATGATTTGTTTTGATGAACCTGTTTTTTTTGATAAAACAATCTTATTTTTGTAGCTCTATGCGGATTAATTTTTATTACTATAAAATAAATATTTTACCCTAAATAATTGCTAAAAAAATTGTTTTTATAGTGTGCTTATTAAAATTTGTTCATAATTACGTAATTTTTAACAAAATTAAGTTCTATCAACATAAATTTCTCGACTTTTGTTTTGTATAATGATAAAGTATGTTTCGCTTATTTTAGAAGAGACTTTAAAATAAAGAATTGTGGACAGATGGCCGAGTGGCTGAAGGCACCCGCCTACTAAGCGGACGATCAGCAATGATCCGTGGGTTCGAATCCCACTCTGTCCGCCACTAACCACCTTTTATGGTGGTTTTTTCATGTCCAAAATGTTTCAATTT
>CALFLJ010000019.1 GCA_937880335.1 uncultured Succinatimonas sp.
GGTAAAACCGAGCAAGAGACTTACGAGAATGATCCAGAACAACTTGTTGCTCTTATTGTATCTTGCGAAACCAAGAGCTACAAAAATCGAGAGAATCAATAATAAAAGTGAAGTCATTTTTGTTAAATTTTTAATTTATTTTTAATTTTCCTACGAGTGCGGCTTAGCGCAGCTTTTATAGTGCCTGTAGGAATTTTTAGCACTTTGCTAATTTCATCAACGGTAAGATCTTCTACGTAAAATAGATTAAAAATCTTCTGTGTCTTCTTTGGGAGCTTTTCAAACTCCTTTAGAAGAGATTCATATTCAAGAAGATTGACAAGATCTTCTTCTTCTGAAGAATTAGTTAATTCGACAGGTAGTCGACCTGTATCTTCTCCTAACTCCATGGATTTCTCCTTTACTTTTCGTAGATAATCTATAGCTGTTCGATTAGCTATAATTCTCAGCCATCCGCCAAAAGACGAATAATCTGTGAATGTCGAGAGTTTTTGGTGAACCTTAAGAAATACAACATTTGTAAGATCTTTAGCTTCATCCATGTCATTCACGTAACAAAAGAGCACGTTGTCAACGAACTCTTTGTAACGGTTAAACAATTTATTAAACGCTAGCTCATTTCCCTTTTGAGCTTCTTTTATGGTCTCAATCTCAGATTGAGTGATACGCTGATACTCCATATTGTGGGGTAGGGGAGATTTCTCTCACCCTACTCCTGATAAAACGGAAGATCGTACACCATCTTCTGACGGTATAGCGACCAAACGTTGTTGACGAAATTGTTGAAAAGGATTATTTTTAAATCTTTTCCTCCCGTTTTCATTTCTACTTTTTCAAGTAGTCCTGAACCAATACGCATACGAGTCGTAAGTGTTTTGAACTTCATAGGGTTATTTAGGACTATCGTTTTCATAATCCAATCACCAACTATACGTAACTGCTCATTACAACAGTATTCGTATATACAATCTTCGTCTAGGCTGTCTCCTGCACAGAATATGTGCGCTTCATAAATAAAGCCCTTTTTAAGGCGGTTATGAAACCAGTTAATCACATTTTCTATACCTTCTTCTTTGCAGCCTAATAGACTAGCTCTGTAAATTAGCATTTTAGGGAAATACTCCATTTTTTATTTTGTTTAATTAAATGTTTTCTTAATAAACTTAGAGAAATCTTCAAAATATTCATCTAGAAAACTAGCTTTTTCTGACAATGCTTTATCAAATAAAGCCATATTGCCACACTTACATGATATGTTATAATAGTTTTCTAGGTACTTATAGTTCTCTTGAAACCATACTACCCAGCTATTAACCCAGATCCAAAATGCTCGTTCTCCAGAGTTGAATACTTTATTGATGCCATCCAAATTTATAGAGTCTGCAAAATTAAAATTTTGCGACCCCTCATGTATTCCAAGAGCTTTTCTTAATGATGCATTCTTTTCATCTGTTCGAGGTATTCCTCTTCCAGTGTTATAGATTGCTACATTTTCTTGGTATACACGGTCTATCCATCGCGTTTTTACAGCATACTTAATTCTTTCATGTGGCTTCTTACCTATATTAGATAATCTGCCAAATTCTGTACACCATTTAAATGCGAGGTTGACGACATGAGGACATCTGTCCTTTATCATCGCTTTATATCCCTTTGTCATAACTAATAGGAAGAAGCTAGGGAATCGAACCCTAATCCTCGGGTGTGTAGCCCAAAGAACCAACTTCTTCTTCTCTCCACTTTGGTAGGAAACACCTAGACTAAACTTACGCTACGTTAGTATAGTCTACAATGTTATTTACATTGCCGTTTAATTTATAGTATAGTGCTTAATGTATTTATCTCCTCTGTCTGTCAAAACCAAACACGCCCGTGTAGGCAGTTTTACAACATACCTAAGTTGTCCAAATGGAATCTACACAATAGCATAGAGGATGCCCCGTGGACGTGAGGGGAGTCGAACCCCTGTCCAAACAGATTATTTCATACACACTTTACGTTCTTGTAAATGTTCCGATGATCAGTCAGAACATTCGATTTAAGCCGTTTTAGGTGCGCTCTAAGACATTTTTGCGGCACTCGTGGTTAATTACTCCACTTGGTGACATACTCTGCCTCAGAGCGCTTAAAACATGGCTAAAAATATATAGGAATCCTCATGATACGAAGATACTTAGAGGGCTATATTCAGCATTTTTGATACATTTTGCAGGGTTCAATTAACCTTTCAGAGCAATCAAATCTCCCCGATACAAAGATACGCACAAAACATATTGTTTGATCTACTGTCCCAATTTACTGTGTGGGGTCACATCTCTTCCTCTCATCGTGATACGAAGATACTTGATGAGAATGTTAATTCATTCTAGGATTCCTTCGCTGCCTCGTCTTCTTAAGATCCTCTACAGCACTTCAGAATCTATGTACGTGATACGAAGATACTTGTACTAGAAGAAGAATTAAAAACGATCGAACTGATAGTTGGCATAATACCAATTGTTAGGGTACTTGTCTCGCAACTCACGGTCGTGTTTCTCGTACTCTTTGTTCAGTTCATTCATTTGCTTACGCTGATCCTCATCGATCTTCTGCGAAAGTTCGCGGAATTCGTTTGG
>CALFLJ010000020.1 GCA_937880335.1 uncultured Succinatimonas sp.
TCTACACTATGGGTATAGGCTGTTTCTACAACAATACCGCCAGTAAAATCTAAGCCCCAATTAAGGCCTTTTACACACATAGAAACAATACTGGCAACTACCAAGGCTACACACAAAAGCTCAACGGTGCCCTTGATTTTCATGAACGGGATAACAGTCCCGTCCTTAATAAATTGCATCATGACAAACCGCTCCTAGATACTCAGCTTCTTAAGGGTACGACCACCCCAAATTATATTGACAATTGCACGACAGGCTGTCACAGCTGTAAACATAGAACTTGCCAGAACCATCATCAGAACTAACGCAAAGCCCTTAACGGAGCCTGTGCCCACCATAAACAGGATTAAAGCTGTGATAAAGGAAGTAATATTAGAATCTGCAATAGTCACAAAGGCACGGGCATAACCCTCATGAATAGCAGTCTGAATAGGTCTACCTAATCTTATCTCCTCACGAATACGTTCATAGATAAGCACATTAGCATCCACAGCCATACCTAAGGTCAATACAATACCTGCAATACCTGGTAATGTCATAGTTGCGCCAGGAATTAATGACATGACGCCTACAATCAATACCATATTAAACAATAGTGCTAAGTTAGCAATAAAACCAAAGGCCTTATAGTAAATAATCATGAAAATAGCTAAGAAAACTAAGCCATAGAACATAGCTTTCATACCATTATCAATATTCTGCTGACCTAAGGATGGACCTATGGTACGTTCCTCTACAATCTGGATTGGAGCAATAAGAGCACCTGCTCTTAAGAGTAATGCAAGATTATGAGCCTCTTTAGGGCTATCTAAACCTGTAATACGGAAGCTACTTCCTAAGCGGGTCTGAATAGTAGCGACATTAATAACCTGCTCTACTTTCTTAAATTTAGGCTTGTAATCTTTGTCCCCAGGCTTTGGAGCATTTGGATCATCGTTTGGTATAACTTTATATTCAATAAAGTTAGTGGCCATAGGCTTGCCGACATTATCCTTTGTAAAGTTCGACATAATTGAGCCACCGCGTGAGTCAAGAGAAATGTTTACCTGAGGGCGACCATTTTCATCTACACTTGAACTTGCATCAACAATATGATCTCCGGTTAAAATAACCTGTTTATTAACAACGACAGGATATCCCTTAGCATCATATAAGACCTCGGTACCGGCTGGAACGTGACCTGATGCTGCTGCTTGAACATCAGCATTTCCATCTACTAAACGAAATTCCAAAGTAGCTGTTGCACCTAAAATTTCTTTAGCACGAGCTGTATCCTGAATACCAGGTAATTCAACAACTACACGATCAGCACCTTGACGCTGAACTAATGGCTCTGCTACACCTAATTCGTTAACACGATTACGTATAATATTTATATTCTGCTCAACGGCACTAGTACGAATCTCGGAGATTTTAGCCTGAGTCATAGTAGTACGAATCTGATATTTACCACCAACATCATAAGATTTTACAATAAAATCCTTATGATTATCAGATAATAACTTCTCAGCTGCATCTCTAGTTTGCGCATCACGGAATTCAACAATTACCTGGTCGCCTTCTGCACGAGCTCCTGAAAGACGAATATCGTGATTTCGCAATTCAGAACGAAAATCATTAACTAACTGAGTGCGCATTTTCTTCATGGCCTCGTCCATATCGACTTCCATCAAGAAATGAACGCCACCACGCAAATCAAGGCCTAACTTTAATGGGTGCATTCCTAATGAGCGCATCCAAGCTGGAGTTGCTGGAGCTAGGTTTAAAGCTACAATATAGTTATCACCTAAAAGTGATGAGACTTGCTCTCTTGCAGCTAACTGTTCTTCAGTTGATTTAAAGCGGATGAGCAACTGGCCTTTTTCTAGATCATAAGAACCTACAATGCCTTTTGCATTTAAGGCTTGCTCAATTTGGGACTGCTTTTGTGCATCGATTTCGATACCGTGAGTTCCGGATATCTGTAAAGCCGGATCTTCACCGTAAATATTAGGCAGGGCGTAGAAAAAACCGATACCAATTACTAAAAAAATTAGTAGGTTTTTCCACCAGGGAAACTTGTTTAACACGTTTTGGATCCTAAAAAGACAGACACGGCCGGTGTATTTTTTTCCCGGCCGTGCTAAAAGACGAATTATTTTTTAGCTTTATCGACTGCGATTGCTTCGATGGTGCCCTTAGGAAGAACAGCCACTACGTAGTTGCGCTTCATCTGCATTACTACGCCATTGGAAACATCCATTAAGACGTATTCTTTATTGTCAGGCAATTTAACAATGCGACCGGCAATACCGCCATTAGTTAATACCTCATCACCAACTGCTAGGTTGTCGAGTAATTTCTGCATCTCTTTGCGCTTTTTTGAATTAGGGCGCATGATGAAGAAATAAACTGCGACCATACACACAGTCAAGACAATGATCATACTCATGTCGCCACCCTGAGGGGCAGCTTCAGCAGCGTATGCGGCAGAAATAATGTTCATAAAAAAAATAATCCCGTTTTAAATATTTTATATCAATACGCAGAAAAACCACGCAGTAAAAAGGTCAAAAAAAGCCTGACCATTCTAGTTGACGTAATATACCACAAATTGTCTATTACATCACATTTGTTGATAATCTGTTTTGACTCTTATTAGTATTAAGTCTAACTCTCAGGTCTTCCCCAAACCTCATAAAACTTTTCTGCAAACTGCTCCAAACGATTCTCTGCAATAGCTTGACGAATTTTTTCCATAAAGTTTTCATAAAAATGCAAATTATGAATTGTATTTAAATGTACTCCCAATACTTCCTTACACTTATCTAAATGTCTTAAGTAAGCTCGAGAATAATGTTTACATGTATAACAATTACAATTTGGATCTAAAGGTCTGGTATCGTACTTATATTTTTCGTTTCTAAGACGAATAATTCCTTCTGAGGTAAATAAATGAGCATTTCTAGCGTTACGAGATGGCATAACGCAATCAAACATATCTACTCCATTTAAAACACCTTGAAGAATATCTGCAGGAGTACCTACCCCCATAAGATAACGAGGTTTGTCCTCAGGCATTATAGGAGCTATATGACGCAATGCTTTATACATTACGTCTTTTGGCTCTCCTACAGCCAAACCACCTATAGCGTAACCATCAAATCCAATGTCAGTAAGCCCCTTTAAAGAAGCCTCTCGTAGCCCCTCATCAGTACCACCTTGTACAATACCAAATAAAGAATTCTTATTACCTAAAAATTGGAAATGATTCTTGCAACGTTTTGCCCAACGCAGAGATAACTCCATAGCTCTTTGCATCTCATCACGACTTGCAGGTAAAGCAATGCATTCGTCAAATTGCATAACGATATCTGAGCCTAAGTCATATTGTATTTGCATTGAAACTTCAGGAGATAAGAAAAGTTTTGATCCAGAAATTGGATTTCTAAAATGAACCCCCTCCTCTGTAACTTTTCTTATTTCAGCTAAAGAGAAAACCTGAAATCCACCTGAATCTGTCAAAATTGGCTTTTGCCAATTCATAAAGTCATGCAGATCTCCATGAACTTTAACAACATCAGTACCAGGCCTTAACCATAGGTGAAATGTATTACCTAAAAGAATATCTGCACCTATATCAGATACATCCTCGGGAGTCATCCCTTTTACAGTACCTAAAGTACCAACAGGCATAAAAGCTGGTGTTCTTACAACGCCCCTTTCAAAGACCATTTGTCCTAAACGAGCTTTTCCATCTCTATTTTTTATTTCGAATTTCACTTAATACCTCATTTATGCCGATGGTGGTAGGCTCTCAAAAGCCTTAGGATTTTTAGTAATAAACATGCAATCGCCGTAACTAAAAAACTTATACTGTTTTGAAACTGCATGTAGGTATGCATTCATGGTCTCTTTATATCCAGCAAAAGCACTGACTAACATAATTAAAGTAGACTCAGGTAGGTGGAAATTAGTTATTAGAGCGTCCACCACATTATATTTATAACCTGGATAAATAAAAATTGAAGTATCCTTAGCAAAAGGCACTATCTCTTTTGTGTCACCACTATTCTTAGCCTCCATGGCTGCACTTTCAAGAGATCTAACAGCAGTTGTTCCTACAGCTATAACACGATGACCATTCTTATGTGTCTCAATTACGGCATTAGCAACTTCATCTGAAAGGTGTACAAACTCAGAGTGCATGTGGTGATTTGTTACATCGTCCTCACGAACAGGCTGAAATGTTCCTGCACCTACATGTAAAGTTACAAAAGCTAATTTAACGCCATAATTTTGCAAGTCCAAAAGTTGTTTTTCATCAAAATGTAAACCTGCTGTAGGAGCAGCAACAGCTCCAGGAACTTTTGAGTAAACTGTCTGATATCTCTCTTTATCAAGAGGCTCATCAGGACGATCAATATAAGGAGGCAGAGGAATATGACCACAGGCATTTAAAATATCAAGTAAAGATTGCCCATTTAATGTCTCTATCATGAAAAGATCACCTTGACGACCAGTGACTTTTAGATCATAACCTCCATCTATATGCAAAATATTTCCACTTTTAGGGGCTTTAGAGGCTCGAATATGAGATAAGGCAGTACCCTCAGAAGTTAGTCTTTCAACTAGAAGTTCAACGGCACCTCCGGTTGATTTCTGTCCGTAAAGTCTTGCAGGAATAACCTTAGTATCATTAAAAACTAATAAATCACCAGGCTCTAAAAAATCTTTTAGATCATAAAAATGTTTATCACAAAGATGGCCATCTGCTCCATCTAAACACAACATACGACAGGCTGTACGCTCTTGACTTGGATAAGCGGCTATAAGTTCCTGTGGTAAATCAAAGTTAAAATCACTACGTAGCAATTTCTTTTATCCTCAAATTAAATTTGGGGTATTTTACCATCAATCAAAGCCAAATTTCGGACAAGAGCTTATTAACAACACTCACAAAATCAAAAAAAATCTATATAAAAAGCTTGTTTTATATAAGCTATTGTTGACTTGTGGGAATAGAGAACATATTAGAAAAAAGTTTAACCATAGCCAGTCTTAAATCTGAAACTTTTTTTATAACAATAGACTTAGGAATGAGCTTTACTATATAGTCACTATCAATTCCTATCCCATAAGTCTCAATATTTAAAGATTTACAAAAATTTAATGCTGAACTTGTTTGTTTTACACTGTCAGGAACTCCATCAGTTAAAACAAAAATAATGTTACGGTTACAGTCTAAACTTTTAACACACGATATGGCATACCATAAAGCCTGAGCAAGAGGCGTTGAACCACGAGCTTTTTGATCAAATCGAGGAGCTACAAAAGAAGCTCTTTCTGAAGCCTTAAGAGCTATATCATACTCATAATCAAGTCCCGGGAAATATGTGACTAAAGTTTTGATACCATCTATCCCCTCTAGAGATAAAGCTATCATTAAAGCTGCTTCACAAGCCTCCTCACAACGAGATCGAGTTGAACTTTCATCAAAAAACAACATTGAACCTGAAACATCAACTAAAAGATGAACAGATGTCTGAAACTCTTCTTCTTTTACATAATCCTTAAAAATTCGACTCTCACCTGCAGGGAGCCTTGAAAGTCTTACTACATCGAATCTCTTACCACTTATAGTCTCTCGTCCTTGATACAAAGTCCATGCTTTAATCTTTTGTGTTAAGGCATGTCTTATCCCCTTTGTACTATCAATTTCATTTATAAAATCCTTCCTTCCACTCTTGCATAATCCCTCAGACATCATGCCTAAATCATCTTTTATAGAAAGATCTGATGATTTTACAGCCTCGCTAGTTAATATATTTTCCGCTTTTTGTACAGGCAAAATATCATCACGATTACCTAAAACGCTCTCTGTCAGTTCAAAAAAGGCTTCTTTATATTCAATTTTTCTTTGAGCCTTAGTTAAATTTCGTGTTTTTTTTGAATTTAAATTCTCTTCTTTTAAAAGATCTTTGTCCTTTTTTAATAAGGATGAAAATTTATCCTCTAAAAACTTTTGAATCTTTTTTACAAGTAAAACTACATCTTGTGAGTTTCGACAAAAATTTATTGTACTTATATAGAATAAAAACTGATTTAAGAGTCTATGATTAAGTATTTTTCTTAAATTTTTAATTAAAAAATATGCCTTTGCTCTTTGGCTAAAAAAGCCTTGGCTTTTTACTGTAGAGTAATAATATAAAGAACAAATCAAAGTTTGAAGAAGTCCTATCTCACCTAAATTTACTTTCCTTTCGAACTCCTCCCACTTGCTCTCAGATTGTTGCAATATAAGCTCTAAATTTTCATAAACTCCAACAAACTCACGACCTATAATTCTTTCAATTCGAGCATCCTCTAAAATATTGAACAAGATAAAAGAAAGATCACTTTTATGCATTTTTTTTACTAATTTAAAATCTGTATAACGAATATGTGCCGCCTCATGAGCTAAATAACCATAAGCAATTCGACAAAGTCTTACATTTCTTAAATTAAGACGAGGAATAGTAATAATAGAGCCATTGGTATATGCCATAGACCCCTGCATACGCACTTTAACACCAAATATTTTTGCATAATTGTTTACAATAATTGGCATGGCATCTTCTAATACATTTTGCATATAAACCTCATAAAAAATTATCTTTTTATGATTTTGCAAAATTGATTTAAAACCTTATTCTAAATTTCGCTATAGTCTGAGTTATAAAAGATGTTTAAAAAATTAATACTATGAAAATTAAAAAGAAAAAAATTTTGAATTTTTATAAAATAAAACTTAAGTAATAAAAGTTTTATCTTTTAATTACACAAGAATTTGTAAATCATTTAAGATAAAAGAGTAATGCTAATTGGAAATTCTCCTTAATGATTCATTTTGACCAGCCGTAACTTTTATAAAAATTAAGCACATAAAATCCATTATGTAATTTTGAGTTTGTGGTGATTAGATAAAAAAAAAATAAAATGAGGATAAAGGTGCTTTTAAAATCGCAAAAGTAAATACTTTTGTTTTGCCCTATATTGCTATACTAAAGTCATAAGAAAACAGAGACTGTATAATTAAAATGAAGCAAAATTATAATTAAACCACTCTATATTAACTTAAGGATGGGGAAAGATTTTGCTGCACTAACTGTGGATACACAGCTAATACTTATAAAACACCAATAGAAATATCCTAAAGGCAGGTCTTACCTATCTTATAAGGAGGTGAACTCTAAAAAGAGTCAGCACAATCCAAAGACCAAAAGGTTATATAGTAAGCGTAAAGTACCCTTGCTAAAACACGGGAAAAATGTCAAAAAATTCTGCAAACTATTGCGCACACAAAAAGTCTAAACTCTTTTAGCAAATATGAGTTTTTAATTATAAAATTTAGCTTACGTCGTATGATGCTGTAAGTTTTAGATTAGATGTAAAATAAAACTAAGTAAGATAGAGAGTAAAAGAGTAAAAGTATCATGAGTTCAGCACTAAAAATTTTGAATATCTTTTCTTATAAAGAACAGATTTCTAGAACTAATATATGGGGACATCACTTTCTCTTTTTAAATATAATTTTTGCCATATTCATAGGCAGCGCTTATGTTTATGCAGCCCCGCATACTGATAGTTTTATCTCATTTTTCTACCTTTTGATAACCTGGCTAGGACAGATGAGCTTTTTAGCCTTCTTAGTCTATTTAATTATTTTCTTCCCTCTTTCTTTTATAGGAAATTACAGACTTTACAGAGTCTTAGCTGTAATTTTAGCTATTTTATGTTTCACCTTACTATTAGTTGACGTAAAACTTTTTCTATCAGCTCGAGTACACATCTCAACTACCGTTTTAGGTTTAATGTTTGCAGATTTAGACTTTAAAACAGGTCTGAACTACAATTTCTTATGGATTGCAATTCCTATTGTAATAACTGTCGAGATTGCCTTTGCAAAGCTCTGTACAAGAGAAATCTATCGTAGTTCTCTTAGGCACAATCACTTTCCTACTTTTATAGCTGTTTTATTAACATTATCCTTTATAGGTTCTCATTGCATTCACATTTGGGCTGATGCTAATCGCTATGAATCAATCAATATCTTACGCCCTGTTTTTCCTGCCCATTACCCAATGACAGCAAAATCATTCCTATCAAACCACGGTTGGCTAAAAACAGATGCCCTGCCTGGAGAGGATACATCTGATATAGCTCTTCGTTACCCATTGGAGACTTTAAATATAGGTGAACTTATTCCAAGGCGAAATGTTATTGTTATATTCTTAAATGGAATATCCTATAAAGATCTATCCACTACCGACAGTCCCTTTTTAACAGCTTTAAAGAAAAATTCTCAAAGCTTTGAAAACTACTACTTACCTTATAGCAAAAGAGAACAAAATGAATTTGCTGCAACATATGGAGTTCCAATTCAATATAAAAAAGCTTTTAATGCCAAAAATATAGCTCCTGCAGTACTTGATGAAATGCATCGTCAGGAATTTCTAGTCAGAATTATAAGTGATGATAAAAATGTAGCTAATACAGCCCTTACAGGCTTTAGAGGCTTTAATTTGGCCATAGCTCAAGATGAGAAAGATGTTTTTGATAAGGCAAATAATTATCTTGATAATATATCTTCAGAAAGACGCTTCGCTTTAAGCATTGCTTTAAATGGACTTACTAAAAAAAATCTAAAATATAATGAAAGATGCGAAAAACTTCTAAAAATCGATAACCTTGTTGCTAATTTCTTTAAAAAACTTGAGGAAAACAATAGACTTAATAATACACTAGTTATTGTAACCTCATCTGAAGGTAATCCTAATTTAGATGATGGCAGCAGCATTTACAATCGCCTAAGCCAGCATGTACCTTTTATTTTGAGCTGGCCTAATGGTACTTTAAGAGGGGTAAGTGTAGAAGCCCTGGCCTCGCCATTTGATATTGTTCCAACTTTCGGAGCAGAAGTTTTAGGCATTACTAATTCTGGTGCAGTTTATTCTTTAGGAACTAATCTAAAAACCCCTGCAGAGCGAGACTTTATAATTTCAAATCGTGGGGATGATTTACTTTTAATTTCTAAAAATAATGTGACTGTATACCGTAATAACGGCGCAGCATTTATTGAAAACGGTGGACAAAAATTACAAGTTCGCCCTAATTTAAAAAATTTGATCCGCGCTATGCAGGATCTCAATCGATTTAAGGATTAAATCATGCTACTTAACGAGAACAATGTTCAAGAAATATTGGTAAAGCCTGCTCAAACTAAGGCTGTTTTTATATATTTCTTTGTTGATGCTCCTGAATGCGAAAAAGCTACATTAGCTGTAAAGCAAGCAATACCTGTAGACAACGATTATGTATCATTAGTTGAAGCTGACGTAAATACCCCTGTTGGACAAGCCGTTGCAGCTCAATTAGGTTTACAAAGTGTGCCGACTTTAGTTGTTCTACAAAATTCAACTCCTGTCGACGGTGCTCAAGGAAGTGAAATTGAAACAAAAGTTTTTGAGATGGTAAAAAAATACCAGCCAACTGAGGCTGATAATCTCATGCGCGAGGCTTTAACTTCAGAGGCTTCAGGCAATCTTGCTGACGCTTTGTTATTAGCGAATAAAGCATATAACATTGAACCAAATCGCTTAGATATAAAATTTATCTACGCCCGTTTATGCATTAAAACTAAAAATTTAGAAAAAGCTCACGAGCTATTAGATAATCCTGGTCGTGAAGAACAAAACTCACAAGAATATAAAGATTTAATTTCATCTTTAACCTTAGCTGAGGAAGCTGCGGATTCTCCTGAAATTCGAGATTTACAAAAAACTTATGAAGAAAATCCTCAAGATATGGATATTGCAAAAAAGTTAGCTGTAGCTTTATCTAACGGAGGACGTAACGAGGAAGCTTTAAATATACTCTTTGAGATTTTAAAGAAAGATTTATCTAATGCTGAAATTAAGCAAACTTTCTTAGATATTCTAAGTACATTATCAGGAAATCCTCTTCAAAAAACATTCCGTCGTAAACTTTATACATTAATGTACTAGAAAAAAACTTGGAAAAATTTCCCTACCAAACAAATTTTTTAATTTAAAAATATTTCCAAAGGGAAAACCTAACGACAAAAAAGCTCTGGTTAAACTATAAAAGTATTAATTAAAACTTTCACAAATCGCCGTACTAAGGTTCAGTTATAAATTTTCTAG
>CALFLJ010000021.1 GCA_937880335.1 uncultured Succinatimonas sp.
GAACTGTTGCTCCAGACTCTGCGACTGCACGAGATGCAGCACCACCAATATGGAAAGTACGCATGGTTAACTGGGTACCTGGCTCACCGATTGATTGGGCAGCCATAACACCGACAGCCTCACCTGGATTTACCAGATGACCGCGAGCTAAATCACGACCATAGCACTTTGCACAGATTCCGTAACGAGACTTACAGGTAATAGGAGATCTGATCTTTACATGATCGACCGTATTGTCCTCAAGCAGAGTACATAACTTTTCGTCTAAAAGAGTACCTGCAGGGATCAATACATTCTTAGTACCAGGCTTGAAAACATCAGCAGCTAAAACACGTCCTAAGACACGATCTCGTAAGGTTTCAATTACATCACCACCATTAACGTGAGGTGTAATATCTAAACCGTCATCAGTACCACAATCACTCTCATAAACAACCATATCTTGAGCTACGTCAACTAAACGGCGAGTTAAGTAACCAGAGTTTGCGGTCTTCAAAGCGGTATCAGCTAAGCCCTTTCGAGCACCATGAGTTGAAATAAAGTACTGCTGTACATTTAAACCTTCACGGAAGTTAGCCGTAATTGGAGTCTCAATAATGGAACCATCAGGTTTTGCCATCAAGCCACGCATACCAGCTAGCTGACGAATCTGTGCCGGTGAACCACGAGCACCAGAGTCAGCCATCATGTAAATGCTATTGAAGGATGCCTCTTTCTCCTCTTCTCCTAAGATATTCTTAGCAGTCTGTGTTGAAAGGTTTGCCATCATAGCCTTTGCGACTTTTTCGTTAGCATTTGACCAAACGTCGATAACCTTGTTATAACGCTCACCTGGAGTAATCTGACCATTTTCATACTGTGACTGAATGGACATAACTTCCTTTTGAGCTGAAGAAATAATGGTGTATTTCTCCTTAGGAATTAACATATCGTCAACACAAACAGAGGAACCAGATATAGCAGCATTAGCAAAACCAGTATACATAACATGATCTGCAAACATTACCGTATCTTTAAGTCCTAAAAGATGGTAGCAGGTATTTAAAAGAACACCAATCTTCTTCTTTCCTAAAGGAACGTTAGATACCTTAGTGAACCAATTCTTATGAGACAAAATTTCTTTAATATTATCCTGAGTTACGCCTTCTGCAGGAGGGTCAATTAAATCATAAGACATTCCCTTAGGCAGAATGAGCGAGAGCATAGCACGACCAACGGTGGTCAAACGCATCTCGTTTTTCTCAGTAAAGACACCTGTATCAGGATCTTTCTCAAAGAAGTTAACACGACAAGCAATACGAGCGTGGAAATCAACTAAATCAGCCTTATACAGACGCTCAGCTTCCTTAGCATCAGATAATATAAGACCCTCACCACGAGCGCCAATGCGCATGCGTGTCATGTAGTAAAGACCTAAAACCACGTCCTGAGCTGGCACGATGATAGGATCACCTGATGCAGGAGATAGAACGTTATTAGTAGACATCATTAGGGCACGAGCCTCTAATTGAGCCTCTAAGGTTAAAGGCACATGTACAGCCATCTGATCACCGTCGAAGTCAGCGTTAAAGGCAGGACATACCAACGGATGCAGACGAATAGCTTTTCCTTCGATCAAAACAGGTTCAAAAGCCTGAATACCTAAACGGTGAAGTGTAGGAGCACGGTTTAACATAATTGGATGTTCACGAATTACCTCGTCAAGTACATCCCAAACTACCGGGTCCTCTCGCTCTACCATCTTCTTAGCAGCCTTAATAGTAGTTGCTAAGCCACGTAATTCGAGGCGGCCATAAATAAATGGCTTGAATAACTCTAAAGCCATCTTCTTAGGTAAACCGCATTGGTGTAAACGTAAGAAAGGTCCACAAGTAATTACTGAACGACCAGAATAATCTACACGTTTACCTAATAAGTTCTGACGGAAACGACCTTGCTTACCTTTGATCATGTCAGCCAAAGATTTTAAAGGACGCTTGTTAGAACCGGTAATAGCACGACCGCGACGACCATTATCCATTAATGCGTCAACGGATTCCTGAAGCATACGCTTTTCATTACGCACGATGATCTCAGGAGCAGCTAAATCTAAAAGGCGTTTTAAGCGGTTATTACGATTAATAACACGACGATATAAGTCATTTAAATCAGAGGTAGCAAAACGGCCACCATCTAGAGGTACTAAAGGTCTTAAATCTGGTGGAAGAACCGGTAATACGGTCAAAATCATCCACTCAGGCTTATTACCGGAGTTGATAAATGACTCAATTAATTTGATACGTTTTGCGAACTTTTTACGGTTTGACTCGGATGAAGTTGCATCTAAAGCCTCACGCAAAGACTTAACTTCCTCCTCAAGATTAATGTGCTGCAATAAATCTAAAATAGCTTCAGCACCCATCTTAGCTGTGAAGTCATCCCCGTAAACAGCTAAAGCTTCGACGTATTGCTCTTCTGTTAAAAGCTGTCTTTCATTGAGCTCAGTCATACCAGGATCTGTTACAACATAGCTTTCAAAATAAAGAACACTTTCAATATCACGAAGTTTCATATCTAAGATTAAGCCGATGCGTGATGGCAAAGACTTAAGATACCAGATATGGGCAACTGGAGAGGCTAACTCAATATGCCCCATACGCTCACGACGTACTTTTGCCTGGGTTACTTCAACACCACACTTATCACAGATTGTTCCGCGGTGTTTTAGGCGCTTATACTTACCGCATAAGCATTCGTAATCCTTAATAGGTCCGAAAATACGTGCACAGAATAAACCGTCACGTTCAGGTTTGAAGGTACGGTAATTTATGGTCTCAGGTTTCTTTACCTCTCCATAAGACCAGGCGCGAATCATTTCCGGTGATGCCAAACCAATTTTAATAGCATCAAAATCCTCTAAGCGTTGCTTAAAGGCATTGCTGCGGTTGGCTAATTTGCCAAGACTACCACTTAACTCAAGATCCATAGCATTATCATCTGAGTTAAGCTTAGTCTGATTGGCAAGACCCTGTAAGAGGTCTTCGTTCTGACCGTTTTCCTGTATGCTCACAACAGTTTCTCCTATTGTCGTAGCCAAACTGGGGGTTGTTATCCCCCAGAATAGAAACTTATTCCTTGCGGATGAGATCGATATTAATACCGAGCGAACGGATTTCGCGCAGCAAGACGTTAAATGACTCTGGAATGCCAGCGTCCATACGATAAATACCATCAACGATGTTCTTATACATCTTGGTTCTGCCGTTAACGTCGTCGGACTTGACAGTTAACATCTCACGTAAGGTGTAAGCGGCGCCGTAAGCTTCGAGGGCCCAGACTTCCATTTCACCGAAACGCTGACCACCGAACTGGGCTTTACCGCCCAACGGTTGCTGAGTTACCAGACTGTAAGAACCAGTGGAACGAGCATGCATCTTATCATCAACTAAGTGATTTAGCTTAAGCATGTACATGTATCCAACAGTTACCTTACGCTCAAATGGGCGACCTGTACGTCCATCGTACAATGTCATCTGGCCTGACTCAGGTAAGTCTGCCATACGTAATAATTCTTTAATATTCTCTTCCTGCGCACCATCAAATACTGGGGTTGCAACAGTAAAGCCATCACGCATGTTATTGGCTAATGTTAAAACTTCCTTATCAGATAGCTCAGAGATGTCAATCTTCTGCGAAGTATCGCCTAAGTCGTAAATATCTTGTAAGGTCTTACGAATCTCAGCAATAGCACGCTGTTCAACTAACATCTTGTTAATCTTCTCGCCAATCCCCTTAGCGGCCAAGCCCAAGTGAACTTCAAGAACCTGTCCGATATTCATACGAGACGGAACGCCTAATGGATTTAATACCATATCTACAGGCTTACCGTTCTCGTCAAACGGCATATCCTCAATAGGATTAATACGAGAGATAACACCCTTGTTACCGTGGCGACCTGCAAGCTTATCTCCAGGCTGAATGCGGCGCTTAACAGCTAAGTAAACCTTAACAATCTTAAGAACACCTGGGGTAAGATCATCACCTTCAGTAATCTTTTTCTTTTCTGCCTCGAACTTACTCTTATATTCCTTAGCGTACTCATCCAGTCTTAAGGCAAACTCTTCCAATTGACGCTGTGCTGCATCATTATCTAAAGTCTGAGTTAATAATTGCTTATCATCTAAGCTGTCAACCTCTTCCTGAGAGAAGCCGTTCTTTGCTAAAAGAATGCGTACCTGACTTAAAAGACCAGAGCTTAGGAATGCAAATTCCTCATCAAGATCTTTCTTAGCCTGAGCTATGTGCATCTCTTCGATCTCTTTTGCACGCTTATCTTTCTCTACACCCTCGCGGGTAAAGATCTGAACGTCAACAACAGTACCGGTTGTATCGTTAGGAACACGTAAAGAGGAATCCTTAACCTCTGAAGCTTTTTCGCCGAAAATAGCTCGGAGTAACTTCTCCTCTGGAGTTAACTGAGTCTCTCCCTTAGGAGTTACCTTTCCAACCAGGATATCGCCACCTACAACCTCAGCACCAACATAAACAATGCCGGCCTCATCAAGTTTTGATAAAGCTTGCTCGCCTACGTTAGGAATATCAGCGGTGATCTCCTCAGGTCCTAACTTAGTGTCACGAGCAACACAAGAGAGCTCCTGAATATGGATAGTTGTTAAACGATCCTTTGCTGCAACACGCTCGGAAACTAAAATAGAATCCTCGTAGTTATAACCATTCCAAGGCATGAAAGCGATTCTCATATTCTGACCTAAGGCTAACTCACCCATATCAGAAGATGAACCATCAGCTAAAACGTCACCGGCCTTAACCTTCTCACCCAATCCTACGCAAGGGCGCTGGTTTACGCAAGTATTCTGGTTAGAACGGGAATATTTAATTAAATTGTAAATGTCGATACCAGCGTCGCGTTCACTTCCAATTTCATCTAAGTTAACGCGAACTACAATGCGAGCACCATCAACGTGTTCAATTACACCACCACGCTTGGCAATAATAGAAACACCAGAGTCAACAGCTAAAGCTCGCTCCATTCCTGTACCAACAAAAGGCTTTTCAGAACGCACAGTAGGAACAGCCTGACGCTGCATGTTTGCACCCATCAAAGCACGGTTAGCATCATCATGCTCAAGGAACGGAATCAAAGCTGCAGCCACAGAGATAATCTGCTGTGGGGAAACATCCATGAACTGAACATCTGATGCCTTACGAACTTCAGACTCGCCTTTATAACGACACTGTACGTAGTCAGATACGATCTTTCCATTTTCATCAAGATCAGTATTAGCCTGAGCTATAACGTATTGCCCTTCCTCAATTGCTGATAAGTATTGGAATTCCTCAGTTACAATTCCATCCTTAACAAATCGATAAGGAGTCTCAAGGAATCCATAATCATTGCAACGAGCAAATACAGCTAATGAGTTAATAAGTCCAATGTTAGGACCTTCAGGGGTTTCGATTGGACATAAACGACCATAGTGAGTTGGGTGTACGTCACGAACCTCGAAGCCTGCACGCTCACGAGTTAAACCACCTGGGCCTAAAGCTGAAATACGGCGCTTGTGAGTAACCTCAGATAAAGGATTATTTTGATCCATAAACTGAGATAACTGACTTGAACCATAGAACTCTTTAATTGCTGCACTAATAGGTTTGGCGTTAATCAGTTCTTGAGGGGTAGTATTATCGAGATCGCCTAAAGATAAGCGCTCCTTTACAGCTCTTTCAACACGTACTAAACCAATACGGAACTGATTTTCAGCCATCTCACCTACAGAGCGGATTCGACGGTTACCTAAATGATCGATATCATCAATGTTTTCTTTACCGTTACGAATCTTAATTAAGTAACGGATAACTTTTATGATATCTGAATTATTCAAAGTACCACGTGAGGATTCATTATCGATACCAGTGGTATCTAAAATAAGCTCCTTACCCTTAGCGTCTGTTGCCTGACCTTCCATCTCAATAATATTAGCGGTCAAATCAAGCTGTGACAAAGGCATTATAATAGCCTTATCGTAGACGTATTCTTCACCACCTTGAGGAGCTAATTTAACCTTGTGTAAATAGCGCTCGTCAGCAGTTAGCATAGGGTTCTTCTTAGCAGGTACTAAGACATTATCTAAATAGTCTAAAAGCTTGTATGAAATTCTCTCAGGTTGCGTATTAGGAATGCAAGCTACTTCACCTTGATCTAAATATGGACGAATTAAATCAACCACTTTAGGGAATTGGGCATAAACAAAACCATTAACAATGCTTACACCAGAGTCAGCTGTATTGATCTGAGCATTTTCATCGGATAAATAACGAGCTAGACCTGCCTTGAAGCTCTTCTCCTCGGTGAAGTGAGTATCAAACTTCATACGGCCCACAGAACTTAAGTCATAACGCTCCTCAGCGAAGAATAAGTTCTTAAATAATGTATCAGCAGCTTCTGCAGTCGGAATTTCTCCCGGACGCATCATCTTATAGATTTCATACAAAGCTGCGTAACGATCTGCCTCATCGGAAGATAGGTCACGTGTTGTATCAGATCTTAAAGTATCAGCAATAAATGGACCTTCATCAACCTGACTTGTATAGAGAATTTCGAGTTTCTTAATGCCATTTATAGCAATAGCAGAAAGATTATCTGCTGTTAAAACAGTGTTAGCAGCTAAAACAACCTCTCCCGCTTTATTGTGGTAATCGCGAGCTACAATCTTATCTATTAAGTACTCAGGAGGTACTTCAATAGTATTGACGCCGGCTTTCTTTAGCTGGCGAATGTGGCGGGCAGTAATCTTTTTACCCTTTTCCACTAAAATTTCTTTATCAATAGCAATATCAAAAGTAGCTGTTTCACCACGTAATCTCTCAGGAACTAATTCCATTAAGATCTTGTTATTCTTAATCTCAAGCTCTACAGTTTCAAAGAAAAGGCCTAAGATCTGCTCGGTGTTGTAGCCTAAGGCACGTAACAAAACTGTTGCCGGTAATTTACGACGACGATCGATACGTACAAAGAGATTATCGCGGTGATCAAACTCAAAGTCGAGCCATGAACCGCGGTAAGGGATTACGCGTGCACTGAACAGAATGCGTCCCGGATGGGTTTTACCCTTATCATTGTCAAAGAAAACACCTGGACTACGATGCAGTTGTGAGACTACGACACGCTCGGTACCATTTACAATGAAAGTACCATTGTCAGTCATGAGTGGAATTTCACCCATATAGACATCCTGGTCAATTCGCTCTTTTACGGTTTTAGGAGAATCCTTCTCGTAGCGGACCAGACTTAATTTTACTTTAAGGGGAGCTGAATATGTTGTTCCGCGAATCATACATTCACGAACATTGAATTTGGGCTCACCTAAGTGGAAACTGTTGTAGCATAGTTCAGCATTGCCTGAGTAGCTCTTGATTGGGAAAACGCTCTTGAAAGCGGCAACCAAACCATTCTCATTTTCAGGGTCTGAACTAATAAATTGTTTAAAAGAATCGAGTTGAACTGCAAGTAAATATGGAGTGTCTAAGACTTTTACTCTCTTGCCAAAATCCTTACGAATGCGCTTTTGCTCAGTATAGGAGTAGACCATGGATAGGGGATCCTCTGATTGATCTGTTTCCGGTATGGGATGCCTTGGCATCTTATGTCTTATCAGGCACCGAACCCGACCCCTCAAAAATGGAGGATCGGGTTTGATTTGAAGTGACGGATTTACTCCGTCATTGGTTCGGTGCGAACCAATTTATGTAAGAGCATCAGCTGAATTATTCAGCAACAGCCTTAGCACCGGCATCGGCGAGGCTCTTGACTAAAGCGTCAGCGTCGTCCTTAGGCATGCCTTCCTTAACCTTAGCAGGAGCAGACTCAACTAAGTCCTTAGCTTCCTTTAAGCCTAAGCCAGTAGCGGTGCGGACAACCTTAATAACAGCAATCTTGTTAGCACCAACTTCCTTAAGAACAACGTCAAACTCGGTCTTCTCTTCAGCAGCGGCAGCACCAGCAGCAGGAGCGGCAGCAACAGCAGCGGCAGCAGAAACACCAAACTTCTCTTCCATTGCCTTAACGAGCTCGACAACTTCAGTTACAGATAAGGCAGCAATTGCCTCAATGATTTCATCCTTAGATAAAGCCATTTTTATATATTCCTTTAGTAAACAAATAGGCTAAGCCTATAAACAATTGTTGTAGGCTATTAAGCCTCAGCGTCAGCGGCCGGAGCGGCTTCACCGCCTTCAGCCAGTTTATCGCCCAAAGCGGCGAGAGTACGTACAAGTTTGCCAGCAGCTGCTTCCTTGAGAGTTGCAAGAAGTTGAGCGATAGCTTCGTCGTAAGTAGGTAAGGTCGCAAGAACATCAATGTCTTTGCCTTCGTATGCTTTGCCTTCAAATGCTAAAGCTTTAACTTTGAAGGTGTCGCAGGTCTTACCGAACTCTTTGAAGATACGTGCAGCAGCGCCCGGGTGCTCAAGAGAAAGACCAATGATGGTCGGACCCTTGCAAGAATCCTTGATGCACTCGAACTCAGAGCCTTCTAACGCACGAGTTAAAAGAGTATTGCGAACAACATGTAAGTAAACGTTGTTAGCACGAGCCTCTTTACGTAGCGCAGTAAGCTTTGCTACAGGAATACCACAAGAATCAGCGGTAACGGCTGAGACAGCTTTCTTGGCGACTTCGGCGACTTCGGCAACAATTGCCTTTTTGTCTTCGATTTTCATTGCCATTTTTAGCAGTGACTCCTGGAATGTCCAATTAACGGACTCAACTCCCCATACGGGGGAACTTACCGGAAAATCAGTTCCAGAGAAATATATCTTCTCGGAGCTAATCTCCGCCTACGCAGGATAATTAAGGATACACCCCCTGCGGTCTTCGGTGGGATATGCTTCCTACCAAAATTCTTTATAAAGGGTGCTGGTATCCTCGCACCCTAGCAGATATTATTCTGCAGCTGCACCCTGCTCTGACTTGAGAGAGTTCTTATCAACAGCAAGACCTACGCCCATAGTAGTAGAAACACAGATCTTCTTGATAAAAGCACCTTTTGCAGCAGCTGGTTTCTGCTTAACAATTGCAGCAACAAGAGCATTTAAGTTCTCTGCTAACTGCTCTGCGGTGAAGGAAGCCTTACCGATTGAAGTCTGGATGTTACCAGCCTTGTCATTACGGTAACGAACCTGACCTGCTTTTGCATTCTTAACAGCAGTAGTAACATCGCGAGTTACAGTACCAACCTTAGGGTTAGGCATTAAACCACGAGGACCTAAGATCTGGCCTAACTGACCGACAACACGCATTGCATCTGGAGATGCAATAACTACGTCAAAGTCCATAAAGCCTTTCTTAATCTCGGCGGCTAACTCGTCCATACCAACGTGGTCAGCACCAGCAGCCTTTGCTTGCTCGGCTAACTCACCCTGAGTAAATACTAAAACGCGTACAGTCTTACCAGTTCCGTTAGGTAATACAGTTGCACCACGAACGTTCTGATCAGATTTAGTTGCATCGATGCCTAACTGAATGGCAACGTCAACACTCTCATTGAACTTGGCCTTTGCAGTCTCTTTTAAGAGATTGAAGCCTTCGATAGCGGAGTAAACCTTGGTCTTGTCAACTGCGGCACGAATTTCCTTCATGCGCTTTGAAATCTTGGCCATCTATTATTCCTCCACCTGAATGCCCATAGAACGAGCAGTACCAGCAATAGAACGAGCAGAAGCTTCAAGATCTGCACCAGTCATATCCTGATCTTTCTCTTTAGCGATCTCTAAGCACTGAGCTTTGGTGATCTTACCTGCTACCTCAGTACCAGGCTTGTGAGAAGCAGACTTGACGCCTGCAGCTTTCTTAATTAAGAAAGAAGCTGGAGTACTCTTAGATACAAAGGTGAAAGATTTATCAGAGTAAACAGTAATAATAACAGGAACTGGTAAGCCCTTTTCCATCTTTGCAGTCTTTGCATTGAAGGCCTTACAGAATTCCATGATATTTACGCCATGTTGACCTAAAGCAGGGCCAACTGGGGGAGCAGGATTAGCATTACCTGCACCAACCTGTAATTTGATATAGGCAGTAACTTTCTTTGCCATTTGGAGGATTTCCTCTAGTAATGTGGGTAATATCGCGCAACAAGCGCTTCCCTCGATCATATTTCCCGATCGCTTAGGTTATGTGTATAACACAAAATAGCTACAGGATTATACATAAGTCATCCTTATATTGCAAGAATTAATTAAAAAATTTGTACAATTAAAACAAAAAGTTTCAACACAATACACGAAAACGTAAGAAGATTTATTTTCAGGAAGAGGATTGAATGAAGACTTTGATAATGACTATATAAACAAATAAATTAGTGTCTGAAGCTTTAACAGATCTATTTGGCTATAGAAAAAAATTTAAAATTTTGTTTGATGAAATATACAAACATAAAGTCCAACCTCATGGGTTGGACTTTTAGAGAAATTTTAGCTAATGTCGATAAAGGTCGTTTATTATATTTCCTTTTCAACCTGACTAAATTCAAGGTCAACTGGCGTTGCACGACCAAATATCGCGATCGAAACTGTAAGGCGATTTTTTTCATAATCAACCTTTTCAACGGTACCAACAAAGTCTTTAAAGGCTCCGTCAATAGCTCTAACCTGCTCACCAACCTCAAATATTGTCTTAGGACGCGGAGATTCCTCACTTTCCCTTAGACGATTTAAGATCTTAGCAGCCTCTGCTTCCGTAATAGGCAAAGGATGATCAGAAGTACCTCCGATAAAGCCTAAAACACGATCGGTATGCTTAACAAGTTGCCAAGTCTCAGAATTCATGCGCATATGAACTAAAACATAGCCCGGAAAGAACTTACGCTCACTTTCAAGCTTCTTTCCATCCTTAATTTCCTTGACTTTCTCCTTAGGCACTAAAATCTCACCGAAATCATCTTCCATGTGATGGATTTTAATTCGCTCACTTAAAGTTAAAGCAACTCTTTGCTCAAACCCAGAAAAAGCTTGAATTACATACCAGTGCATTGATTTGTTAAACTCTTCAATTTTTTTCTTACGAAGAGCCTCTTTGTCTTCTGCACTTTTAACAGCACTATTTGTTTCAGGAGCATCAGTTATAGTAGCCTCTGCCTCTGGAGCTTCCACTGCATCGTCCTGCATTAAAGGGGCATCAAATAATTCTTCTTGATCGGACATCTATAAGTACCTTTAAGCCATCAAAGACTTTTATAAAGTGATTGCACGGACAAGTTGTAAGAAAACAATGTCGCACAGATACAAGAATAAGCTTACAACCGAGACAGCCACAAAGACAATAAATGTAGTTTGTAAAGCTTCCTGACGTGTCGGCCACACAACCTTGCGTAACTCAGTATAAGAGAGGCGCGAAAAGTTTAGAAGAGCGTGCCCTTTATTTGTAAAGAGAAGAACGCCTAATCCGACCACAATCGATACAATAACAATCATAATTCTTGCTAAACGAGCAAGAGAAGATTCATCGATTACGACGTAATTTGAATAGTAGTAATTGCCAAAAATTGCGCCACAAATAATTACAATTGAGGCAATCCATAAAAGGGTATTAGCTAAAGAAGGTACAGAATTCTCTGGTATAGCTACGTTAACTGCAGCATTCTTCTTTTTTGGTTCCTTTTTTAAAGTCTCCTTAGAAGCAGTAGACTTTGTTGAATCCTTTTCTTCCTTAGCAACAGTGGTTTCTGCCATGATTTAGATCCTTATGGATTCTAAAAGAAAAAAAAAACTTTGCTTTTAGATTAAAATAATCCGCAGTATAGGCCCAATAGCTCCATACTGCGGATCAAGAAGGATGCTATGCACCCTTCAAATTATTATTCAATGATCTCACCGACAACGCCAGCGCCTACGGTACGACCACCTTCACG
>CALFLJ010000022.1 GCA_937880335.1 uncultured Succinatimonas sp.
CTGATATGCGGTATTTGATGTAACTTCTTCATATGGATAATTGATCTTCTTGATGAAGTCCATTATACCTTCTTCTTTGTCGCCTAAATTAAATCCACATAATACAGAACAGAATTCCAAGCCTGTAATACGGAAATGGAATAAAGTAATACTATATGAATCTCCTAAGGTTTCTAAGAAACGATTTAGTGCGTTAGAAGTAGCAGGAAACTCAAATAAAAATAGTTTTTCATTTAGCTTCTGGTAAGGATGACCTCCAACCATATAACGAACATGATCTTTGGCAATCGAATCATCTGTAAGATCTGTTACAAGATAACCACTCTTCTTTAATGACTTAGAAATTTCATTAAGTTCCTTTTTACCCTCAGTAAGTTCTACTGAGGCAAAAACACGAGCTCTATCATCAGCGCTATAACGATAACTGAACTCAGTAACCGTTCTTGATCCTAAAGCTTTAGTAAAGTTTAAAAAGGCACCTCTTGCTTCAGGAATTTCAACAGATAGAATTCCTTCTGTCATTTCGCCAACATCACATCTTTCTGCAACAGTACGTAAAGTGTGGAACTTAACATTTGCTCCTGACAATATAGCAACATGATTCCCAGACTTTACATTATGTTCACGTACATATTTCTTAAGACCAGCTAATGACAAAGCTCCAGAAGGCTCTGCAATAGCTCTTGTGTCATCAAAAATATCTTTCATTGCTGCACAAATTTCGTCATTTGAGCAAGTTACGATGTCGTCAAGATATTTGCTTAAAACTCTAAAAGTCTCACTTCCTGCTTTTCTTACAGCTACACCATCTGCAAAATGAGAAACATAACCTATATCAACAGGCTTGCCTGCTTTTAAGGCTGCCTGCATACTAGCGCTACCTTCAGCTTCTACACCTATGACTTTAATTTCAGGAATCAAGGTCTTAACATAAACAGCAATTCCGGCAGCTAATCCACCACCACCTATCTGAACAAAGATAGAATCGATTTTATCAAGTTGTCCTAATATTTCGTGCGCAATGGTTCCTTGACCTGCAATAACGTCAGGATCATCAAAAGGCGGAATCATCGTTAGACCTTTCTTTTTAGACAAGGATAATGCATAAGCGTATGCTTCATCAAAGCTATCACCGTAAAGAACAACCTCTGCTCCAAAGTGACGAACAGCGTCTACCTTAAGGTCTGGAGTCGAAGTAGGCATAACAATAACAGCCTTCATCTCCAATTGCTTTGCTGATAAGGCAACACCTTGAGCATGATTTCCTGCAGATGCTGTAACAATACCTGCCTTAAGTTGAGCCTCAGACAGGTTTTTTATCATATTATATGCACCTCTCAATTTAAAGGAATGGATCTTTTGATAATCCTCTCGCTTTAAATGAACCTCAACTCCAAGTCTATCCGAAAGGTTATCTAATTTTTGTAGGGGGGTAACTTTTACCAAATCGTAGATACGCGCAAGAAGTATCTTTTGCATATATCCTTGGGCATCTAATAATTTTTCTGCCATATATTAAAGTCCCTCTAATTTTGAACGATCTCTTACTCCACCTTTATCAGCGCAAGCTTACCAAATGCTTTTAATGCAAATGAAATTTCTCGCTCTCTATTTTTAGGTTGCCAAGCTTTTTTACCTAAAGACTGCATGATGGCACGGCGTCTTTGTAATTCTTCATCACTGACATTCATGCTGATAGTACGGTTTGGAATATCAATAGCAATAATGTCATTCTCCTCGAGAAGACCTATATTTCCTCCGTTTGCAGCCTCAGGTGAAACGTGACCGATAGAAAGACCAGAAGATCCTCCTGAGAAACGACCATCAGTTACAAGTGCGCACTCCTTACCTAAGCCTACTGACTTAATATATGATGTAGGATACAGCATTTCCTGCATGCCAGGACCACCTCTAGGACCTTCGTATCTAACAATAACTACATCACCAGCTTTTACTTTACCACCTAAAATACCTTCTACAGCTTCTTCTTGAGATTCAAATATTCTAGCTGGTCCTACAAATTTCAGAATAGATGAATCTACTCCAGCTGTTTTAACAATACAGCCATTCTCTGCCAAATTACCGTATAAAACAGCAAGACCACCATCTTTAGAATAAGCGTGCTCAAAATCATGAATACACCCGTTAACACGATCTTTATCTAAGCTACTTACATAATTATCTTGAGAAAATGCCTGAATATTATATTTACCGCCAGCACAAGACTTATAGAATTTTAAAATCTCTTCATCATTAGAATTTAAAATATCGTACTTATCTATCTGCTCCCCAATAGTTAGACCTAAAACGGTCTTGCTTTCATTGTGAATTAGATTATTTTTTTTAAGCACAGCCATAATGTTCATAATACCACCGGCATTATGCAAGTCTTCCATGTGCCACTGATGAGTTGATGGCGACATCTTGCAAATATGAGGAACATGGCGAGATAAGCTATCAATATCCTTCATAGTAAAGTCAACACCGGCCTCTTGAGCTACAGCTAAAATATGTAGAACAGTATTAGTTGAACCTCCCATTGCAATATCTAAGCTCATGGCGTTTTCAAATGTATCTTTTGTAGCAATCGAACGAGGCAATACACTTTCATCACCATTTTCATAATAAGCTTTAGCCATTTCTACAATACGATGAGCTGCTTTTATAAATAAGTTTTTTCTTTGTGCATGAGTTGCAACTAATGATCCATTTCCTGGTAATGATAAACCTAATGCCTCAGTCAAAGAGTTCATTGAGTTGGCAGTAAACATACCAGAACAAGAGCCACAAGTAGGACAAGCTGCAGATTCAACTTCATTTACAGTTTCATCAGAAACATTTGGTTCTGCCGAAACAATCATTGCGTCAATTAAATCAACCTTGTAGTCGCAGCCCTTCATACGACCAGCTTCCATTGGACCACCTGAAACAAAGATAGTCGGAATGTTAAGTCTCATTGCAGCCATTAACATACCAGGTGTCACTTTATCGCAATTTGAAATACAAACTAAAGCATCTGCTTTGTGGGCATTAGTCATGTATTCAACAGAATCTGCAATGATGTCACGACTTGGTAGAGAATACAGCATACCGGTATGTCCCATAGCAATACCGTCATCAACTGCAATAGTATTAAATTCCTTTGCTATACCACCAGCTTTTTCAATCTCTTTTACAACTAACTGACCTATATCATGTAAATGTACATGACCTGGAACAAACTGAGTAAAGCTGTTAGCAACTGCGATAATTGGCTTTCCAAAATCCTCGTCTTTAACACCTGTGGCTTTCCACAAAGCACGAGCTCCAGCCATGATTTTGCCTTCGTATGTAACTTTTGAACGGTAATTATTGGGCATATACAATATTCCTAATATCAATAAATAAAAACCCACTGCTTTTATGGTAGTAGTGGGTTTTAATAATTAAAGCAGTGATAAACCTAATTATTTAACAGGAGTTAACCAACCATACTTGTCTTCGACATTTCCTTTAACAATATCAAAGAAAGCATTTTGTAACTTCTCAGTTACAGGACCTCTGTGGCCAGGACCTACCTCGATACCATCAACTGAAGCAATTGGAGTAATCTCAGCTGCGGTTCCAGAGAAGAATATTTCATCAGCAAGATAAACCATTTCACGAGGGATGGTCTGCTGACGAACCTCATAACCAAGATCCTTTGCAATAGTGATGATGGAATCTCTTGTAATGCCTGGAAGGAGGCCTGAAGTGAAAGGAGCTGTAAAGATTACGTTGTCCTTTACTAAAAATACATTTTCGCCAGAACCTTCTGAAATATAGCCATTTGTATCTAAAGCGATAGCTTCGGTATATCCATTGTTAGTGGCTTCATTTGCAATCAAAATAGATGATAAATAATTACCGGCAGCCTTAGCCTCAGTAGGTATAGTGTCAGGAGCTAAACGACGCCATGAAGAAACACAAACTTTAACACCTTTTTTTAAGCCTTCTTCACCTAAATAAGCACCCCAAGGCATTGCACAAACCATTGCTTCTGCTTTAGCTCCTTTAGGGAACTTAACACCTAAACCTACAGCTCCCATAAATAATAAAGGACGAATGTAACCATAATCTAAACCATTCTCCGAAATAACCTTTTTACAGGCATCCATTATTTCTTCTTTTGTCTGGGCAATAGGAAAGCGATAAATGTGAGCAGAATTAAATAAGCGGTCGATATGCTCTTTAAGTCTGAATATTTGAGGACCATTCTTAGTAGCATACGCACGAATACCCTCAAACACAGCAGATCCATAGTGAAGGGCGTGACAGGTAACATGAACGTTGGCCTGCTCCCACGGAACGAGCTTTCCATTGAACCAAATGAACTTGGTATTATCGGCCATTTTAAACCTCTTTTAATTCATAAATATTTTAGTAAAGATAAACTGTCGTGTTTTATGTTTGTCACAGCAGTTATTATTCCACACCGAGTTTAACACATAGATAATGCATAATTCTGAAATCTATAAAAGCAACAGAAAGCATAAACATTTATATCGGTTGATATCTTGATTATATCTCAAATAGTGGAACACAAATCAATATATGTTCTAGAAAATGAAAAATAAATTTAGTCTTTTTCTTGGTAAAATAGTAATGTTATTTTTTTATTTAATTTTTTAAAGGGTTTGCCATGCTGGCTTTTTTACCTTCTCCAATTTTATTATTGATCAATATTATTTTAATTCCATTAAACTCAGTACTTATTGCTATTCCTATCATGATATTAGGGTTAATAAGATTTTTGCTCCCAATCAAACCTATTATAATTATGATAGAAAAAGCAAATTACGTACTTTATATGCTTTGGGTTTTTAATAACCGGCTAATTATCTCCATAACAAACAATATAAAATGGCATATTACAGGCGATGAAATTCCTTCAACAAAGAAATCCTGTATAGTTATATCTAATCATTTAAGTTGGGTAGATATTCTATTTATAGCCATGATTTACCATGGACGAATTCCTATAACTAAATTTTTTATGAAGCACTCCCTAATCTATATTCCTTTCGTTGGACTTGCCTGCTACGCTCTAGGAATGCCGTTCTTAAGGCGCTATAGTCGTGAACAACTTCTAAAAAATCCCCAGCTTAGGAAAAAAGACATGGAGACTACAAAAAAAGTTTGCAGAAATATAGCTCTAGCTCCTACTGCACTTATAAACTTTATTGAAGGGACTCGTTATACAAAAGAAAAAGCTTTAAAAGCACGAAGCAGCTACAATCACCTCATGCCACCTAAAGTAGCATCTTTTGCATTAGCTTTAGGAGAAATTGCAGACAAAATTGATTTTATTTATAACACTACACTTTGTTATCCTGATAACACTCAAAAACCTTTTATTGATCTTCTATTTGGAAGAATAAAAAACGTTTATGTAAACGTAGAAATAATAAAAACAGAGAAAGAAATGTGTGGTGATTATCTTAATGATAAAGAATACAAGCACGATATAACTATGAAAATGCGTAAATTATGGCAAGAAAAAGATGCCTATCTAGAAAAGCTTTTAAATGAAATTAAAGAGAAAAAGTAACTACTCAGAAACTCAAATTAGAGAGTGAAATAGAATCTGCGCAACCCCATTTAAGTCTGATACCATTTTATGACTTAAATGGGGTTTATTATGGTAAGAATCAAACGTAGCCCAGCAGCATTAAAAATAGCAGATCTAATCCTTAAAACTATGACAAAAAAAATGCCAAAGATATAAATGAGGCATTAAAGGATGTATTTGGCCCTTTATTTGAGAGGATGCTAAATGCTCAAATGGATGCCCACCTAGGCTACGATAAAAACTCACAGGAAGAGAGAGCACGATAATAGAAGAGGTGAAGGAGTGGCTTAACAGGCCGTTAAAAGCTCTTTATAGCTTCGTATTTGTTGATTGTATATATGTCAAAATGAAGAACGAACATGGAGTCGTAGATAATCATGCTGTATACGTTATTCTAGGCGTTGATTATGAAGGACTTAAAGA
>CALFLJ010000023.1 GCA_937880335.1 uncultured Succinatimonas sp.
TAACATCACCTAACTTGTGGTGATCAAAAATACCTAAAAGGCGTGCTTTAGATAAATCTTCAGGAGCTTGAGCTAAATCAGAGTAATCAACTAACCAAACATCACGATCTGCAACAGAGGTTACAACTTCAGGAGCTTTTAAATTGAATTTCTCTAATACAAAAGCAGTCTCAGGTGCTACATTGCCTTGTGCTGCAGCTACAACATCAAAACCACGCTTAGATAATAAATAAGTGGCAGATAAAGCAGAAACTATAGAGTCGGTGTCTGGATTTTTATGACCTAAAACTAAAGCGCTCATTAAAATTCCTCGGTAAAAATATATTAAAGCATTTGTTATAAAAAATTGATGTTATTTTAGCATATTGCTAGGCTTTTAATCTTAAAAAAACATATTCATATTTATATCTTTACTGCGGTAGATAAAAATTATAGTTATTCAAATTCTATTTTTTGTAAAAAGAAATAAAAGAGTTAAAAATTTTAGAGAGCCCTTCAAATAGTCAAAGATAGCTTGTTTGTATTTAAAACAATTAATTGAGTAAGAACACTGTTTTTATGAGGTACCTACAATGCAGTTATTACTTAGAAATTTACTTTAGCTTATTGTAAATTTTATTGCCTTAGATCTTATAGATAAAAGTCTATTTAACTGCAATAGCTGTGGTTAATAAGATTTATTGGTTAAATTTATTATTGATGTAGGACTTTGTCTAAAGTGTCATAATCTTGGCAATAATTGATAAGTTGGTGTATCGCTTGTAAATTACAAAATAAGATTATTTTTTTTTAATAACATCATCTATGATTTATCCTATTATAAAAAAATATTGATTTAGTTTATAGTTTATTTTGGCGTAACTTAAATTAATAAGGTTATACAATGGTTGGTTTTTAGTAATTACATGACAATATGAATGAAAATTAGAATTTAAAATATTTTAGATTCGAATAGTTTAATACATGGGTCAAATTCTGTGAATATCTAATTAACAAGTTTTCACTTAGAAAATATGTTTATATATGTAATATCAATACTGACACAAGTTTTAATTTATGACATAAGTTTTTTGGGGCATTTAAAACGTGTAATAATATCAATTCCATTGAAAAGCTTTTGTTGAGACAGAAAAACTTTTTTTTAGTTTAAGCTATAAAGGTAACATAAAAGTTTTAAATCACACCGTGATTTATATACACGTGTGTACTATGCGTTCTCTCTTATGGATGTAAAAAAAACTCTTTTTATGCAGTTGTTAAATGATCTTTAAATTTCTATATATAATAAAAAAAATTGTGGAGAACAGATGTTTACTAAATTTTTTTTCAGTATAGGACTTTTAATTTTTGTAAATTGCTCTTATGCCAATATAGTTGCCCCGGAACCACCACCTGAGTTATTTGATACCCTTAAGGATTATAAAACCGCTCTGCAGGAGAAAGAGCAATATCAGTCACTTGAACACAAAGAGCGGACTGAGGATTTTAAAATAGGAAAATTACCAGCAGTTCCTGGAGATGTTCAGGCGGGGGTTATTCGATTAGGTGGTGTTTATGAACCTAATTGTGTAATTGGCGTGCCATCTTACGGTATAAGTATTTTAAGAATTTATGATTTAGATGGTAATGGTTTTGAAATTGAAAGGTTTCAAAGTGAAAACCCAGCTTTTGCTGTAGATTCCACAGCCACATCATATGAGCTTTTAATTAAGCAAAATCCTGGGGCTTTGGTTGGAAAACTTAAGGTTATCTTAAAGGGACGCTCAAAACCTTTGATTTTTCGTTTGAAGCCGGTAAATTTAGAACAGGAAGGAGTTCTTGTTAAAACTATTTTAAACTCAATAAAAATGGGAGATCTCATAAGACAGGGGGAAATTTTTAAACCTAACTTGGAAAATATTCCCAAACCAAATCCTTTAGATAAGCAAAAATATGTAAATTATGAGGATCACGATAAAATTGAGAAAAATTTAGTTAAGGCTATAGAAAATAGCATTAGTTTATTGCAAAAGCCTTAGACTCTAACAGATATCTAATTTGATTATGAAAAAGATTTTTCTTGCTCTTTTTTTATCACTTCTTTTTTGTGAGTCAGGGTTATGCTCTGTTATGCAGTGCAGAGGAGATGCCTTGCACTGGCGAGAAATTGCTTATCTAAATCCACCAATGAACAAATACAAAAACCTAAGAAATTGCATACACTGGACTGCCTATCAATTTGATCTGCCAGAGGAGCTTTTGTATTCGGTGCTTTATGTTGAGCGAGGCGATATAAATGGTAAGTGTTCTAACAATACTAACGGTACTCAAGACTGTGGGCCAGCTCAGATAAATGATGTAAGGCTCTCTGAGCTTAAGCGTTTTTCCCTAACAAAAGATGATATGAAAAACGTACCTTGTCGCAATATTTGGGCTATGGGATATCTCTTACGACGCGAAATTGAAAGAGCCGATAATAATATTTTAAAAGGTGTAGGCAACTATCACTTCCATTATTCAGTTAATTCTAAGATTCATGATCGTTATGTAAGAAAGGTTTTAAAAGCGTGGAAAAATCTTAATTTGCGAGTTGAAAGGTATTGTAATGGTGATAATAAAGCCTTTCAAAGAAAGGATAATTAATCTTTCATACCTTTTTAATTATTTTTTTATGGAATTTTCAATTTTAAGCATTATTTTAGCTCTACCTTTATGTTAAGGTGTAAAAATTTCATAAAAGAAGCTTAAATTTTTAATTTTTAAAAAACTTTTACTTAAACATCATAAAACAATAGTTTAAGATTAAAGCTCAAGTAATAAATGCGAGGTAATATCATGGCAAAGGTAAAAAGCATTTTAGTTGTAATTGAGCAGCAGCAATTCAGACAGCCTGCACTTGAGAGAGCTTTAGCTTTGTATCAGTTAGAGAAATCTCGTCCTAAAAAGGATGGGGTGGAACGATCTGTCTTGCGTATTATTGCAGTTATGCCTATTATCGATAATTCTTATGATCTCACCTCAGTATTATCCATAGAAGAGACTTCTGAGATGAAAGACAGCCTCATTTTAAAATATGAAAGCTGGCTTAGTAATTATCTTAAGATTCATGCTATGGGCGTTAAGATTGAGCAAAAAGTGATTTGGTCAAATAGCGTAGGAAAAGATCTGACCTCTATTGCAAAGAATGAGTGTTGTGATCTTTTAATTAAAACAGCGGATGTCCATGGAATGCTTGATAAAGTCGTATTTACTCCGCTTGATTATCAGCTTTTGCGCCATTCACCTGTTCCTGTTTTAATCGCCCAGGATCACATGTGGTCTCCTACAGGTATAGTGGCCGTTGCATTAGATCTGTCAAATCCTGAGGACAGTCTTTTACGTTATACAAATATGCGTTTATTGCGCGAGGCTCAAGAGCTATCCAAATTTACAGGATGTCAGATTCATATATTTAATGCTATCCCGCCAGTTGTCCCACCGGCTACATTAGACATGCCAGGCTATACACCTACACATATCTCAGATAAGATTTTAAAGGAAGGGTGCAAAGCGGTACTATCATTTGCCTCACGTCATAAAATTCCAACAGATCGTTGTCATATCCGTGAAGGTCAGCCAGACGAGGTTATTCCGGCTTTATGTAAGGAGTTAAATCCAACAGCGCTCTTTATCGGGACTACAGCTCGTAAGGGAATTGCCTTAGCTTTAGTGGGTAATATCTGTGAGCGTGTGGTTGATACATTAGATTGTGATGTAGCAGTCATAACACCTAAAACTGTAATTGAGCGTATTCCTACAACCAGTCAAACTAAGATCAAATAAAAATGCAAAATGACACCTCTCTTTCAAAAGAGGCCGATGATTACGGTCGCCATGTAAGCCCTTATCACAATATTGAAAATAAGCAGGAAAAATATAATGCAGATAAGCTTTATAAGCGCTTACGACGCAAGGTAGGTCATGCCATAGGAGACTTTGGCATGATTGAAGAGCATGACAAGATTATTGTTGCTATGTCAGGCGGCAAGGACAGTTATGTTCTTTTAGACTTAATGTTGAGTCTTAAACGATCTGCCCCAATTCCGTTTACTCTTATCCCAGTACACATAGATTCTGGCTTCCCAGGATCTGACTGTTCAATTTTAGAAAACCATTTAAAAAAAGTAGGTCTTGAATATCATATTGAAAGATATCCTATTTTTGAGCTATGTAAGGAGAAGGTTCCAGAAGGGCAGCCATATTGTTCTTTATGTTCAAGATTACGCCGAGGTAAGCTCTATGGTTTTGCTCGTGAGATTGGGGCAAATAAAATAGCACTTGGACACCATAAAGATGACGTTCTTGCCACTTTCTTTTTAAATTTATTCTACTCAGGCATTATGAAGTCTATGCCACCTGTATTGAGAACGGATAAAGATGACCTTACAGTGATAAGACCTTTGGTCTATTGTCGTGAACGGGATATTTTAAAATTATCTAAGCTTAAGGAATATCCGCTTTTACCAAAAGGTTTATGTGGGTGGGGGGAAAATCAGGAGCGTGCTGCAATGAGTAAGATGATAAAGCAGTGGAATGAGGATTATCCAAAGCGTGCTGATATTGCCTTTAAAGCTTTATCTAATATCGTGCCTTCACATCTATATGATCAAAATATCTTTGATTTTAAAAATATCTGCAAAGGCCCGAAAATTAAATAGACCACTTTAGAACTTCATATTGTGAAAGAGAGTCTTGAAGAGCGTGATAATGTTCAAGACTCTTTTTTAAATCCTCACCTTGTAAATCTAGATTTTCAAAATAAGCGTCTTTTATCTGAGCCTTAATTCCTGTAAGTCTATATAAAAGAATAAAAGCTTCATCTAATTCAAAAATGGACAGATCGGAAATAAAGGACACATTATCATCTATACTGGCAGCTGCCAAATATAAAGCGGCGGCTAAAATTTTAGGTTCTTTTGTTTTTTTTACATGCCATATATGATGGTGTTCAGTACCAAAGTAATTGCCGTCAGGTAAGAAGAATGCTCCATTTAGCGTGTTCCGTATAAACGTCGATAGAATCCTCGTAGTCCTCTTTACGACGAGGTTCAACTAATATACGCCACCCAGGTGCAAGTGCTTTATATGAAAAATCTACATAATCGCCTAGCACACACATTCCGACTATAATTTTTGCAATATTAAAGCAGGTATCATTATATTTATCCCCTTTGATAAGACCTTCTAAACCCTGCTCTGTAGGGAGTCGAGATGGACTTATATAGGCCATGATATCAAAGCTGTCGTCAGATGCTTTACGCAATACTTTAATTGGTATATTTAAATTGTGATCTTTTAAAAACTCATAGAGATTATGAAAATTTAAGGCATAAAACTCATCTAACTTTTCCTTTTTTAAAGGATTTTCACTGTTTGTTGTAAATTTACATGCTTCATAATTTAAAAGTTTTAAAGAAACTAGATGATCTAGTGCTTTTTTGATTTCTAAAACATCTACTCTTAAATTACGAGAGAGCATATTTAAATGGTTTCTGGCATTAAACCTCTGATAGCTTACTTTTGAATGCCAATATAAAAGAATAGAAAGAATCAAGGCAGATCTATCGCCTGCGTATTCATTTACAACTTCAAGTTCCGGGTAATAGGGGATACGGAAAAGACCGCGATCTTCAATCATGGTAAAACCTTAAGCTAAAAAACATGTGAACGATTTTAGCATATGACCAACTTCAAAATCTTTTGCAACTGTTTTAATCTTTTATGGAAAATGAGTATTTTCAGGTATTTTGCAGTGGGGCTATAAACTTTTGAGGTTTATGTTGTTATTTGAATTATATTTATTTACGAGGTTAAATCAGGTACTTTACGAGTAACAGGTGGATTTCAATAACTATTGTAATTTACATAAAATAGTTAGAAACAAGTTTGTAATCTCTTACCTTAGTCAAAAAAAATATTGTATGGAATAGTAACATTGAAATTTTGAATTTTGATTTGAGGTAAAAAATATGAACAGAGCTAAGATCCTAATACTTCTATAAAAGTTTGATAAAACGAACAGAACATCATGATTTATCTGTTAAATTTTATCCAGGATTTTATCCTGGAATTTATATGTAATGTTTTTTAACACATATTTATGAAATCAAGCCTAAGATAAAGGTACTAAAAAGGATTATTTCAAAGTGGAAACAATATGTTATATTTTTCGTCTAAAATATGTAAATTTTCTAATAGTTAGAACACTATTAGATTGCAGAATGTTAAAAATGGTAAAATTATAAAATGGTTTATATTGTCTATCCTGTCTTTAAGAAACCTCTGATAGAATAGTAAATATATAAGCTAATTTTTACACAGTGCACTTAGCGGTGTTTACTCAAAAAAGAGTTTACTATCATTTTCCAAAAATATAAAAAAAATGTGTTGTTCTAATAATTTCTCAAATAAAGCCTCAAATTTAAAAGAAGATGGAATTGCTATTATTGGCATTGGTTTTCGTATGCCAGGCAACATTAGAAGTAAGGATCTTTTTTAACCTCAGGAAAGGATTTAATAAGTGAAGTCTCTTTAGAGCGGTTTTGTAAATATCGCTTTGAACATCCTGTGCGAGAGGTTAAGGGACATAGTGTAACCTTTAAGGCTGGCACTTGTGGAAATTTAAGACTGTTTGATGCCTCTTATTTCAAGATGAATAAAAGTGAGGCTCAATCATTAGATCCTCAGCAAAGACTTGTGCTTGAAATGTCTGTGGATGCTCTTGAGGATGCTGGTATTAAAGCAGAAGATATAAAAGGTAGTAATACATCTGTTTTTATTGGAGCTGCCTCAACAGACATGGCATTTGTTGCTGCAGATGATGCAGCAAAAATAAATGCATATTCAATGACTGGCACCAATTTATCTATTATTTCAAATAGGTTGTCATACTATTACGATCTGCATGGTGAGAGTATGACCATTGATACAGCCTGCTCATCGTCAATGACTGCTGTATGCAAAGCATTTGAGGCCTTATCATCTGGTAGTTGTGATTTAGCATTTGCAGGTGGAGTAAATGTTCTGCTATCACCCATGCCATTTGTTGGTTTCTCCCAAGCCCATATGTTGTCAGCAAATGGCAAATGTAAAGTCTTTTCTAAAGATGCCGACGGATATGTCCGCTCTGAGGGTGGTGCTTTACTTATACTTAAGCGCCTTTCTGATGCAGTTTCTTCTTTAGATAATATAATAGGTGTAATTAAAGCTGCATCCTTAAACCAGGATGGATCTACCTCGGGTATTGCCCTACCAAATGCAAAGGCTCAACAGTCTTTAATTGAAAGAGTATATAAAGATAGAAGTCTTGAAAAATTAGTTTATGTGGAAGCTCACGGTACAGGCACACAAGCAGGTGATCCTATAGAATGCTCTGCAATTGGCAAAGTTTTAGGAAGTCGGATAAGGGATGAGGAGGATCGAAGCTTATATATAGGATCTGTTAAATGCAATACAGGTCACCTAGAAACAGCCTCTGGTATGGCTGGTATTTTAAAATCCTTACTGATTTTAAAACACCGTGAAATTCCTCGTCAGATATGGGTGGATGAATTAAATCCAAATATAGATTTTGACAAACTAAATCTTAAAGTAGTACGAGAGAATATAAAATTAGATAAAGACATAAGCTCTTTACAAATAGGTATAAACTCATTTGGCTTTGGTGGAAGTAATGCACATATTCTAATTGAAAGTGCGCCATCAGAAGAATCTACCTCAACTTCTTCAACATCACAAGATAATGGTTTAAATGATAAATTTTCTTTGATGCTGTCTGCAAAGACTGAAGGGGCTTTAAGATTATATGCCAAAGATATAGCTGAATTTTTAAAAGAAAAAGAAAACCTACCGGTATCACATATAGCTGCAACTTATCTTAAGACGAGAGAGCTTTATGCAAAGCGTGTTGTTTTTGATGCAAAAACACGGCCTCAGTTAATAAAACTGCTTGAAAATTTTTCATCCAATAATACAGGAAAGCTACAAGAATTAGGTAGTTTAGGTGCAATTTGTGAAACTTCAAATTTAGCACCTAAAGGAAAAACTGCTTTTATATTTTCAGGAAATGGCTCTCAGTATCGAGGTATGGGGGCTTTACTTTACGCAAAAGAAAAAGTTTTTGCAGACGCCTTTGATAAAGCTTCAAAGCTATTATTCAATATATCTAAGATCGATTATAAAGAAATTGTCAAATCTGATGATAACTCTTACGATTTATCATCGCCTGTAATAGCTCAGCCGCTTATTTTTGCTATTCAATATGCTCTTTTTGAATTTATAAAATCTAAGGGCTTAAACGCTGATGGTTGTAGTGGGCATAGTGTAGGCGAGGTCGCCTCAGCATGCATATGTGGTGCATTAAGTTTAGAAGATGCCTGTAAGCTTATTGTAAAACGCTCTTTTTATCAGGAAAAAACAAGCAAAAATGGAGCTATGGCTGCAGTTAAATTGTCATATGAAAAGCTTTGTGGGCTTTTAAAATTAGATGAGTATAAGTCTATTTCAATTGCCGCTTACAATGCTCCTGACAGTTTTACCTTAAGTGGAGATAAGGATCTAATATCTAAATTTTCAGATAGAGTTAAAGCCTTAAGAGGGGTAATTAAAGTCTTAAAACTTAATTATGCCTTCCACTCTGACTTTATGGATCCTATAGAAAATGATCTGAAAAAATCTTTATCTGATATAAGTCCTAAAAACTCAGATATTGATTTTTATTCCTCAGTCTATGGGAGAAAAATTCCATCTTGTCAGTTAAACGCAGATTACTGGTGGCAGAATGTTAGAAAACCAGTACGTTTTAGTGATACATGTAAAAGCATGATTGAGGACGGTTTTACCCGTTTTATAGAGATAGGACCTCAAGCTATTTTAAGCTCTTACCTTAAGCATTGTGTAAGCTCTAGTGATGTGCAATGTATTGTAAGCAATATTACATGTAAAAATGATAGCTATGAGATAAACAAAAAAATCTTATCTTTTATTGCATCAGGTTTAATTTCAGAACAGTTTTATTTTAACTTAAGTAAGGTTGATAGATTTATAAGCCTTCCTCATTATGCATTTGAACGTAGGGATTATTGGGTTGATGATACACCTTCATGCTTTAACTATTTAAAACCAGAGGTTAAGTCAATATTATTAGGTTGCAAGTTACCTTATAACCAAGGTTTTATAAATGAGCTTGATGTAAAAAAACAGGTCTTTTTTTCAGGGCATGAGGTACAAGGTGAGGTTCTTTTACCGTTTGCCACCTACCTTATCTCAGGACTTAAAGCAGCTGAATATTTTGCTACTTTAGGAAGGAGTATGAGACTTCTAAATCTTGAGCTTTTTATGCCTGTAAGTTTAAGCTCTGGCATAAAAGAATTTAAGATTGAAGTTCAACAAGATAATTCAATTATTTTTAACATTCGCCCACAAGGTACAAATAACTTTGCAAAAGCTGCATCCTGCCGAGCTTTACCTTATGAAGCTAAGCCTTCTAAAGTTGACATAAAAAATATATTAGAAGTTCATAATTTAAAAGAAATTGAACCATCCTCTCTTTATTTGAAAGCATCAGAATTAGGTATCAATTACCATGATGAGTATAGACGAATAAAAAGTCTTTACGCATCATCAAATTGCGCTTTAGCAAAAATAGACATGCATTATGAAAATGGGCTTAGTTCAGGGGATATTTCTGTAGCAGGCCTAGATGCTGCATTGCAACTTTTATTTGCTGTAGGACTTTTTGCAGATAATTTATTTTCATTAGAAAAGCTTTACTTGCCAAGTCAGGTTGATGAATTTTGCTTTATAAAAAAAGGCGAAGAGAGAATTTATGCCTTACTTAAGATTGTTGCGTTAGGTAGAAGTTCTATTGTCTGTGATATAGACTTTTTTGATGAGTTAGGATTTAGCTGTGGCTTTATGTCAGGTTGTCGCTATAAGCTTGTACCACAGGAGGATTCATCTGTTGTATACAGTTATTCTGATTCTTTGGTAAAAAGTCCATTGATTGGAATGACTGGAAATTTTGACACTAATAGATTTTTAAATACTTATAAAACACTTAAAAATTCAGGTAATTTTTTAGATTTTAAAGAGCTTAGCGATATAGAGTCATTATTTTCAGCCTGTCTTTGTAGCTTAGCCTTAAAGCATATAAAGTTTAAACAGAGTGAGCCTCTTTTGCCTGAGCAATTGTTTGATTGCTTTATAGATGAAAAAGCAGAGAGTTTAGCTTTATTCCTCTTAAATCTTTTATGTGAATTTGACCTTGCAAATTATAGTGATGAGACTTTTTCCTTGGTGGAAAATATTAAGGAAATTGAAAAAGAACTTGATTTTGACAAGCTTTGCTCATCTCTAATATTAGAGTATCCTCAAAGTGCGGCTACTGTTGAGTTATTGATGCTCATTGATTTAAAGCTTGAAGATTATTTTGAGTTTGGTGATATTTCTGTTTTCTCAAAAAATCTAACTTACCTTTTAAAGCGTGTTGAAAGCAGTTCTCAACAAAATCTTTTTATACAGTCAATTTTAGGCAAATGTTTAAAAGATCAAAAGCAATATTCTCTTAATAATTCAAAGCTTAGAGTTTTAGTTTTAAGCACAGACTTCCCTCAGCATAAATTTAATTTCCTTGAGCAAAATGGTGATGAGGTTTATAAGGTATTTTTAGATAACCACTCTTTTGATTTAGCTGTTTTAGGCCTTGATCTATTTTCAAAGTGCAGAGTTTTATCTTTAAATGATTTTATAAATTGTGCCTGCGGTAAGAATTTACCTTATTTTGATGCAGTATTGATTACATCTGAAGGATTTAATTATCTTAAGAAATATGGGCAAGATAAGCTTTTGCAAAATATTTATTCTGCTTTAAAAGAGTCTGGCTTATTATTTGTTCAGAAAAATACAACATCACTTAGTTTTAAACTTTGTGAAATTATCAAAGACAGAATTGAAAACAGCCAGAATAAAGTTATCTTAAAGCAAAATTTAGATGAGTATTTTAAAAACTTAGGTTTAGAGGAAATTTTCTTTGACGAAAATGGATGCTCTTTCTTTAAGAAAACTGCTAAAGCTTATGATTTTGATGATCTAGCACAAGCAAAAGAGATATTAGATAATTTATGTTTACCAATAAATAATGAATCTCTATCTTATGGAGTATTTAACGGCATATTTGATGGTGATAGGCTGTATCGTTGTATAAAACCTAGCGTAAAACCTGATGTACTATCTTATCAACTTTATAATTTATCTAAGTTTTTAATCCAAAAACAAGGCACATCTGAGTCTATATTGTTTATCATCGATGGACAAGATGAGAATAGTGCAGGTATAAGGGCTATCATAGCTTGCTTAAGAACAGCAAGACATGAGTTTGAGCTACCCTTATGCAAGGTTATTGTTTTAAAACAAGGTTTACCTTCTTTAAATGATAAGTGTAACCAAAGATATTTAGAAAATATTATTTGTGAGTTGAGGTTAGACTTTAATTTTTATGAAGAGGTATTCCTTGATGCCAGTGAGAGATATTTAAGTTCAATTAATTTAGATAAAAAGGAAAAAGATGACACTTCATCAAATGTTGATGATGTTTTAAATAGAAGTCTTATCTTTGATAAAGCCGGTCGTCTATCCTCATTGCATTTTTGTGATAATTTTATAAAAAAGCCTAAAGATAACGAAGTCTTAATTGAGGTAAAAGCTACAGCTTTAAACTATCGTGATGTTATGTGGGCATCAGGCTTATTGCCAGATGAGGCATTAGAGAATGGTTTTGTAGGGGAGAGCTTAGGCCTTGAGTGCTCAGGCAAAGTTAAGGCATTAGGTGATAAAGTCTGTGATCTTAACGTAGGAGATGAGGTTATTGCTTTTGCCCCGTCTTCTTTCTCTGACTATATTGTTACTAAAAGAGATGCTGTATTACTAAAGCCTGAGAATTTAAGTTTTGCAAAGGCTGCTTCTTTGCCTGTAGTTTACTTTACAGCATACTACTCTTTAAAGTGTAAGGCACTGGCACAGGCAGGTGAGAGTATTTTAATTCATGGTGGCGCAGGTGGTGTGGGGCTTGCTGCACTGCAAATTGCCAAGCTTATGGGGCTTAAAATTTATGCCACAGCAGGCAGTGAGTTAAAGCGTAGGCTTTTACTCTCATTAGGTGCTGACCATGTATATAACTCTCGTTCATATGCTTTTGCAGATGAAATTAGAGCTGATGTCGGGAATAAAGGGATAGATATAGTTTTAAATTCTTTGAGTGATGATGGAGCTGCTTTATCACTTGAGCTTTTATCTCCCTTAGGAAGGTTTATTGAGCTTGGAAAGCGTGATTTTTACGCTGATAACTCCATGCACTTGAAGCATTTTAAGGATAATCTGTCATATTTTGCTGTAGATGCAGATGCTCTTTTAAAAATAAAACCTGATTTTTGCTCAAAACTTATGAGTGAGCTATTAACCTATTTTGAAAAGGGCCTTTTAAAAACTATTCCTGTAAATTTTTATCTTGAGAATGAGGTAGTCGAAGCTTTTAATGATTTGCGTTCCTCAACTGGTATTGGCAAATTAGTAGTTCTAAAGGATAGTATTTTTACCTCCTGTAAAGACATTGATAAACAGGATAATAAATTTAGTAAAAAGCAGATACACAAAAAATTTGTATACGATAAAGGTACATGCATTATTACAGGAGGCTTAGGAGGTTTAGGTATTGAAATTGCCAAACACCTAGTTTATAAAGGTTGCTCTCATCTTGTAATAATCGGAAGACGTAGTTTAGAAAAAGCTTCGAAGTCTTTAGAGGCTCTAAAATCAAAGCTAAATGGTTTTGAAGTTAAAATTGACTACATTGAAGGCGATATATCTAATCAGGATTTGTTACTTAAATCTATAGAAGCTCTTAACCTGAAAAATGTTAATTTATGTATTCATGCTGCAGGTTTTTTAAATGATGCTCTTATAACTGATTTAAAACCAAGTGATTATGAAACACAGCTTAAAGTTAAGTTTAAAGGCGCATTAAATCTTATCTTATGCCTTAAGTATTTAAATATTTTGCCTAACTGTTTTGTATTTTTCTCCTCAGTTGCATCCTTATTTGGAAATCCAGGTCAATGTGCTTATGCATCTGCAAATGCAGCCTCAGAGGGGGTATCAATCACTCTTAAAGAGCAAGGGGTGAGAGCTTTGTGTATTGGCTGGGGTCCTGTATCAGGAGTTGGAATGCTTGATGGTCGAGAAAATATTTTAAAAGTATTAAAGCGCCGTTTAGGCACCGCAGCTTTGACTGTAAGGGATGTGATAAATGCCCTTGATAATTACCTAGATAAAGGGGCATCTGGCATTCATTACTGCTTTAAAGCTGATTGGAATTTAGTAAGTTCTGATATAGGTAGGGACATGCGTTTTGTTAACGTTGCAAAGCATTTTAATATAAGGGCAAACAGCGTAGGCGATGATATCTTAAATGAGCTTTTAAAGCTCAAGGGAGAGGATCTTGAAAATGCCTTATATGAGCTTGTCATAACTGAGGTATCAAAATTACTAGGTTCTACTAAAGAGGAAATAAAGTCTAAGAATTCCCTTCAGGATTTAGGTCTTGATTCTTTATCTTTAATGGAACTTACCTCGAATTTATCTGATTTATTAAAATTGCAGCTCTCTCCTGAGGTTTTTGCTACATGTAGTTCGTTACATGGATTTGCTAAGAATTTAGCTATTCTAATGCAGGGTGGTGAAGATAATAGCCTAATGATTTCTGCTATGGAGGAGCAACATGGCTTAAATAAATTGGAGGTAAATTATGAGCGATAATAAAAATAAGTTAAGCCATGATGAATTAAGTTCTATATTAAATCGTTTTAAAATAAAAAAAGATAATAAAGACGAAAAGAGAAAGTCTGTAGAAACTAACCAGGTTTTACCGCAAGACAAAAGCTCTTTATGCTCGTTTTCTGATTTACCATCTTATAAGCAATTAAAATTGCAGTTAAAGGCTGCTAAAACTACAGGTATAAAAAAGCCTTACTTTATGGTCCATGATGGGGCGTCAGGTAGCGTAACTAAAGTTGGGGATAGAGAACTTTTAAATTTTTCAACCTACAATTACCTAGGTTTAAATGGTGATCCAAGAATAAATGAGGCTGTTTTAAATGCAGCTATGCGCTATGGAACATCAGCTGGAGCATCGCGTTTAGTTGCAGGTGAGCATCCAATTCACAATGAGCTTGAAAAGGCATTAGCTGAGCATTATGGTACTGAAAGTGCTATTGCTATGGTAAGTGGTTATGCAACTAATGTTACAACTATTGCAACTTTGTTTGGTGTAAATGATGTAATTTTTGTAGATAAGCTTTGTCACAATTCAATTATGACAGGTGCTAATGACAGCGGGGCGGTGCGTATAGCTTTTTCTCATAATGATCCACAAAGTCTTGAAAAATTATTGATTGAGAACAGAAACCGACATCAGAGAGCCTTAATTGTTACTGAAGGTTTATTCTCTATGGATGGAAATATTGCAAAACTTAAGGAATTGGTAGATTTAAAGCGCCGCTATAATGCCTTTTTGATGGTTGATGAGGCTCACTCTCTTGGATGCATTGGTGAACACGGATTTGGCTGCCAGGAGTATTTTAAATTAAGCCCCTCTGATGTAGATATATGGATGGGTACATTATCAAAATCCTTATGCGCCTGTGGCGGCTTTATCGCAGGAAATAAGGAGCTTATTGAGATTTTAAAATATAAGGCCTCAGGTTTTGTTTACTCTGTAGGTCTTTCACCTGTCTTAGCAGCAGCCTCTTTGGAGGCCTTAAATTTATTACATAAAGAGCCATGGCGTACTCAAAAACTTCAAGAAAACGGAATGTTTGCTTTAAAAAAAGCCTGCGAACTTGGTCTTAATACAGGACTTGCTGAGGGCACATCTATATTACCTATAATTATAGGCTCTTCTTTAAATGCAGCCGCTCTATCAAATCTTTTAGTTGAAAATGGAGTATGCGTATTACCTATTGTGTATCCGGTTGTTCCTGAAAGCTCTGCTAGACTGAGATTTTTTATTTCAGCAAGTCACAGTAAAGAACAGATTGAAAATGCACTTTCTCTTACCGCAAAATTAATTCCACAGGTTAAAGAGCGTGAGCATTATTTTATTGAGCGCGCTAGTATATTGAAACAAGAAATTTTACAACAAGAAGGATAAGATAACTTACATGGACTTTAAAGGACGTACTTTTTTAATGTTACAGGGTCCACAAAGTAAGTTTTTTCCAAAACTTGCCAGGGAACTTATTTATCGCAATGCAAAAGTTGTAAAGATAAATCTATGTGGTGGTGATGTTTTACTGTGGGGAAAGACTCCCTCTAACTGTAAAGCCTTTGCCTATCATGGAAGAGCTTGTGATTGGCCTCAATATATAACCAAGATTTATGATGAATATAAAGTTACAGATGTCTGCGTTTACGGTGACTGGAGATCTCTTCATCAGGACGCAATCTTGATTGCAAAAGATCGCTCAATTAAAGTATGGGTCTTTGAGGAAGGTTATCTAAGAGCAGGCTTTTCAACCCTAGAGGAAGGTGGCGTAAATGGACGGTCACTTATGCCTAAGCAGATAGAAAATGTAATCTCTGAGGCTAAAAAACTACCAGCATTTGTTGAAGGCCGTGTTTATAAAGATAGTATTTTTGAAAAAGTCCATTTTGCTATATTGCATCATGTAGGAAATGTCATTCTTTATCCCTTATTTTTATTTTATCGTACACATCGACCTCACAATATTTTTGTAGAGCTTTTTGGAATTTTACCTCGTTATTTGATGCGACATAAAAGACGTAAAAGATCTGCAAAAGTAATATTTAATCTTTTTGCAAGCAAGAAAAGCTTTTACTTTTACCCTCTACAACTAGGTAGTGATTCTCAAATACAGCTATATTCTCCGTATATTAGGCAGGAGGAGGCTATTACTACTGTGATCGCATCTTTTGCCCGAAATGCCCCAAAGGACAGCTTGCTTGTGATAAAAAATCATCCCCTAGATAATGGTCTTATCCCTTACTATCGTTTTATTAAAGCAATGTCTAAAGCTTTAAGATGTCAGGATCGAGTTTTATTTGTCGATGATGGAAATACTAATGTGCTTATAGCAAAATCAAAAGCTGTAGTTTTGGTTAATTCCACTGTAGGCTTATCGGCACTTTTAAAAGGAAAACCAGTCTTTTGTTTAGGAATATCGATCTATGCTTTAAAAGGTTTAGCAAATAGCATAAAAAAACATAAACTTGATGAATTTTGGAACAATTGTAAGAAACCAGATCCAATAGCAATGGAAGCATTCTGCCGAGTTTTAAAAGAACGAACTTTAATCCCTGGAAATTTTTACTGTAAGGATGGGCTTAAAGATGCTCTTTTAGGAACTCTTGAAAGATTTTGTGCTAAATCTTCTGTGAAGGAGCATGATATTTAGTATGGCTTATGATCTTTACCTCGCTGATGCTACATATGATGATGTGGATATTTTATCGGATATTATTGTAAAGACTTCAGAGGGGATTCTTGATTATGTTTTTGGTACAGTACAAAATCTTTTAGGATTAGATTCAATAAATGAGTTTATGTCCATGGCCTTGTTAGAGGATAAAGGAGATTTTTCTTTAGGTAATATAACCTTGCTTAGGTGTAAAGAGAATTGTGACACAAAGGATAGGGTAGTGGGATTATGTCTAGCTTATCCAATAGACTCTAATGCCAATTTATTGCCTAAGATTATTCTACCTTTTATAAGTAAAAATGCTAAGTCTCTTATGAAAAGCATTTTGCCTGTAAATAAAAAAAATAGTTTAAGTTTTTATTTAAATACACTTTG
>CALFLJ010000024.1 GCA_937880335.1 uncultured Succinatimonas sp.
AACATTGATGAAAGGATTATTTTTTATAACAGAGGGGGTATTACCTTACTTAGTATATTCTCCTTTGCGAATGAGGATTGCCTGTATTTGTGGTTCAGCTACTGCTGGTGCTTTATCGGTGTTTTTTGGCTGTGCTTTATGTGCGCCTCATGGTGGTATCTTTATTATTCCTATTTCTGATAACCCACTTGATTTTGTATTAAGTTTAACTGCTGGTACCTTATTAGGGGCTTTTTTATTTATTGTTTTAAGAATTGATTTAAAACGATTTGGTTAGTCAATAGGATCTAGACTGCTTAAGGTATTTGAAAGACGTTGACGCCATGTTTGCATGATTTCTCGTAAATGTTGATTTTCTTCGCGCACTTCATTCATATTGCGCTGAATTACTTCAATCTCTTTACGGGCAAGTTCTAAAGACTGCTGAGTATTAAAAAGTTTTTGAGACAACTTTTCTGCAAGCTCTCCGAGAGCATCTAGCTCTCGGAGTAGTTGTTGTTCTCTTGGGCTTAAACCTTCATCCATATTGTTTAAAGTATATAGCGACTTAAATCTTCGTTTTGCACTAAATCTTCTAAATGATCATCAACATATTTTTGATCAATTGTGATACTTGTACCTGGATTATCAGGAGCAGTAAATGAAACTTCATCTAATAGTTTTTCCATCAATGTGTGGAGTCTTCTTGCTCCTATGTTTTCTGTTGTTTCATTTACCTTATAAGCATCCTCGGCAATACGTTTTATAGCATCTTCAGTAAACATAATTTTTACTTCCTCAGTGCTTAATAGATTTTCATATTGCTTTGTTAATGAATTGTGAGGTTCTTTTAGGATACGTTCAAAATCATTGACTGATAAAGGTTGTAACTCAACACGTATAGGTAAACGCCCTTGCAATTCAGGAATTAGATCCGATGGCTTGGACATTTGAAAAGCTCCTGATGCAATAAATAAAATATGATCGGTTTTAACCATTCCATATTTTGTGTTTACTGTTGATCCTTCAATTAATGGTAATAAATCTCTTTGTACACCCTGTCTTGAGACATTGCCTCGATCTTGTTCTTGTTGACAGATCTTATCTATCTCATCAATAAATACTATTCCATTGTTTTCAGCAAGAGAAATAGCCTTACTTTTTAGTTCGTCTGGATTTGATAGCTTGGAGGCTTCCTCTTCTGTGATTAATTTCATCGCATCACGTATTTTCATCTTCTTTGTTATCTGACGACCTGAATTTAGGTTATCAAATAAGGATTGAAGTTGATTGTTCATATCATCTAAAGCTGAGTTGCCTCCAATGATATTAACCATTGGACTTTGATTTTGAACTGAAATTTCAATTTCCTTATCATCAAGATCTCCTTCTCTTAGTTTTTTTCGGAACATCTGACGGGCGGAACTTTGACTCTTCTCTTCTTCAGATGCTGAAGGAAGTGGGAGCAAAACGTCTAATATACGCTCCTCTGCGGCGTCTTGTGCTTTAACAAAATTTCGCTTTAAAGCTTCTTCGCGAACCATTTTAATAGAAATTTCCATGAGTTCACGAATAATTGATTCAACGTCCTTTCCAACATATCCAACTTCAGTGTATTTTGTTGCTTCAACTTTAACAAACGGGGCGTGAGCAAGCTTTGCCAAACGGCGAGCAATTTCTGTTTTTCCCACACCTGTAGGACCAATCATAAGTATATTCTTAGGTACTACCTCAGAGCGTAAGTCTTTTTCAAGTTGCATTCGGCGCCATCGGTTACGCAAAGCAATAGCTACAGCCCTTTTAGCATCTTTTTGGCCTATGATAAAACGATCTAATTCGGAGACAATCTCTCTTGGGGTAAGTTCACTACTCATATTTTATGGTCTCAATTACGTGGTTGCCATTTGTAAATACACAAATGTCGGAGGCTATTTCTAAAGATTTTTTAACAATAGTTACAGCATCTAGCTCTGTATTTTGAGTTAGGGCGCGAGCAGCCGCTAAAGCATAATTTCCTCCAGAACCTGTTGCTAAAACATCATCATCCATCTTTACGACATCGCCAGTTCCTGTGATTAAGAAGGATGCGTTTTTATCGGCAACAATTAATATTGCTTCAAGTTTTCTTAACGCTCTATCAGAACGCCAAAGTTTTGCTAATGTGATAGCAGCCCTTTCTAAAATACCTTGGTGTTCTTCAAGTTTTTGTTCAAACAAATCAAGTAGGGTAAAAGCATCAGCAGTTGAACCAGCAAAGCCTGCAATAACTTTATTGTGATAAATTTTGCGTACCTTAACAGCGTTGCCTTTTAGTATGGAGCTTTGTCCCATAGTAACTTGACCATCCCCACCTACAGCTACGACATTATTACGTCTTACAGATACGATTGTTGTCATAAATTGACCTTTTATTAAATTTACCCCAATGAGATAGGGGGTTTTAGAATAAAGCCCATAAGTACTGAGCGCTAATGGTTTTTACTTATGGGCTTATTACAAGTTTTTCAAGTATTAAGAAACTATAACTTTACATTGTTGTCTAAGACCATTTACACGCATATAAAGATAATCCTTTAAAGCTAAGTCTTTATTTAAATAAGGTCCAAATCTTAAGCTGTAGTTTCCTTCTTTCCCATCTAAGATTGGATAGGCATCAAGGTAATCTTCAATCCAAGCAATTTCATTATCTGCTTGATATTTTGTTTTAATGCGACCACAAATAAGATTTGTACGAGCAAGTTTTTCTAGCTCTTTTTCCTTTTGGGGATCTACTAATATAACGCCACTGTCTATAACAATTTCTTTATCAGTACTTAGGTCGAAAGGATTTTTTAAAAAACCTTCTTTAAAGCTCTCTCTCTCATCAAATACTTCAGGATAAATTTCTCCTAGAGTATAAAAAGATTCCGTTGGTTTACGATAAAGCTTCAGCCCTTCTTTTTTATTTGGGAAAGGTTGAAGTGTATGGACAGGGGATTTTATTTCCTCTTTTGAAATAACTTCTATTTTTTCTGAGTCAAATTGTTCTACAAAAACATCATATTTATGAGTTTCAGGATAGTAGACAATAGTAGATACTAATAATGTAAATATACCGATATAAGTAAAGGCTTTTTTATAAAACAAGGCAGGAGGCACGCTCTCCCAAAATTTAAAAAAAGCCTCGTACTTATTTTTTATAGTTTTCAAAATCTTGCTTAGATCAAATCTAAACAATTACATTTGCTCCATTACATTAATTCCTAATAAGCCTAATCCCTGTTTTAAGACCTTTCCTGTTAAGTTGCACAAACTTAATCTGCTTCTCTTAGTTTCATCATCAACGTCACCTTTTAAAACAGGACATTGTTCATAGAAACGCATGAATAGATTTGAAAGTTCAAACAAGTAATTGCAAAGAAGATTAGGCATACTCTTTGCGGCAACATTTGCTACAGCCTCTGGGAAGGATAAGAGCTTTGCTGCTAATTCCTCCTCTGCAGGCATTGTTATCTTGATTGCGCCTTCTTGAATTTGTGCTTTCTTAAATATAGAGCAAATACGACTGTATGCGTACTGCAGATAAGGAGCAGTGTTTCCATCAAATGAGAGCATCATATCCCAATCAAAAATATAGTCTGTGTTTCTATTCTTTGATAGATCTGCATATTTGACTGCACCTATGGCAATATTGTGAATTACTTGGGCGCGATTATTTTCATCTAAAGAATTTTCTCTTTGCTCAAGCATATTTTCAACACGTTTTTGTGCCTCATCGAGCAAATCACGCAGTTTAACGGTACTTCCTGATCTTGTTTTAAAAGGCTTGCCATCCTTTCCTAACATCATGCCAAAAGGACAATGTTCTAATGATACTGTCTCAGGAGCATAACCTGCTAAGCGACAAATAGCCCAAACAATCTCTAAGTGTTGCTGTTGTCTTGAATCTGTAAAGTAAAGAATACGGTCTGCATGGAGATTTTCAACACGATATTTAATACAAGCTATATCTGTTGTAGTATAAAGGTAGCCACCATCGGATTTACGAATAATATTTCCTAAAGGAAGTCCTTCTTGATTTTTAAATTGTGGTAAAAATACAACAATTGCTCCATTATCTAAAACAGCAATTTTACGATCAATCAAATCCTGGACAACTACAGGTAGCATGTCGTTATATAGACTCTCTCCCATTATATCTTTGTCAGACAAAGATACATCAAGACGGTCATAAAGCTTTTGGTTTTGTACCATAGTCATGGTTACAAGTTTTTTCCACATACTACGGCAATAAGAATCTCCACCTTGTAGTTTTACTACATAGTTTCTAGCTTTTTCAGCGAAAGCTTCATCCTCATCATAGCATTTCTTAGCCATACGATAAAAAGCTTCAAAGTCACTTAAATCCATGCCTTGACCCTGTTCATTTTCTGTTTTTTCAAGGTAGGCTATGAGCATTCCAAATTGTGTTCCCCAGTCACCAATATGATTTGCACGGATGACGTTATGTCCTAAAAATTCCAACACGCGCACTACGGCATCGCCAATTACTGTTGAGCGAATATGATGTACAGCCATTTCTTTAGCTACATTAGGAGCAGAATAGTCCACGACCACGGTCTGAGGCTTTGTTACTTTTGTAACACCAAGACGAGGATCTGCTAACATAGCCTCTAAATTCTTAGCTACATAATCTTCGTTGATAAAGAAGTTTATAAATCCAGGACCTGCAATTTCTACCTTTTTAATCCGCTCATCATTACCTATAAGTTCAATAAGTTTGTTTGCAATATCAATTGGTTTTGCATGGAGAGGTTTTGCTAAGATCATAGCTGCATTAGATGCAAAATCACCATGCAATCTATCTTTTGTACGATCAACTTTGATTCTTTCTAAAAGTTTTGGATCAATTTCATTAGCAGTATCTATGGCTTTGACACTTTTTAAAATCAAGTTTGTAATATGCTGTTTCATAGAAATTAGTCGCATCAACCAAATTTAATGACTGGTAGTAGCGCGGTTCTCCTTTCTTAAGTCAGTTAAAAAATTTTATTCTCAAAGTCAGCCTTATACTGCGTCTTTGATTTAAATTTAAAAGTTTTTTTAAACGTTAAAGAATACCACAATTAAGCTTTTAATACATAGTTTGGGGGTCAACTTCGACTGCAAATCTAATATTTCCCTTTAACGCTGTTTGGCTTACTGCATCCTGAGTTAGTTTTAGAAAATCAGCCAATTGTTGTCTTGATGCCGATGTAATTAAGATATGAAAGTGGAAGCGATTTTGCCTTTTTTCCATTTTGTCAGATAGTACAGGGCTTATTGTTACATTTGGATAATTTTCTAGTTTCCCATCTAGAAACTCTTTTAGTTTAATTAAAAAGTCATGGGCATGGTTGCGGTTTGTGCTATTGCTTAGCAAAAATGCCATATGAGTATACGGTGGAAGGCCTTTAGATGCTCTTTCTGCTAATAAAAAATTTGCTATATTTATATAATCAATATTAGGCGTAACTAGTAGTTTTATAAGATCGTGTTCAGGATAGCGCGTTTGAATGTAAACTTTACCTGCTTTTTTTGCACGACCTGCACGACCTGAAACTTGAACAAAAAGTTGAGCTGCATCTTCTTTTGATCGGAAATCATCAGAGAATAGACTCGAGTCAAGATCTAAAATTCCAGCTAATGTTACATCAGGGAAATCATGGCCTTTAGCTAGCATTTGAGTGCCGATAAGTATTTTACTCTCACCTGACCTAATTCTTTTTAGGTGTTCTTCAAGCTCTACTTTGGATTTAACCTCATCTCTATCAATTCTTTCAATACTTAGATCTGGATAACGTAATTTTAAAAATGTTGCAACTTGCTCTGTACCATAGCCATTTTCTAATAAAGAGTTGTATGTTCTACATTTGGGACACATTTTGGGTAAGGGTATTGTATATTCGCAAATATGACAACAAAGTGTATTTTCTTTGTGATGGACTGTCATTGGGTTATCACAAAAAGGACACATAAATATATGTCCACAATTATGACATGTTAAATTTCGTGCATAACCTCGACGATTTAAAAATAATAAAACCTGATTACCTTTAGCTGTTTCCTCGCCTATTTTATCTTCTAGAGTTTTGGAGATTCCTGTTATCATTCCATCTGACAAAGGTTCATCTAAAAGATTTATAACTTCTATTGATGGTGGTTGTGCACCACCTGCCCTGGTTTTTAAATCTATACGTTGATATAAACCTTTTTGTAAATTTGCAATAGTCTCAAGAGAAGGTGTTGCTGATCCTAAAATAACAGGACAGTTGCAGAATTTTGCGCGAATATTTGCCAAAGAACGAGCGTGATAACGAAAACCATCACTCTGTTTAAAAGATTGGTCATGTTCTTCATCTAATACAATCAGACCTAAATTAGGAATAGGCGTAAATAAGGCGGTTCTAGTTCCAATTAATATTGCAGATTTTTTATTAACCATGTCTAAATATGCATCCAAGCGTTCTCGATTTGTTAAAGCTGAGTGCATAGAAGAAACAGGGACTTTAAATCTTTTATAAAAGCGATGAAATGTCTGTGGTGTTAAGGCTATTTCGGGAACTAAAACTAATACAGCTTTCCCTTTTTTTAATACATTTTCAATTACTCTAAGATAGACTTCGGTTTTTCCAGAACCTGTTATTCCATTTAAAACAAAGGTTTTAAAGCTATTGCAATTTGAAATTGTGTTTATTGCATATTCCTGTTCTGAATTTGGAGTAGGAGGAATTTCAGATGTAACATTGGGAATAAATTCTTCCCAAATTTTATTTTTTAAATTTAGATTTACCCTTCTTATAAGGCCTTTTTTGATGAGGGATGTTTCTGCACTATAAGGAATGCCTTGCTCACGTAATTGACTTCTTTTGCATGCAGATTTAATTAATAATTTCAATATTTCTTTTTGATAATTAGACTTGAGTTCGTTTTGATTATATTTTTTACCAAGCTCGGTTATTTCTACACCAGGAATTTCCTCATACTCAAAATTTTTTCCATCTCTGAGAATTTTGGGTAAGGCTGTAGCACAGCATTGACCAAAAGGATAATGATAGTAAGAACTTGCAACATCAAGCATAGCAAGTATATCTTTGCTTAAAATTCCAGATTTATCTAAGAGCTTTGCTGCTTTTATTTTGCTTTCGTCTAGATTGTGATCAAAAACAATATCAGTTATAACTCCAACAGTTTCAGATCCTGCAAAGTTTACGCTTACCCTTGATCCAATTACCTCAACACCTACAATTTCATCTAGTTTGTAAATAAATTCTTTCCATAAAGGGCGATTTACGGCTAGTTTTACAAAATATGTTTTGTTTTCTTTCATAGACTCATTTTAGCAAAATTTATCTGATTCCAATTAATTTGCTTAATTTGCCAATTTTTTCTTGCGTTGTTAATTAATTTTACCTAAAATATGCCAACTATTTTTTAAATTTAGCGTGTGGTATTCGGCGCAATAAATGTGGCTGGAAGCGCGACACGTAATTGAGGTTATCATGAAACAGAACATTCATCCTCAGTATGAGGAAGTAAATGTACGTTGCTCTTGTGGCAACACCTTCAAGATCCGTACTACTGCAGGTCACGACTTATCTTTAGACGTTTGCTCTAAGTGCCACCCTTTCTTTACTGGTAAACAGAAGATTGTTGACACAGGCGGACGTGTTGAAGCCTTTAAGAAGCGCTTTGGCGGTATTTCTGCATTTGCAATCAAGCATTAATTTGAAAATATACCAAGGCTTATCTGCTTTTAAGTATTAAATTTTATAATCAATTTTATTTTGATAAAAAAGAGCTTGCAAATAAAAATTTGTAAGCTCTTTTTATTTTTGCGTTTGTTTCATATTTTTTAGTAACTTATTTATCTTTTACATATTTATTTAAGTATAATTATGATACATGTTATAATGGGTAAATTAAATTTTTTTAATCTTTAATTTTTAGAATCTTATGAATTTATCTGACAGAAAACTTATTTTTTCAAACCGCAATGCTTTTTTAGTTTTGGGCATGGTTGAAGCCTCTTGGGCTCCAATGATTCCCTATATAAAAGATCGATTTAACCTTAATGAAAGTGATCTTGGATTACTTTTACTTTGCTTAGGATTGGGATCTTTTTGTGCCCTTCCGTTAGTTGGTTACTTATGTGCGAAAATTGGATGTAAAAAATTGGTTTACATTTCAGGGATCATTATGGCCTTATCCCTTTGTTCAGTAAGTATTAGTTTTAATCTTTATCTTTGCGCTGTTATGCTGTTTATCTTTGGTATGTGCACAATTGGAATTGATATTGGCGCAAATGTAAATGGTGTTATGGTTGAAACTAAATTAAAAAGGCCTTTGATGTCTGGATTTCACGGCGGATATTCATTAGGTACATTGGTAGGAGCTGGTTTTGTAAGTTTATTATTAAGTTTTGGCCTCGGTATATTTAATAGCTCACTTATAATTCTTGCTTTCACTATTATTACAATTTTTTTAGGGTGTCAGTCCTTGTATTCAAAAGTTGAGGATCCTGATCCTAATATAGATTCAAACTCCAGGAAAAAAAAGAAAGGCTTTGTTCCAATTTTGGTTCTAGTTGTAGGTTGTTTGTGTTTTATTATGTACTCAACAGAAGGATCTGTTATGAGTTGGTCAGCTGTTTTTGTTAATCAAGAAAGAGGGGTCAATATAGAAAAAGCAGGTTTTGTTTATACATCCTTTGCATGTACCATGACTATAATGCGCCTTTTAGGCAATAAAATTGTAGTCTTTTTTGGTAGAAGAAGAACTGTGGTTTTAGGTGCTATATTAGTGTCCTTAGGTTTTGTTCTAACTGTAGTGATTCCCCATGTAATAGGCGCAATTTTAGGTTATGCCTTAGTTGGTGTGGGAGCTGCAAATATAGTTCCTCAGCTAGTATCGTTTACTGGTTCTATTAAGGGGATTCATGTACACACTGCTATTTCATTTATAAATGCTTTTGGTTACTCTGGGATTTTGTTAGGCCCTGTAATTATAGGTTTTGTAGCTCAAAACTTCAGTATTTCTACAGCCTTCTTAATGATTTCTTTCTTTGTTTTATTAGTTGCCTTGACTTGTCTTAAAATAATGTCAAATCAATATTCTAAATAATTATCTTAACCGGTTGCGTAAATATTGTTTTACGCAACTGCATAAAATTCCTCATTTTTGATCAATTGCTACAGCAAATTGTAAATTTTTATTGTTTTATTGTTAAAGTCACAAAATTTATTTAATCTATATCTAAATCTTATTAATTTATTGAACATTGTTAGCGTATCTTGTATTAAACTTTCGCTTGAACAAAAATTTTGATTTAAAGATTTTCACCTCCCATATCTGCGGGCGCAGATCTTGGCGTGATTGAGCAAAAAAAAGAGGTATTCATCTTGGCTATTAATCACAAAGAACTACATGATTTAGCCCTTGCATATCATGAGTTTCCTACCCCAGGTAAAATTTCCATTGAGCTTTCAAAACCTGCAGAAACAGCAGATGATTTAACCTTAGCTTATAGTCCTGGAGTTGCTGAGCCTGTTTTAGAAATTGCAAAAAATCCAGATGATGCTTATCGTTATACCGGTAAAGGTAACAGTGTCGCTATTATTTCAGATGGTACAGCAATTTTAGGTTTAGGTAATTTAGGCCCTTTAGCATCAAAGCCTGTAATGGAAGGAAAAGCTTTACTTTTTAAACGTTTTGGTAAGATTAATGCAATTGACATTGAAGTAAAGCATGAAAGTATTGAAGATTTTATTACAACTGTTGAGAATATTGCAGATTCTTTCGGTGGTATCAATCTTGAGGATATCAAAGCTCCAGAATGCTTCCATATTGAGAGGGAATTAGCTAAAAGTTGTCACATTCCTATTTTTCATGATGACCAACACGGTACAGCAATTGTAACTACTGCAGGTATTTTAAATGCAGTTGAAATACAAGGTAAGAAAATAGAAGATTGTAAGATTGTTTGTGTTGGAGCTGGTGCTGCAGGTATTGCTTGCTCAAGTTTCCTTATTGATTGTGGCGCAAAAAAAGAAAACTTTTTTATGGTTGACCGCCATGGAGTGATTAGATCTGATCGAGCAAAATATAATAACGGTGAGAAGCCTCGTTTTATAAATGATGCAGGCCCTAAGACTTTATCTGAGGCTATGAAAGATGCAGATGTCCTTTTAGGTGTATCTGGTCCTGGTCTGATTTCTAACTCTGATGTGATGTCAATGGCACCTAAGGCTGTAATATTTGCTTGTTCAAATCCAAATCCAGAAGTTGATCCTGAGACTGTTGCTAAGCTACGTCCTGATATTATTATGGGTACTGGTCGTTCTGACTATCCAAATCAGATTAATAACGTTCTTTGCTTCCCATACTTATTTAGAGGTGCTTTAGATATTCGTGCTACCTGTATTAACTTAGAAATGAAGCAGGCTGCCATGAATGCGTTACGTGAGTTAGCAAAAGAGCCTGTGCCTGAAGATGTTGTTAAGGCTGCTTTAGTAGATCATTTAGAGTATGGTCCTGACTATTTAATTCCGAAGGCTATGGATTTCCGCTTGTTTAAGAAACTATCCCGTGCAGTAGCTGAGGCTGCTGTTAAGTCGGGGGTTGCCCAGATACCTCTCCCTGAGCATTATATGGAATAAAATCTATTAAATAAGTAATAACCATGTAAAAGAGCTCCGATTTTTTGTGGAGCTCTTTTATTTTTTGAACTCTCTGACTAAAATCCAAGATTGCTTTTTAGAGCTTCTTTAGGAAGACAATACTTTCAAGATGCTCTGTATAAGGGAATTGATCGAAGAAGCCAATTTTTATAATTTCATGGGTTTTAGTTAGGTATTTAAGATCTTCTACTAATGACTTAGGTCCACATGATACATAAATTACATTATCAAATAAAACAGTAAAAGCGCGAGCTTCCTCAAATTCAAGCCCATTTCTAGGAGGATCTATAAGTAATGTCTTGAAATTATAGCTTTGAATATCAATTTTAGCTTCTTTTAAACGTTTAAATTCTCTTACTCCGCTCATAGCCTCTGCCACTTCAACAGCACTTAAACGTGCAATTTGGATGTTTTTTATATTGTTTTTTTCTACATTTTTTAAGGCTGTTGCTGTCGGCACTCTTGAAACTTCCGTAGCAAAGGCTTTACGGAATAAATCGGACAAACAAACCGTAAAAGTTCCGCTACCACAGTAAAGTTCAATTAAGTCGTGATCTATGTTGTTACGACAGCAATTGCGAACAAAATCGATCATCTTTTCACAAGTATATATATTTGGTTGTGAGAAGTTGCCTTCAACTTGGAATAAGAAGAAATTCTTATCTTGAGTATGCAACGTTTCAAGTACAGTATCTGTGTTAGCTAAAATAGTCTGTTTACGAGCGCGGCCTACAATATTTACATTTAAATCTTTACTAAGGCAGTATTCTTTAAATTTAATAGCAGATTCATACCAATTTTTTTCGTCCAAAAGTCGGTGGTAACTTAAGGAAATTACAACCTGTTCGTCCTGAGTTGATAAAAATTCAACTTCAAAAAGTTTTCTTTTGAGCTCTGGTACATCTTTTATGTAGTATCTTACAAGATCCATTGCCTTGTTAATTGCACGACTAGCAATTGGAAAACTGTTGATGATTATACGTTTTTTGGTTAGTTTTTCGAACATACATAAGCTTAATGTTCCGTCTTTTTCATGAAAAACGGCAAATTCTGCTCGCATGCGATAAAATTCAGAAGGGCTTTTAAAAAGCTCTGGTGTAGGTATTGAGATATTTGACTCATTAAACAGCTTTGTCACAGAGGCTATTTTTTCATTAAAATAGATTTCGTAATTTTGCGGATCAGTAGTTGTAAGTAATGTTTTTAGCATGAGGTTTCCTTGCCTAAACTAAAAAGTGTTGAGAGATCTTAAAATGTTAGAGAACAATCTCAAAGTAAAAAGAATTCTTTTTTTTGATTCAGGTGTTGGCGGCCTCTCGATATGTGAGGCAGTAAAAAAATTAAATCCCGATATAGAACCACTCTATTTATTTGACAATGAATGTTTCCCTTATGGGGAAAAGAGTGAAGAGTTTCTGATAAAAAGAGTTGATAATATTCTACAACAAGCTGTTAAAAGTTTTAATCTTTCTGGAGTTGTTGTTGCATGTAATACAGCAAGTACAGTTGCACTACCATCTTTAAGAGATCATATTTCAATTCCCATTATTGGTGTAGTTCCAGCAATAAAACCTGCAGCAGTTTTATCTAAAAAGAAAATTATCGCTCTTTTAGCAACACCAGGCACTGTTAAGCGTAAATATACAGATGAACTTATAAATAAATATGCAAACGGGTGTAAGGTAATAAAATTAGGGAATGCTGAACTTGCAAGAATAGCTGAAAAGCGATTGACTTCTGGGTCTGTTGACGAGCTTAAGGTTGCTTCTGTTTTGAAGCCTTTATTAGATTTAGACAAGAATAATTGCCCTGACGTAATTGTTTTAGGTTGTACTCATTATCCTTTTCTATCTGATGTAATAAAAAAGCTGTTGCCAAGTTGTAGTCTAATTGATGCAGGAGATGCGATAGGTAAGAGGGTAGAGGTACTGTTTGAAATGGAGAAAATGCGCCCTGTATGCGTAAAAAAAATAGAAAGTAGGGCATATTATATTGGGCGATTGCTTAATTACGAAGACAGGTTGTTGATGTTTAAGAACTTTGGTTTTAATAGTTTGGAAGAATTTAAATTAAGAAAAATAACATTTTGAAAAACAAGATAAAAATATTTGGCTTAGGGAAAAGACAAAAAAAAATAAAAAAAAATAAAAAAAATTAAAAAAAATTGTTGACTCCTGTTAAAACTACTGTATAATGCATTTCCGTTGTCACGCAAGACAGCACGAAAAAAAAACTCCAAAGCG
>CALFLJ010000025.1 GCA_937880335.1 uncultured Succinatimonas sp.
TTAAGATCATTTGATAAAATTTCATCCTGTTTCATTGAATTGAGTAAGTTATAAGTTTTTCTTTGAAAATCAAAATATAAGGTATTTTACCTTTTGTTTTACCTTAAATATGAAGTCCAAGCTCATGCGCATGACATTAGTAGTTTTTAAATCAGGATCAATATAAATAGTTTTTCTGTCTGATTGATAATCATACGTAGCTATTCCTTGATAATGACAGCATAAGTCTTTTGATAAAGGCTTTATCTCTATATTATTTCGTTCAATAAGCTTATCTATATTTACTGGTAATAAAAGCTCCCAGTATCTTTCTAAAATATCAGTTGCTGTCATAGCAAAAGCCTTATTAAATATTGAAAGAGACGAAAAAAAAACAAACATTACTGTTGTTAAAAAACTAATGTATCTTAATAAGTAAGGCAGTATTTCTACTGCCTAGCTTCTAACCAAGAACTTTTTTTAGTATGTAAGCTGAAACCTTAAGCCCCTCTGCTTGTGCTCTTGATTTAATAAGTTCGTTTTCCTCATCAGTACACAAAATCACAATACGATTACTCTTTTTAAGCTCCTCGTCTTTTCTATAACCAACCTTGCGACCTGCACCTTCACGTTTACCGCCTCTCATATTAGTTAACCCACCAATCTATAAATCTAATGATATTGGAAATAAAGCTGACAATACATACAGCCCAAAGTAAGTAATAAGTAATTTTTTCTTCTTTAGTCATCATATTTTTGCTATCCTATATACAAGCCCCAAGGCTGTAACCTTGAGTCTTCTACTTAGTTATTTAAAAATCTTAATAGTTCGTTGATAAAATCGAGGATTGCAGTCACTAGAAGAATCAACTCTATTAAGTGTTTTTTTATAAAACGTAGGAATTTACGTTTTTTCTTTTTCATATCAACTTCCTATGTCTATTTTTATACTAAAATAGATTATTTATTGCAAGTAATAATCTATAAATGTAGTAAGAAACGTAGGAGGTTTGTTATTTTTATTTCTCTCCTAAACTCTGCTTT
>CALFLJ010000026.1 GCA_937880335.1 uncultured Succinatimonas sp.
GCATGATTATCTATAACTCCATGTTCGTTCTTCATTTTGACATATATACAATCAACAAATACAAAACTATAAAGAGCTTTTAACGGCCTGTTAAAACACCCCTTCACATCTTCTATTATCGTGCTCTCTCTTCCTGTGAGTTTTTATCGTAGCCTAGGTGGGCATCCATTTGAGCATTTAGCATCCTCTCAAATAAAGGGCCAAATACATCCTTTAATGTCTCATTTATGTCCTTGGCATTTTTATGTCATAGTTTTAAGGATTAGATCTGCTATTTTTAATGCTACAGGGCTACGTTTGATTCTTGCCATAATAAAACCAATTTAAGTCATAAAATGGCATCAGTCTTAAATTGGGGTACACAGATTCTATTTCACTCTCAGGATTGAAAGGGGCTTTTCAATTTTTTTGTTTTCAAAGAACTTTATGATTACGTAAAAATAATCGTAAAAGGAAAATCAATTATCTAGAGCCCCTGCATTTTCCATACATATGCACGAAACCTTAAAAAAATTTTTGACACTTTACGCTAATAAACGAGATTCTTTTGCTAACTAATTGATCTATATAATGTGTTTTATAATGGCACATATATTGCTAGAGATAAGGTAAGAACTTTATCTAAGGTGGTAAATTATGGCCGACATTGCAGAACTAGAGCTTTTAAGTGAGGTTTTTGATAAAACCCCAGCTGCTATCATTATTCTTGATAATCGAGGGTTTATTACTAAGGCTAACGATAGTGCTTTAAATATGTTAGGTGTTGATGTGCTTGAAGGACGCCGCTGGTTTGAGGTTATAAATGAAGTTTTCAGACCAAGACAGGATGACGGACAGGAGATTTCAACTCGTGACGGTAAACGCCTTCAGGTTTCTACTAAAGCTTTATCAAAAGGTCAATTAGTTCAAATGACCGATCTTACCGTAACACGTAATTTACAAGATAAGATCTCTCATATGGAACGTTTATCGTCCTTAGGTAAGATGGCCGCAAGTCTTGCTCATCAGATAAGAACACCATTAAGTGCTGCAATCTTATATGCGGCAAATCTTGAAAATAATAAATTACCACAGGAGATGAGATCTAATTTCCAAAAGAAGTTACGTAGTCGACTTGAAGCCTTAGAAGAGCAGGTAAGTGATATTTTAATGTATGCAAGATCAGGTGAGCAGACTGTAACTACTATGGATGCAGTAGATCTGGTTGAAAATGTAAGCTCTTCTGTTTGTGCGGTGGTTAAACGTTTCAATGCAGAATTTTCTGCAAACATAGGACCTCGTCCTATGATGATCTTAGGTAATGTCACAGCTTTATCTGGAGCAATAGGTAACCTAGTTACAAATGCTTGTGAGGCTGGTGCCACTAAAGTTGAACTTAGCCTCTATGAAGAGGGAGAGGAGATCTGCTTTAGTGTGGCTAATAATGGACCTATTATTGATGAGAAACTAAAGCAGAAGATATTTGAACCTTTCTTTACAACAAAGAGTAATGGAACTGGTTTAGGCCTAGCTGTAGTTAGTGCTGTAGCATCTGTTCATCAAGGAAAGCTATGTTTAGGTTCAAAAGATGGATACCCAGTAGTCTTTACGCTCAGAATTCCAAAAAGTAAGATTGAGGTTAAAAAAACTCTAAATGAGAAACCTCTTGATATAATGGAAGGAGATAAAGCCGCTTAACTTTGAAAACGAGATAGACATGGCCCGAAGTTTAATTGTTGTCGTCGATGACGATTTGGATTTAAGAGAAATTATTGTCAGTACCCTTGAGTTGGCCGGATATGCCTGTAAAAGTGCCGAAAGTGGCACAGAGGCTCTAGATATCCTAAAAGCCTGTAAAGCTGACATGGTTATTACTGATGTTCAAATGGATGGTATGGATGGTCATGAACTTTTAAATAAGATTTTAGAGCTCTATCCTCAAATGCCTGTTTTATTGATGACAGCCTATGCAAATATAAATGGCGCAGTAAAGGCAATGCGAGAGGGGGCAGTTGACTATCTTGCAAAACCATTTGCTCCTGAGGTTTTATTAAATCAAGTCTCTCGTTACGTTCCGGTAAGTCGCATTGAAAGTCGAGATCCTATATGG
>CALFLJ010000027.1 GCA_937880335.1 uncultured Succinatimonas sp.
GAGAGCCTGGCATGGAGCAAAAAGCTACAATTTTAAGCGAATCAAAAGCTGCGGCATACGGTGGCGTAACTTCATATCTTGATATGCCTAATAATAATCCTCCTACTTTAAATAAAGAGGCATTAGATCATAAAAAAGCCATTGCAAAGAGAGATAGTGTAGGTAATTTTGGCTTTTACTTAGGAGCTGGTGCTGATAATTTAGAGGATATAAAGAGTATTGATCCGCGTGAGTATGCAGCCTTAAAAGTATTTATGGGATCTACTACAGGCAATCTTTTATTAGAGGATCTAACTAAACTTGCAAGAGTCTTTGTAAATGCCAATACTTTAATCTGTACTCATTGTGAGGATACTGCAACTATTGTTGAGAATGAGAAAAAAGCAATGTCTACATATGGAGAGGATATTCCATTCTCCATGCATGGCATGATTAGATCACGTGAAGCTTGCATTAAATCAACAGAGCTTGCATTGGAACTTGCAAAAGAAAGTGGAGCAAGACTTCACCTTATGCACGTATCTACCGCAAAAGAGGTAGATATGCTAAGAGAGTTTATGTTTGGAAATGTAAATAAGCGTCAGATCTCAGGTGAGGCTGTAATTCCGCATATTTATTTCTCAGAATCTTTTTATCCAAAATTAGGTGCATTCTTAAAGTGCAATCCGGCAGTTAAAACTGAGCAGGATAGATTAAGCATTATAAAGGGCATTGATGATGGGGTTATAACTACAGTAGGTACTGATCATGCTCCTCATGAATTAGCATCTAAAACAGGTAACTACAAGCATTGCGCATCAGGCCTTCCTTCTGTGCAATATTCTCTTTTGGCTCTTTTAGATCTGTGGAAGCGAGGGGAGATTAGTCTTGAAACTTTAGTTAAGGTAAGCTCACAAAATGTTGCAGAACGTTTTTCAATCAAGAATAGAGGCCGTATTGCTGAGGGCTATTATGCAGATTTAGCAATTGTAAATCCTCTAAAGCCACATACTGTTACCTTAGATGACATAAAGAGCAAGTCTCCTTTCTTAGGTCACACCTTTGCATGCTCGGTAGAACATACCATCATAAGTGGTAATTTGATTATTGAAAATCAAAAACAGGTATCTGAAATTTCGGGTATGCCACTTGAATTTGACCGTGGCTAGCTATCTTTTTTGCGATACACTGATATTATATGGTGTGTCGCAATTTTATTATTTTTTTTAGTTAATTTATTGGCATGAGTAGTAATTTTTCTTTAAACAATTTAATTCATTATCTCCTATATCCTGTAAGAGCCCTTTATTCAAGAGAGTTTTACAACCGTGTTTTATTTTCTATGCGCGGTGTAGGTTTTATTTATCTTTTACTTATAAGTGCTGCAATTGCTATACCAGCAAGTGTCAAAGTTACAGATTTTTTAAATTATTTTAAGGCTTTAGAATTATCAACCCTAGTAGGTCAGGTACCCCCAAGCTATCTTGATAAAAATGGTAATTTAATTCCAAATAATCCTGATGATGCTTTTAAAATTATTAAAAACTCCCGCGGAGCTCCTACTATTGTTGTAAATACTGACAATAAGAACTTAACTGGAGATGCGCTCAAGGCTCCGTTGGAGTTATCTCGTCAGGAAATCATTATTCATTCCTCAAGTGGAAAGCAAGGCGTTGCCTACAGTTCTTTATTTCCTCTTGATTCAAGTTTTAGCCCTTTAAGTGCAGCTGAGGCTATGGATACTGCCTTCAGTTCATCTTTATCCACAGTATGGTCAGTTGTAACACTTTATTTTCTGGGTATTTTGACTTTTAATGCACTTTTAACTGCATTTATCTCGAAGTTTATTTTCACCTTTGTAGCCTCTGTTCGTCTGAATTTTGGTACAGCTCTACGAGTTTGTGCTTTTGCAAACACTTCAGTGGCCATTTTGCTTTTAGCTCAATACTTCATAAGTGTTCCGATTTCTTATAGTGTAATAGCTATGATTCCTGTCATTTACACTTTAAATTTAGCTTTCTTCTACCGTCGTATTATAAAGAGTTTAGGTCAGGAGGCTTTTGTATCAAAAGTTAAATCATGGGCATCAAATGCAAGCAAGATTAAAACTCAACAAGATTTAGGGGCAAATACCTCTGATACTCAAAGAAAGCAAGATGATGTAAATAAAAATACAGATTCTCATAATGGACCGGGCATGTTCACCCCGTAAGGATTTGATATGCGTTATAAAAAGTTCTTAGCCCTAGCTGCTTTATTTAGTCTATTTTCAGCAAATGCTATGGATGTAGCAGTTGAGAATACTACACAGGAGACTGTAGTTTTAGCTTTTTCCTATCTAGATAAAGATCAAGATAAATGGATGGTGGATGGTTGGTATAACATTAAACCTAAAGAGACATCTCATATAAATCTTAATACCAATAACGAACTCTATTACCTTTACGCTGAGTTTTCAAATGGTAAGAAGATTGAGGGAGGAAAGGATTCCTTAAGGCTTAAGGTTAGAAGTAAAAGCTTTATATACCCTCAGGATGATAAATCATTTGTAGGATATGAGGTTAATTTCTTAAAAGCTCGCGGAGTTGGTGATAAAGCCCAAATTAAAATTAATTAACTAATTTCAAATCCCTTTCTTTATAAAGAAAGGGGTATTTCTTTAAAGACCTTGCTCTTGTTTTGCAACTTTAAGCCACAGCTGAGCTAGCTTTAAATTATCATCAAAGTACATAGCTCCTCCTGTAAATCCTGTTTTATGAATAAAGCAGGTATTTTCAAGTCCAGTGGCTTTATCAAGTTCTTCCTGATTTAATCCTCTCCAAGCTTTTGGTGCACTTAGACGATTGGCAAATTTCTGTCCCTTTGATACCGGAAGAGATTGAACTCTCCAGCGACCGCTACGGTCTGGGTAAATTGCTAAAAGACATTCAGAGAATAAATCCGGATGAGCAAAAACAGCCTGAGACCAAGGTAATTTCTCATGAATAATTAAGATCTCTCCTCCTTTGTATGCCTCAAGAACTTTTGCAATCCCGTTTTCGATATTTATAGCGTTAATTGCAATATTTACAAGGAAGGTATTTAAAATCTTAACTGTTTCTTTAAAATGTTTATCTTGCTCCTCGGAACTTGACTTAGGAATGTTCATCATGGCAACTAAATAAGGAATATCCGGGATATTCAAAATAAAGTCACATAAAAAATCTTTGATCTCCTCTTCTTTTGGCGTTTGGGGGGCTGTATGCTCATCAATAAAGGCATTTATCTGTCCGTTATCATTGAGATCAACAAGCTGCATAAACTCTTCATCTATTCGTAAAAAAGCCTTGTCGATAATTTCTTTTGTAACAGGTGTATCAAGATGTTTTTTGGCGACTTTTTCTAAGAAAGCTATGCCAAATTTTTTCCACATAAGTCCAGCTGTGGCATATTTAACACCGTTGTCACGCTGTAAGGTGAAATCTTTACTGTGATGATCAAAATGCCGTTCATCATTGATACCTGAAACATCAATGATAATATCAGCTTGTTCTAGACGGTTTGGATCACGACTTCTGATATATTTGACATTTTCATAAAGGTAGCTAATTATTGCACAGGCTACAGTTTCGTCAGCATGAAAACTTCCGTCGTGAGTTGCTATCCACTGCATGATTTCTCCTTAAGGCGTGGACATGCCTATAATTTAAGTGCATTAGATTTTACCATAAGAATTTATTAAAAAATGAGTGCTACATCTGAGCTTTTAAGAGGAAAATGGTAAAATTATGGCCATTGAATATTAGCGTTTTTTTTTAGAATATGCCTGTTCCAGATTTTAAAGTTTATTTAGCCCCAATGGAGGGCTTAGCTGACGCTCCTTTGCGTAAGATTTTATGTGCTCATGGAAATTATGATGAGTGTTTTTCAGAGTTTATCCGCGTAACTGATTTGGTTTTAAGCGAAAAGACTTTGTACAGAATAGTTCCTGAGCTTGAAAATGGCTGTAAAACTGCTGATGGTACATCCGTTAGAGTTCAGCTTTTAGGTGATAATCCAGATATTTTAGCTAAAAGTGCCTGCGTCATAGAAAAGGCGGGCGCTCAAGCAATTGATATGAATTTTGGCTGTCCATCGCGTTTTGTTCATCATGCAGGCTCAATGCTTTTACAAGAGCCGTCCCTTATGCATGATATCGTAAAAGCCATGCGCGATGCTTTAGATCCTAAAACCAAACTCTCAGTAAAGATTAGAGCCGGTTTTGCCGATAAGAAAGAGGCCCCTAATTTAATAAAAGCCATTGCAATTGACGGGGTCGATGAAATTATCATGCATTGTCGTACTCGTCGTGATTTATACAGAAAAGAAGCCTTAGACTGGTCGGTCATGAAGGACTTACATTCCTTATGCCCTAATATAACCTTAGTGGCAAATGGTGATATTGTAAGTCACAAAACAGCTTTAACATGCCATGAACTTACAGGTTGTAGCACTTTAATGTGTGGTCGTGGAGCTTTTTTACATCCAAACTTAGGTGATGTTATTAAAAACAATGCAGTACCTTATGATGATGTTAAGGTTTTAGAGGTAATGCTTGAGGTTATGAACGAGTTTGTTCGTTTAGAAAGACCTGATAAGACAGTTATGGATCGTGCAAAACAATTTTTAGGTTATGCACGTCAAGCTCACCCTAATTTAGCTGAGTTCTTTAAAGGCTTCTGTCGTATAAAAGAATCATCAGAAGGATTTTACACTGTTGAAAGTGAAATTAAGAGAATAGGAGGTTAATGCGTGTTTAAAAGGTTATTGCTTTTAATTTTACCTTTGTCTATTTGTTTTAATATACAGGCAGAAGAGAATTTAACCACAAAATTTGCAACCTTACCTCCAGTTCCTAATGGCTGGAGTGTCGATGTTGTAAATCAGAGTGTTGTTTATACATCTCCGTTAAACCCTAAAACTCACGCATCTGATACTAAACTTACTTTTACATATACAAAAGCTACAAATGGAAATAATGCTTTACAGTGGGCGCGCAAATATATAATCGAAAACCACTGTAAAAATCCAGTGCGATTAGGCTATGGCTTTTATTCTGTGTCATGTCCTCAAGCTCAATCTGATGTTATTTTTGTAGGTGAACCTGATAATATCTATACCATTGCGATTGAAGGCGAGTACACAAGACAATCTGTAGATGTGGTAAATAATTACTTAACATCAATTATCAATGGTAAAAGAACATTTAAAGATCGCAATATAGGTGAAAATGTCGAAGATCCAGCCGGGTATGACATAAATTACAATGAGCATCTGGAGGAATAATGCATATTGAGGCTGAGGATTTTACCTGTTTAGATTTATCTTTACTGTCTTTAATTTATAAATGGCGCTCGCTTTATGAGATTCGTAAATGGATGAGTGACAGTAAGCCATTTAGTTTTGATGATCATTTAAACTTTTGTAAAAGACTTAAAGACTCTGCCTCAAAAAGATTTTTTCTTATTAAATTAGATGAAAAACCTTGCGGTGTACAAACTGTAAATATTGATGGAACTAAAGCTGAATTAGGCTGCTATTTTATAAATCGTGATGATGGTATTGCCTATAAATCGACGTTGTTTTTAATCGATTATTTTAAAGAGTTAGGAATAAATAATTTTCACTGCAAGATCTTAAAGAATAATATAGTGTCACAAAAGTTTTATGAAAAAGTAGGTATGAGATTATCATCAGAAGATGAGACTTACTATTTCTATAATTTAAAAGCTTTTCCTTTTGAGGATTTTTACAAACTCAAAGAAAAAGCTTTATTCTCTGTAATAACAAATAAAAACTAGCTATCTAGCTTTGAAAATATAGATTCAACCTTTTCCACAATGCGCTTTTGCTCGGCAATGGGGGGAAGGGGAAATAAAGTGTTTATAACTATTTCTTTTGAAATATTTGGTTGAGCTCCACCTTTTGCTTGTTTAATAAGATTTTTTCTTATACTCATTAAAAAGTAAAAAAGAAATTTAAAAAACACCCCCTCGTAGCAAGAGCATGCACAACAAGCTTGATTTGTTGTAGCTGGAAACTTTAGTATTCCTAACTTCCCAATTGTTGCGCCATACATTGCTATTAATACTGTATTTTTATGATGTAAAGTTAAAGGTAATTTTTTTAACGCTAGTTCTGTTATATTTTCAGAAATAAAATCAACAAAACCGTCTTTTAGATCCCCTGTTTTTAACCAAGGTATAGTTCCATTATCGAAATAGACTTTATTTGATCTAGAAGGGGTAGATCCTGATTTCCAATTTCCTATGTCATTAAGTTTAGCCCACTTCCAAGATTTAGGAATCTCAAAAGGAATCTCATCCTCTTTTATCTCAGGTAAAGGCTTTTCTTTTTTAAGCCTGCCCTCTGATATAAGCTTAAGCTTCTCCTCTTGAATTTGAGAGAATAGTTCTTCAGCAGTTCCATCATCAGATCTTTGCTCAACAAGCTTACCTTGTATTGCCATTTGCAGAACTTTTTCTCTGATTTTTTCATTTAGGGCTATTTTTTTATTTAATTGCTCCTCAGCTTTATCAATCACAGAAAAATGTTTCTCTATTTTGTCTACAATGCGCTTTTGCTCGGCAATGGGGGGAAGGGGAATTAATAAATTTTTCAAAACTAAAGGTTTTAATTCTGTTTGGTTAGTTGAGCCATCGCCTACCATTTCCAAAAAGGATTGATTGTTTTTGATGTAATAAAATAAATAAATAGCGTTAATTTTACTAATGGCTCTAATAACTGTGACATGCGAATCTGGTACTACAGGTAAGTTATTTGGATTATCTTTGTTTTGATATCTGCCAACTCTACCCATAGTTCCACCTCCGGTAGAGTTTATAACAATATCATTATTTTGAAGAAATTCAGATTTATCATATCTTGATAAGGTGTCCTCATTTAGATATAGAGCTAAATCAAGTCTTATGCCGGTATATTTTGAATTACACTTTTGGGCAAAAACTATTGTTCCACTTTTTTCTGCATATTTAGGAGATTTTCCCCTTTTTATATTTTTTGAAACAATATTTTCAAGTCTAACCCACTTCCAAGATTTAGGAATCTCAAAAGGAATCTCATCCTCTTTTATCTCAGG
>CALFLJ010000028.1 GCA_937880335.1 uncultured Succinatimonas sp.
CGCCAATCGTATTGACGTCCTCCCAAGCCACACCATAAAAAAGAGGCTTAGGTTTATCATCCAACACAAGAGCGTTGCCTTCCATTGCTTGATATTCATCGTCGGGGATGTAGCATTTAAACGATTCACTACCGTCAAACAAGCAAGACGGCAATACCTCTGACGAACCATCTTTTGAGAAGCGATTGAAGTCAGGCCCTGTTAAGAATCCCACACAATTTGGACAACAAGTCGCCGTCAAAATGCCATCTAAGCCTAAAAACGCCAATCGTTCGTCTCGACCATCCACGACCAAAATATCAACCATTGGTCCTCCACAATGAGGACAGACATCTTTTCTTATTCTACCAATGCGCACAGGCGATTCTGTCTGTTTTTCCGATTTTACCATCGGAAAACAAACATCAAAATTAAGTTGAATACGCTTACCTGATTTATCAAAGGTCCAACCACCCTCCTGAGCGTAAACTGAAGGATCTACATGCAAAAACTGACGCCAAGGACGAGGATGACGTTCTAATTCCAACAAGGTCTCTAATGCTTTGTCATCCCCCTGCATTGCCAAACAACACATTAAATCAGAAGCTGTGTTTTGATAAACCGCTGTGTCAAGGGCTGCAATCAATTTATCGCGAACATCTTCTTTTGCCCGATAATAAAGGGCACTGACTGAGTATATTTGTTTCTCTACAGCCTTACTCTGAATGTAAGGCGTAATAGCATTATGCCCGGCTAAAAGTCCCCAAAAAATTTCAAGTTCTTTACTGCTTAAATCATTAAGCTTACCGATATTTTCAGCAAGTTCAAATTGAAGAGATCTAATCTTTTCATAAGACCACGAGGCTACATAAGAGCGATCCTTTTCTGCCTTACACCTAAAGCACAATCCGTCATAGCCTAAAGGAGTTTGACAATTATGACATTTGTATTTTAAATTCATGTCTGTGACCTAATCTTCAAATATCTATATAAAAACCATAAAAGCAGTAAAAATATGCATAAAAGATGTATAAAAAGAGTTTTTTTAGGCTGTAAAATCCAGTTGCGCAAATAAGGTATACCACCAAAAACAATTGCTATAAGAGCTAAAGCAATTATGGGTAAGGGAAAGCTATTACTCATATAAAAACCTTATAAAGTTTATTCAACCACTATTATCTGAGGTCCATAGTAATTTAGCTCTGTTTGAAGCTCGTAACCTAAATGCATTTCATCCTTAAGTTTTTTCAAATAGGCATTTAAATCTTTATCAACCTTAGGAAGGTTACTCTCACCTTTTACTTTAATTTCATATATATATAAATCTAGATCTTTATCATAGATTGATTTAAATCTCTCCACCTCTTCTATATTAGTTAAAAATTCATCTAAATTTACTGTAACCTTCTTAAGCTCATCTTTATTTTTCCCAGAAGCTGGCGGTAAAGATAAAGAGACATAAAACCCATCCTTCTCTATTTTCTCATCGCCTAATAATTCAGTGCTGTTTAAAAGATCAACTCCGTTGCCTAAAACTTCAATTTCGCCTTCTTGATTGAGACTAATAGATAAAGGTATTCTAAATTCTCTTTCATTTACTAAAATACAAGCCTTGTCTTTTAATAACTTTTGAACAAACCTCTTCAATTCTAAAATAAGATCTTTTTCGTTTTCACCTAAAGGTTTATCTTCAAATTTTATTGAAATATCAAAATTTGCTGTAAAAGTATTTTTATTTGAAAAATCCCCCTTAAGCTCTATATTTACACCTGACAATGAAAATACAAGCTTATCTATATTTCCTAAAATTTCCTCGTTTTTTAGTATAGAGACAGGATCTTTTAGGCATCCTTTAGGACAAACACCTGGTAAAAAGGAGTAATCAGAACCATAAATAAGTTGCGTAAGGCAAGGCAACCAAACATTTTCACTAGTTGTTATATTGCCTTTTAGTAGGTAATTTAACTTTGGCAAACCAAAAGATTTAAATTGCAGTTCTTTAACGTTAAGTTCAAAAGAAGCTTTGTTTTTATTTCCTTTATAAGGTTCAATTGCAAAGTTGTAATTTAATGGACCTAAGCTTACAAAATCATCAACACCAGAGATTTTATTAGCATCAAGCGCAAATTTTGTATAAAGTTTTCGGGGATTATCATGATATTCATAGGAATAAAACTGTTCTGGGAAGTATGACTTCGCATCAAGAATACTGCTTTCATAAGCACCTATATTTGCCTTGAGGATAAGACTTAAGACCTCATGGCTTTTTTTATCTAACTTAAAATCAGCTAGAATTTTTGACCTGCCAATTTTCTCCCCATCATGTTGAGCCTCATTCCAATTTATCTCAAGTGTTCTTGGATTTAAGAGGGGATCAAATCTAAGAGAAATTTTAGGATTAGCTTTTTTTATTACTGCCAGATCATCTGTTAGATTTTTATCTACCGAGAAGTTTATAGCAGGGAAAAATCCTGGGCTAAATTCACCTTGCAAAATCAGGGTATTATTTTCATCAGGAGTTTCAAAGGCTGGGTATATCTTTACCTCACCTCTACGTTTAAAAGTACTTTTCTCAAATTCTGAAAAATCAAAAACAAGTAAGCCAAATTTTTCTCTCTGATCTTTTATCGTAAATTTATCAAAACTATAAAGCTGAAAGAAAACGAGTCCACCAAATAACAAAAGCGCTGTAAGGAGTGAGCCTGAGATTATAAGGATTATTTTCTTACCAAATGCATTCATATCTGCACTCCTTTTCATTTTTTATGAGAAGCCTAAAATCGCTTTAAAATAAAATATAAAGAAATAAAAACGATTAAACAGCCTAAGATTAAGAAAATAAAACGTAAAAGTCCTCTCGTTAAGAACGTAGCATGAGGTTTTCCTGTTGGATCACATAGCCAATCATAGTTTTTAATGGAGCCTATAACACAGATAACGCCAAGGATAAGACTTATGAAATCATTATATTCTTTAAAGAATTTTGTAATAATTTCAGCTAGTTCATTTAAGTAAAGATCCATAGATTACCTATTTTTACATTTAACCTTTGTCCCGGTTTTATCAATGCAAAACCAGAAATCACTTTCAAATCTATGATATTCTCCTTGAGATAATGGAACCTCAACCATCTTGCCTTTTAGTGTGACCTTTGCAATCCCGTCTTCAAACGGATAAGCAAAGGCAAATTGTGGTTTTATCACGATTTTTCCCGTGCTGTCGGCATATCCTATAAGAGAGTCTTCATCTATAACCCGCCTAAAACCGTCAGATATGGGATCAGGTCCATTGTCGAAAATAAATGGAGTTATAGCCAAGGTAAATAATAAGGTAATAATATCGTTACGCATGAACTATTCCTTTATTTCTGACTAAAAGACGATATCCTGTATACAGGCTTTAAATTTAATTTTAGAAAACTAAGGAAAAATCAAAATTTATTATTTTTAGCTTTTCCTAAAATTTGTAATTCATATATCTTAAATTCTAGTTAAAAATCTGCGTTTATAAACATAGATTTTCTTAAACTTTTTAATTTTTTTTCTTAATAAATATTTTTTTTTACTTTTACAAACTTGTATTCTCAAGGTTTTATCTTTATTCACTATAAAATTTAGTACAAGATATTTTATACGTTTAGTTTTTTTTCTCATAAATTGATTTTGATCACATGTAACATAATTTACTTACGAATAAACAATCTATAATAAATTTAGAGTTGTTATTTTACTTAGGAGACTTTTATGAAAAAGTTAACTCTAATTGCTGTTGTAGCCTGTTTTGCTGTAAGTCCTACATTTGCAAGTGTAGATTTTGATAATCTGCCAGAACCTACAAAAGAACTTTGTACCGATGCTAAGTTTATGACTGATTTTTCAGCTCAGATGCAGGGCATGACCGATCAGGGCAAACTCATGAAAGCCTCTGAATTTATTCAAAAATGCCAGATTGTAATGACTAAATAAGAATCTCTTATAAACATCAAAACAAACTTTGGTGAGAAAATTAAAAATTTCACCAAAGTTTTTTTTTGAGGATTTTACTTTTTTAAATTTATGGAATTTGCGCACGACAATGTTTGGTAGTGTCGTAAAGATGAATACAAGACTTGAGCTTATTTAAAGATAGTAAAACAAGCAAAATAAATAATATACTCCTTGAGCTTTTGGATCTTCCTTTCCTTATAAGATGATAAGAAGCTTAAAAAATGATCTAAAAAGTTTTGGAAAAATTTAAGTTATGCGTATAGACTAAAAACCCTGATAAATAACTCTATCAGGGCTTTAAATAAAATCACATTAAATTAAGATTAATCTTGGCTACTTTGCTGATTTACCATCTTAATAGCGTCTTCATTATAGTTAATCTCACTTAACTCACGAGCTCTCTTATAAAGCATTAAAGAGGCCGAATTTGCTTTGTAATTTGTAAGCTGTGTACGAATTAAGTTTGCATAGAGATCTATACTGTTGTTTTTATCTAAATCAATAGATTTCAAGACCGCTAAGGCTGGAATGTTCTTATGCAGAGTTACTATATAATCACCGACATTAGCTGGAATTGCATAAACGGCAAAGCTGAATGTAGGATCAGACATCTCCACGCCACTTGCTCTTTCAACTAAAACATTCTCCTTTTTTACCACATTTTGTGGTATAACGGCCTTAGCATCAGCTTTTAGGCTCTTAGCATAATTTTCTAAGATGTTATTAGCCTCAGACACAAGCTTTGCATTTTCTGCAAATGATAAAGCTTTATCCTTAACCTCATCAAATGGCTGTAAAACAGCTTCGTGATATTCGCTAACATTGATAACAGCACATGCACTGTCTCCTAGATTTATCACATTGGAATTTATGTGAGAGGTGCGGTTATCCTCGTTATAGGCTGCTCTTTGAATTTCCTGTGTATTAAGAGGCCAAACTAAGGTAGTGTCACCTGCGCTAACATTCTTAGCCTCAAGTACTTTAATACCGCAGGCCTCAGCTGCCTGATCTAACGAATCTGGGTTTTCAAAAGAAATATCAGCAAGAGTTGCACTCTTATCGTTATACAAAGACTGAGCTTTAGTATCTACGTAACGCTTTTTAACCTCTTCCTTAATTTCTACAAAAGGAGGGACATGAGATGCGACAATACCATCTAAACGGATGATATGAGCTCCAAAATCATCATAAATAATCTCACTTATATCCCCAACTGCTTTAAGGTTAAATGCGACCTCATCTATTGACTTAGATAAAGTTCCACGTTTTACAGTTCCTAAGGAGCCATGATTTTCGGCAAAATCAGGAGCTTCACTGAACTTCTCACCTACAGTAATAAAGTCCTGTCCTGACTTCAGTGCTTTTAAAGCCTCGTCAGCTTTCTGCTTCATATCAGAAGATGACTTAATTAAAATCTGCGATAATTCGCGACTTTCAGGTACAGTAAATTCATCCTGATTTAAACGGTAATATTCCTCACACACATCATCGGTGGCATTTACTGTTTTCTTAAGCTCATCAACACTTAGTACAACATAGGTGAAGGTGGCACTCTCAGGTTTCATGAATAGATCATTATGTTCGTTGTAAAACTTTAAAACCTCATCATCGCTAAGCTTTATATTACCTTTAAGGCTGTCTGGATTTAGGGTATAGAGATCAACAGTACGAACCTGAGCGTAGAGATTTGACAGGGTATCAACCTCATAGGGAAGAGGAATAGCTGAGGCTTTTAATACAGGATCAACTAAAGTCTGAGTCATTAAGGATGTACGTAAACGCTCAGCATAGTAATCAGGAGAGCTTCCCATATTACGCACAGAGGCTAAGAACAGATCATTATCAAATTTACCATCCTTAAAGAAGTGCTCATCATGGCGAATAACATCCTTAACCTGCTCGTCACCTATACGAATTCCGTTTTCAAAAGTTTGAGAATTTAAGGCAATATTATCTATCATGCTGTCTAAAACCTGCATACGCAGATTGTAAACATATTGCGGATTCTCAAGTAAAGTTGCAGCCTGAGATCCATACATTCTCTGCAAAAGTTGAGTTCTTTGATTGTATTGCTCATTCCACTCATTGGCAGAAATTTTATATTTACCAACTTCAACAGGATCTGTATTGAGTCTTGGAATAAGGTAGTTGCCTACACCGGCAAAAATAAAGGACAGAATAATAATCCAAAAAAGGAATTTGAATACTCGTCCTTGCGCACCTGCGCGCAGTTTATCTGTTAACATTTTTCTTATTTGCTCCGAACCATCCCCTATATGGGACGACCTTGGGTAAAACTCCCTTGATTATAAAGTAAGAGAAGTAAAATTAAAAATCCAATTGAAAAATATCTCACTTTGCATGGCAAAACAGTTCAAAAAAATTATAGAAAATCCAATACTGTAGAGCCTGCGTCTAAATACATTTTGATTATTCTAAATTCTAAAGCTCTTTTGAGAGTAGATTTTCAAATAATACCAAAGCCTGTTTTTTGCAACACAATATTTTAAAGGTTACGTTATCAAAAATCTTAAGCTCAAGTTTGTACAATGTGAGGAATAAGTTAGATGCTCTTTTAGATTTAAATTCGCCAAAGTTTATGTAATTAAATCCATCTATATGTCAAAATCACTCAGATCTTGTTTATTGTATCTTGGACTTATTCTTTAGATAGTAACGATAAGATGAGATAAGGACAAATATTTTTTACTTAATACTTCTTTGCCTTGTTTGTGGTATGCGCTTTACTGTTAGATAAGCTTTGCCCTATACACTCTGTGATGAGCAATATTTCCTTGGTATTAAATAAAAATACTCTTATGCAAAAAGAAGGGATCCGGTATTTATCTTTTCAACACAATCAGAATTTACCTTAACACAATTATCCTAAGGCTTATCTCAACGCTATTGACGCTTTTATAACTGTTTTACCTAATATGGTTATATTTGGCCGTGGCCTTATAGTATAAGTGGGCTTAAATTGCCAGATCATAAATAGATAAAAAATTTGCCTGGTAATTAAAAAGGCTCCACAGGGAGCCTTTTTAATTAACCAAAATCACTTAGGCGTTAACTGCATCCTTTAGTGTCTTGCCAGCTTTGAAAGCAGGAACCTTAACAGCTGGGATTTCAACAACTTCGTTTGTACGAGGATTACGGCCAGTACGTGCAGCTCGATCGCGTACTAAGAAACTTCCAAAACCTGTAATGGTAACACTATCCCCAGAGGCTAAGGCCTCTTTTACAACCTCAATAAAAGCATTAACAGCGGCAGCTGAATCTTTGTTAGTAAGACCACTCTTTGAAGCTACTTTCTCAACAAGCTGACTTTTATTCACAATTAACTCCTAATCTGTATGAAAAACCATAATTTAATGTTGCACTTAAATTTATGTTTTATAAGGGCATGAAAGCATTATGCACGCTCAAAGCGTTTATAAAATCTTTTGCTATTATAATTTTGATCTACTTCAAATTTTTTTGCTTTTTTTCAGATAATTAAGAGCTTATGTTTTATCAAATTAAAAATAAACTGCCACAGATAACGGTCAAAAAGAAAATTTTTTTTAAGACAAAAATTTACTCTTTATTTTATTATCATATGTTTCATGTAGTTAACTTATGTACACGGACGGAGCCCTAAGCTTAAATGCATAGGGCTCCGTCCATTAGATTAACCCCCTACTTTCGAGGATGTTCCCTGTCGTAGCTATCAATATATTGCAAAACATCAGGTAGCAAATCATCCTCAAGGTGCATAATCTTACGTTTAAGCTCATCTGCTCGCTCATCATTTATATAACGCAGATTATCTTCAAAATCATTAAGATTTGGCAAAAGATTCTCCACATTAACAGCCAAAGGACGAATTATTTTCATAAAAGCCTCAGGATTTAACACCTCTTTACTCTTTGTCTTAGGCGACAGTTTCTCAAGGACATTTATAAGTTCATCTGCAGCCTTGAAGATTTGACTAATCTCATCCTCAATTGGAGCTTTCTGTGCTTCATTATTTTTAAGCTCTAAATCTTTATCACTCATCCTTTTTATCCTCTTTTATAGCCTCTTTTTCTGTTGACTTTTCCTCAGACCAGGCTGTAGTAGGTTTAAATTCATAAGGATTGTTTTCTAAAGCCTGAACTAAAACTTCCTCAATTCTTTTAACTGGTAAAATGTTAAGGGAAGACTTTACATTTTCAGGAATATCCCAAAGATCTTTTTCATTTTCAAAAGGAATTAAAACGGTTTTTATCCCACCCCGAAGAGCTGCTAATAACTTTTCCTTAAGACCGCATATAGGTAAAACATCACCTCTTAAGGTGATCTCACCTGTCATAGCTACATCAGCCTTTACAGGGTTGCCGGTTAAAGCTGAAACCATAGCAGTTACCATACCAATACCTGCCGATGGGCCCTCTTTAGGGGTTGCACCTTCAGGCACATGAATATGAAGATCACATGTCTCATAAAATGATGGATCAAGATGAATGGAGCGAGCCAAAGTGGGTACTAATGTCATACCTGCACCAATACTCTCTTTCATCACCTCACCTAGTTTTCCTGTAAGCTGATGTTTGCCCTTACCCTCATTTGCCACAGCCTCAAGCTGTAAGATATCGCCACCTAAGGTGGTCCAGGCTAAACCATTAACAAGTCCAACCTTATTTTCTGAGAGCTTTGAGGTAAAATCATAACGGCGAGGTCCTAAAAGCTCATGTATTGTCTCAATAGAAATTGACGTTTTTTCAAGCTTTTTAGAACGTTTCTTATTACCCTCCTTAAGCATCCAGGCTTTAATGGTCTTACGAGCAAGTTCGTTTATAAGACGCTCAAGACCACGGACGCCAGCCTCATGGGTATAGTAACGAATAAGCTCATAAATAGCATCATCGTTTATATCAAACTCATCGACCTTGAGGGCATTGGCACGTAACTGCTTTGGAATTAAGTGATTACGGGCAATATTATATTTTTCATCCTCAGTATACGAGGATAAATCAATAATCTCCATTCTATCTAATAGAGGCTGTGAGATATTGTATGAATTAGCTGTAGTCACAAACATGACATTAGACAAATCATAGTCAAGCTCAACATAATTATCCTCAAATGTAGAATTCTGCTCAGGATCTAAAACCTCAAGCAAAGCATCTGCCGGATCCCCGTGGATTGAGTCTGATACCTTATCAATCTCATCTAATAAGAATAAAGGATTATTAACCTTAGCCTTAATCATATTCTGAATAATACGACCAGGTAATGCTCCAATATAGGTACGACGGTGGCCTCTGATTTCAGCCTCATCATGAAGACCGCCTAAGGCCACACGCACATAATTACGCCCTGTCGCCTTTGCAATAGACTGACCTAATGAGGTCTTACCAATACCTGGAGGTCCCATTAAGCAGAGAATTGGACCATGCAGTCTATCGGATTTTGCCTGAACTGCCAGGTATTCTAAAATACGATCTTTGACCTTCTTAAGTCCATAATGCTCTTTCTCTAAAATCTCCTGAGCTTTTTTCAGATCATGATTTATCTTAGATGATTTACGCCATGGTATATTTAATAAGGTTTCAATGTAGGATGAAACCATACTATATTCAGCAGAGTTGGCATTCATTGTAGAAAATTTGCCTATCTCTCTTTTAATTCTCTCAATAACCTCAGACGGTGCGTCTAAAGTCTTAAGCCTATCTCTAAAGCTTTTAACATCTGATGCATCATCGTAATCTAATTTAAGTTCTTTCTTGATAATGCGCATTTGCTCATTTAAGAAATACTCTTTCTGATTACGCTCCATAGAGGCTTTAGCCTGTTCAATTAAATGACGCTCAAGCTCATTTTTATAGGAGTACCCATTTAAAAAGCTAATTAGAAACTGAGCTCTTTCAACAGGATTTAAATTGCCAAGGAGCATAAGGCGGTTAGATGCATCTAAAGTTAAAATCTGAGCTAATTCATCTGTTAGAACAGAAAGATCGCTTTCATCTAAAAGGGTTGAAATTATATTCTTAGGTACACTCTGACCAATTAAAGGCTTAATGGCCTCAAGGCTATTATCCATAGCGTACTGCATGGACGAACGCAAAGTACTTATATAGTCAAAAGCAGTCTTTTCATCAACTGAGACCTCATCGACAATCTCAATCTCTGCCATGCGGCAGGAATTTTCATCAGATTCGATAAGTTTATTTAGCTTAAAGCGTTTTAATCCTGAGATAAGACAGGAAATTGAAAACTGATCCTTTTCCTTTACCTCTAAAATGGAGGCAATTACACCAAAAGGATATAAACCATCAAACTGTGGATTTTCTTCTTTCTCATCATATTGACAGCAAACCGCCAGAAGCTGATTTTCAAGAGCTAAAGCTTGACGTACTGATTTAACTGACTCATTACGTGAAATAGTCAGCTGCATCTTTGTATGAGGGGTAATGGTCAATCCACGGATTGCCAGTAACGGTATGGTATGAACACTCTTATCTGCAAGTAAAGTAGAAATGTTCACTACTTTTTTCTTTTTTGCCTTATTTACCAAGACTTTCTCCAGACTTTAGACTTAAAAAGGCCTCAGCTAAAACTGAGACCTTATATGCAAATGCTATATTTTATCTAGCAGTAAACAATGTTTATGGCTAAACACTTTTTGCATTTTCATGAACTGACACTAAACTGCGATCATCACCGTTGTTCTTTCTTATGACCAAAGGTTCCTGTTTTTTCTCAACAGTGTCCTGATCGACAACCACTCGTTCTACATCTTTTACAGATGGGATATCAAACATTGTATTTAAGAGAAGACCCTCAACTACCGAACGCAAACCTCGAGCTCCGGTATGACGTTTGATAGCCTGATCGGCAATGGCATTTAAAGCCTCTTGCGTAAACTCAAGTTTAACACCCTCAAATTTGAACATAGCCTCAAATTGGCGCAAAATTGCATTTTTAGGCTCAAGTAAGACACGGATTAAATCCTCACGGCTTAATTCACCTAATGCTGTAATAACCGGAAGTCTACCTAAAAATTCAGGGATAATACCAAATTTTACTAAATCGTCAGGTTCTACATTTTGATACTTGTAAGTTGTGGTTAAAGCCTCATCCTTACCATATACCTCAGCACCAAAACCAATTCCGGCCTTCTTTGATAAACGCTTTTCCACAACTTTATCAAGACCGTCAAAAGCACCGCCACAGATAAATAAAATCTGAGAAGTATCTACCTCAATCATCTTATCTTGGGGATGTTTTCTACCCCCGTTTGGAGGAACTGATGCTACAGTACCTTCAATTAACTTAAGTAAGGCCTGCTGAACACCCTCACCTGAAACGTCTCGGGTAATGGAGGGGTTCTCGCTCTTACGGGCAATCTTATCAATCTCATCGATGTAGATAATACCTTTCTGAGCCTTGTTTACATCAAAATTGCAATTTTGTAAAAGTCTTACAATAACATTTTCGACGTCCTCACCTACATAACCGGCCTCAGTTAGGGTAGTTGCATCTGAAATTGCAAAAGGAACGTTTAAAAAACGGGCTAAGGTTTGAACCAATAAAGTCTTACCTGAACCTGTAGGACCTACTAACAGAATATTAGATTTTCCAAGCTCAACTCCATTTTCATCATCGTTGTGCTTAAGACGCTGATAATGATTGTAAACAGCTACGGATAAAACCTTTTTAGCCTCATCCTGACCTATTACATATTCATCTAAATGTTTAGCAATCTCATGAGGGGTTGGAATATTCTCTAAATCAAGCCCCCCATTCTTAGCATCAGGTTCAGCTTTTGCCACCTGACCTTTCTTTTGCAACATGGAATAACACTGAGTGATGCAGTCAGAGCAAATACAGTAGCCATCTCTGGCCTTAATCAAAGTTCGTTTAGGAGATGAGCTCTGGCCACAAAAAAGACATCTCATCTTGGTTGTATCAGTCATCGACTAATCCTCTAATTGGCTCTTAACAATTTCACCGCGATTTTTAATAACATGATCAATTAGACCATAACTTACAGCCTCAGATGCAGACATAAAGTTATCACGATCAGTGTCCTGTTCAACTAATGCTAAAGGTTTTCCTGTATTTGCAGACAAAATCTCATTTAAGGTCTGCTTTATACGTTGAGTCTCTTTGGCATGAATCATAATGTCAGAGGCCTGTCCCTTAAAACCACCTAATGGTTGATGGATCATTATACGGGCATTTGGAAGAGCAAAACGTTTACCCTTAGCTCCACCTGCTAAAAGAAAAGATCCCATAGAACATGCCTGACCTAAGCATAAGGTACATACGTCAGGTTTTATATACTGCATGGTATCGTAAATTGCCATACCAGCTGTAACAACACCGCCTGGGGAGTTTATATAAAGGTAGATATCCTTGTCAGGATCTTCTGATTCTAAAAACAGGAGCTGAGCTACGATTAGATCTGACATATGATCCTCGCCCTCTCCTGTTAAAAAGATCACACGCTCTTTTAACATGCGAGAATAAATATCGAAAGACCTCTCTCCGCGAGCGGTTTGTTCAATAACCATGGGGACAAGCGTAGATGCTAAGCGTTCCTGCATTCTCGATCTGCTGCGCGTCACTTAGTAAAACCAAATTTGCGCAGTCCTCCTTTTAATGAAAGTTAATAAAAGCTCAAAGCGTTGCTTTAAGCGATAAAGAGTCCTTAAAACATCAAAAAAATTTGATTTTTTAAGGGCGCTTTATATATTTGAAAAGTTTCCCTCTTTTAAAAGGCCGGTATCACGCCCTTATAAATCATCAAGATTTCAGGCAATACCGGCCTAAAACACTAGCACAAAGCCTTATGTTTTAATTACTTGTTGTTAACCATTTCGTCAAATGACTTAACAACTTCACCATCGCAGGCCTTTTCCATAGCCTTGGCAACTAAATCACGCTCATAGGCGGCATTCATGATGTTAGCCATAGCCTTCTTATCTGCGCGCATTTGCTCTTTAACCTTGTCAGCATCCTCGTAGGCAATTGCATACTGATTTAAGATATGCTCTACGGTTTCATTTGATGGAGCGGTATAGTCAAAGCTCTTAGCTAATGCCTTGTAGATTAAGTATAACTTAGCACGATCTGCACCCTCTTTCTCAAACTCTTCCTTCTGAGCATTTAACATCTTCTCATCAGGAGTGAAGCGATACATAGATGCGATCTGACGCTTGAAGTTCTCGCGGGCATTCTCGGTCTCAGCCTTTATATAAGTCTGTGGAACTAAGAGATCAGAGTACTGTGCTAATAAAGCCTGATTTAAATCGTTAGAAGTACGGGAGGTGAAAGCACGGTCAAGCTCACGCTCCATATTCTTGCGTAATAAAGCCTTAAACTCAGCCTCATCACCAGACTTGATGCCATAGAGCTTGTAGAAGTCAGAGTTTAACTCTGGGAGAACACGCTCAGATACGGAGTTTACTGTGATGTCAAAAGTACCCTCTTTGCCAGCTAAATCCTGAGCATGATACTCTTGAGGGAAAGTGGCCTTAATGGTGAACTGCTCTTGAGCCTTGTGACCTACTAACTGCTCTGAGAAGCCTGGAATCATTGGTGTTGTACCTGGCTGAACCTTAAGCTCACCCTTGCCACCATCATTCTCAACAGCCTTGCCGTCTACAGAGAGAACAAAGTTTACAGAAGCTAAGGTGTCGTTGGAGATTGCAAGATCATCCTTAACCTGCCACTTGCCCTGCTGCTCCTGAAGCTTCTTAACCATGCTCTCAACATCAGCATCGGTTACCTCACACTTTAAGTGCTTAAGCTTGAGCTCATCTAATGGCTTAACAGAAACCTCAGGCTCAACCTCAACGGTCATGGTGTAAACAACATCGGTCTCACCTTCGAGCTTATTGTCATCGTTAAAGCCAATCTCAGGAGCTGAGACAGCCTCCAATCCGCTCTCTTTTAAAGCGTCTCTATAGGTACCATTGATGATGGCATCGATGGTCTCTTCAACGATCTGATAGCCAAAGTGCTGCTTAATTACATTAGTAGGAATATGGCCCTTACGGAAACCATCTAAACGGGCGTTCTTAGCAACTTTTGCAAAAGCTTTCTTACTGAAATCTTTAACAGCGTCACTTGAAACAGTAACAGTAATGAGGTTTTTTAAACCTTCTTTTTTCTCGGTGGAAACCTTGATCATAAACTTAAGTGCGAAACTTCTATTTAAAAATATTTAACTTAAAAGTCTCGCGTCCTCCTGATTACATGGTGTTAAAAACTTAGCTTATAAACCTAAAGAAATTTTACCTAAGGCTTATAAAACCTAATTTAAATCTTGAGCTTTTATATATTGAGAAATAATTCTAACCCTCTTAGATTTTTAAGGGGAAGGCATATTTAATGCCTGTCCAAAAATTCTCAATTTTTCAATGGATTTTACACCATTTAGCAAGTTAACCTAAAGTAAGAATACTTATACTCTTTATCTGAGGGTAGGTTAACTAATCAAGATTTAGCTTACAGTTATTCAACAAAACTGATGAGCTAAAATAAGCTTAACTTACTCTAGCGTCATTTAAACTTGCTTATTATACACAAGACTCACTTAGTTAAACAAATGTGAAAAAGTAAGAAGTGCTGTTAAATGCGAAAAAAAACAAAATTTTTATAAAAGTTTTATATATTTTTTTTTATTTTTTTACTCAAATAAAAAAAATAAATCATAACTTTAGCTAAAAAAAGCAATCAACATTGATTTTTTCAAAATTATCTAAAAAAATTAAACCAAGACATGCAAAAATAAAATCAAATAAATAAATTTAGCAGGTTAGTTTTGAGATGATGGATAAAGTACATACTGCCTTAGGAATAATTGAAGGTTTTTATGGTAAACCTTATAAAGAAGATACCCGACTTAGTCTTATACGCTACGCAAAAGATTTCGGTTACAGCTTTTATATTTATGCGCCTAAAAATGATGAAAACCTAAGAAAGAAATTTTATGGAGATCTAAATCCAGATTTTTTGAAATTTCAAAAAAATTTAGGAGATTTTTGCAAAAATATCTCCATAAATTATGGTTTTGGCATTTCACCTTTGAATATATTCTCAAAGGATAAATCTCTTATAGATAAAACTATAGAAAAAGCTGTAACCATCTCACAGGTTTCCTGTGCCAAAATTGTAGCCCTGCTTTTTGATGATATAAAAATAAGGGATAACGAAGCCATTTTACAAAATGATCTCATTCAAAGATTAGACAAGGCCCTCCCCCTAAGCGTTGAACATATTTTAGTCTGTCCTACCTACTATTCAGAAGATCCTATCTTAGAGAAAATATTTGGCATAAAACCTCAGAACTATTTTAATGATCTTACAGCTAATCTAAGTTCAAGAATTAAATTTTTTTATACAGGAAACAAGGTTATTTCATCATCCATAAATGAAACAGATCTGCTCTTAGCTAAAAAAAATCTAGGGGAAAATATAGCCATTTGGGATAACTATCCTGTAAATGACGGTAAAAGACTATCCTCAAAAATTTTCACAAAGCCTTTTGCAGGGCGAAATAATCTTAACGGCCTATGCAAGCTACATGCAGTAAACCCGATGACTGAGGGTATATTATCCACTCTAAGTTTAGTAAGTCTTCCTTTAATCTATAAAGGCGCTTTAGAATCTGAGATAAAAAAAGAGCAGGATAAGCTATTAAAAGAGCTATTTAATAAAGAAGCTCCTTTTATAAGCAAATACCTTGAAATTCTTCATTTAGAAGGTAAGGAGGCTTTAGATTACGATACCTATGTGGCAATATGTAAAAGCTGTCGCAGAGCAAATAGCAAGGCATCTTTTGAGCTTTTAGACTTTCTAAATGATTTCTACGCTTTTGATCCTCAATGCCTAACTTAAAACCTAGCTAATGAGCGCCTCTTAAACCTAATTTGTAATAATTATTTATCGCCTCAACATCTATATTAAATCTATCATAATCCTTAGGCAGAGGAGGCAAATTGGCATTGATGGCTGTTACCTTTGCAGGAGAGAATGCCTGAGCTCCTGTTGTTGGATTGTAAAAATGCAAAACATTTGACATCTGAGGGAAAAACAGATATTCGCCATTTATCTTTATAAGCTGTGGATTATCGTAGTGTTCAACACAGTTATAAGAGAGCATCTTCTTTAAATTAGGGCTAATCTCGCTTTTGTTCATATTAAGCGTAATTTGATTATGATTTTCAATTTTCTTTATATTATAGCCGTTTATCTCAGGAGCCCCCTCTTTAAAATTAATTCTCCCCATAAGTTGCTCATTGCAAAGAGTAAGTAGCTGATAGAAATATTTCTTGTATTGTGCCTGGGAGTTTAAATGAGATAAAAAAGACATAATGTCTTTAACTACCTGGCAGTTTAGCTTATCAAGACCTACTAAAACCTCAAGCCCCTTCTCCTCATTGGGGACACCATCTACACCGCAAAATTGCATTAGAGAGTAAAAAAGTCCGCCTGTATGATCGCCTTTTATATAGGCTTGATAAAAAAGATCTTCTGCAGCTTTATTTATGCGTTTTGAATTCTTATCGTGATTTAAGGCCAAAATAGCCACAGCTGTCATAGCCGGGGCATAGCCACGACGGGCAGCTGTTCTAAAATGCTTTAGCGCATCATCATAATTCCCCTTAAGTGATGTACGCAATGAGATTAAACCTAGGCAATACTCAGCTGCCATATTTCCGGCATTAGATGCCTCCTGATAAAGCTTTATTGCCTGAAGGTAATCCTGCTTTACGCCATAGCCATACCAGGTTAGACCTGCAAGACGCGTAAGAGCCTCGCTTTCCCCTCTTTTTAAGGCCTGTTCATAGTTTTTATAAGCCTCATGGGGGGATGGATCTACCTCTAAACCTAAAAAGTTAAAATCACCGTTATAGAGGTAGGCTCGACCTGAACCTACTTTCAGTCCCTCATAAACAAGACGCTTTAAATCCTCATAAGAACGACATAAAGGGAAGGCGTTTTCATACATCTGCTTGAGAGGATTGTAAATTTTAAGATCTGAGCTTGTGTAACCCTTCAAAGCCTCATCAAAGTAAAACAAGGCAGCTCCAGCCCCTGTAGCTTTACCATAACCTAATAAGGCAAGATCTCCTAAAATCTCATAGCAGCTGTCGGCATTATTATGATCAACTGCCTCTCGTATGTAATATAAAGCCTTGTCAAAATTTCCTTTTTTTGCATTAATCCAGGATAAATATGGTAAAGCCTCAAGACTGTCGTTGTTTTTAGCTAAAAAGAATAGCGTTTCAGCTTTTTTTACGTCATGTTCCTCAAGAGCTCTCATTGCACAGACTATCTGCTGTTGCTCACTGTCTCGTACATATTCAAAAGTACCCTTTATAACTAAAAACAATCCAAGCGATAGGACAATTGCATAGCTTAAACCTAAAAGAACAAGCCTCATGATCTTTTTGGCTTTATCATCTAATTTGAATGAGGCCTTATAATTCATACTACCGCCTAGAAAATTTAATCATGAAACTTAAAATTCGGATTACCTACGTCAGGGAAAGCATCAAGTTCTAAATTTGGATCAACTAAATCCTGATTTCTTCCTAAGGTAATTAAGCCCTTTCGAAACTGAATATCGCGATGCTCTTTTTGATAATAGCTATCCTTAGACAAGGTTAAAGGATTTAACTCTTTTTTCACAATAAAGTCTTTATTTATACCATTATTCTCCAGGTATTGTGCCACACTGTTAACTCGTTTTAAGGAAAGATCCAAATTTCCCTGCCTTGAGTCCATATCCTCAGCAAAAGCCTTTATTTCAACCTTGTTTACAGATTTATCAGCTAGGACATAGGCAATAAGATTATCTAAATATGCTTTTGTCTGCTTGTCAAATTCAGTACTTCTATACTCAAAAATTAAAGGTAAAAGGCTTATATCATTATAATTAACTCGCAAAAGCTTGGATGTACAGTTTTGAAACTCTCTCATTTTTGCCTTAAAGCCCAGGGGGCTTATTACAGGTATAATCAGCTGGCTGTTTACAGAACGCAAGCCCTCAAAAGGTAAAAGAATCTGTCGGCCCCGATTTAAATTAGTCAAAATCTCCCAGGTTAAAGAAGGTCCGATAAAAGGAACAAATCCCTGATACATTTTTATCTCACCTAGGTATTCCTCCTGATTGCCAGATTGCCACTCAGGCCTGTTAGCTATAACTCTCATCTTGGTATTTTTCAAAACACCTAATTTAAAGTTTAAAAACAAACCTGTTTTATTTAGTTCAGCACCAGCGTAGGTAATAAAATCAGCCCGGCCTATGTCTTTGAAGGAATAAGACAAAATACATTTTAAGGGGCTATTTGTATTAGACCACATTTTAGCGGCATCCTTTGAGATTGGAGTTGCAAACTCTATGCGGGCTAATGCTAAGCTGCAAGTTAGAGCACAGGACAATATCAAGGCTAACTTAAAAAATTTCCTAATCATAAACCCTCACCGCCGTAAAACTGACAAATAGCCTGTTGTAATCTTATAAGCATATTCTATACCAGTTTATTTTAGACTATGTATCATCTAAATAGCACTTTTAAGCTTTTTGGGCATAACAAATACCTATATGCTAAAATAGCGCAAAAAATTTTTTAAAGGTAGAGTTAAATTGAGTTCTCTTTACGAAAAAAAAACAATAAAAGATCGCTTTCGTGGTTTTTTACCGGTTGTGGTAGACGTTGAAACTGCAGGTTTTAACCCGCAGACTGATGCTCTTTTGGAAGTTGCCTTGATGACTATAAATATGGATGAACACGGCATATTTAGTCCAGGCAAAATAATGTCATCTAATATCCGTCCTTTTGAAGGTTCAATTGTAAATAAATCAAATATTGATTTTTTAGGTATTGATCCCTTCTCTGAGGATCGTGCACTTGAGGATGAGGCCTTAGCATTAGGCAATATGTTTAAAGCTATAAAAAAAGAGGTCAAAGCTCAAAACTGCAAGAGAGCAATTTTAGTAGGTCACAATGCACATTTTGATCAGTCTTTTATAAATGCAGCTGCCCTTCGCAACAAGCTTGACAAGAAAAATCCTTTCCACCCTTTTTCTGTCTTAGATACAGCTTCATTGTCAGCCTTAGTATACGGGCAGACCGTTTTGGCACGATCATGTAAGGCTGCCGGCTTAAATTTTGATGAAAAATTTGCTCACGGCGCTGCCTACGACACTAAGATGGAATGCGATTTATTCTGTTCTATACTAAACCGCTTTACCATATTTCAGGGCTTTCCTCCTATAAAAGCCCTAGAAGAATAAAGTCTTAATTATCTATTTAAAATCCCAGGTGAACTTAAAAGTCACCTGGGATTTTAGCTTTTAATAATTTAAAAACTGTAAAAAAGATCTTGTTTAAAGCCTCAATTGATGAGGCAATTTCTACCTGAGCCTCGTCAGTCATTCTTACATAAGACTGCACTCCACCTGTAATATTCTGCATATTTACAGATATCTCAGATGAGGCTGTAGTTTGCTGTTCTGAGGCTGTGGCAATATGCATAATCTGATCTGAAACACCATTTACGTTTTCTAGTATAGTCTTCAATATTCCGTGCACATCTCGTGCTTTTTCTGAAAGCTCATTCATATTAGACAAACTCTTTTGCATCGAATCATTTGCCTCTTGAGCTCCGGTTTGAATCTCACTTACCATATGGGTTATCTCTTGTGTGGAACTTGCCGTACGTGAGGCCAAAGCTCGAACCTCATCTGCCACAACAGCAAATCCTCTGCCAGCCTCACCTGCGCGAGCGGCCTCAATTGCAGCATTTAAAGCTAACAGATTTGTCTGAGCTGCTATATCTTCAATTGTCTTTACAATAGTACCAATGCTTTCAACCTGCTTTACTAAAGTCTCAACCTTATTTGCATCAGATGCTGTCATGGTAACCTGGCTTTGTATTCCCTCAATGGTGACTACAACCTCAGATACACCTTCATTGGTAATGCTACTTGAACTGTCAGCAGCTGCGGCTGCAGTTTCACAGTTCTTTGCAATCTCACTTGTAGTTGATACCATCTCGTCTGTAGCGGCTGCAGCTGCCACAGCCTGCCCCTGTGAGGTGTGAGCCTCCTGACTTATCTGTGTGGCGATACGTGAAAAATTATTAACATGATTTGATGTCTCCTCAACCTGATCTTTTACAGATCTTATTAAAGAGGCCAAAGATAAACGCATCGACTCAAGCGATCTTATCAGATCTCCAAATTCATCCTTACGATCAGATTGTAGTTTCATTGTAAGATTGCCTGTAGCAATCGAACTTGCCTCCTTAACACAGTATTCAACAGGACGTACAATATCATTCTTTAAAACATGAACAATAACTAAAGAAAAAAGCACGAATGTTAAACTAAGTGCACTTATCCAGAAAATACTCTGATATGACGTAAGCTCTTCAACTACATTCATACCCTGATTTATCTGTTTCTCTACCACTCGACCTATATTCACAGAAATAACAGCGAAGTGTTTTTGTAACTCATTTTTATATAAAAGCAAATCGACATCATATGATGTATCAGGATCAATAATCTTAAGGGCAGTATCAACAAAAGCCTTGCCAGATTCTTTGGCCCTGTTTATTTCAGTTGGAAAACGCGCAGTCTGCAGCGCCTTATAGGCCTCGGTTAATTTAGAACATGCGCTCTCTATAAATTCCTTATCGTAAGGAGTTCTATTTTCAATACTTTGTGTAATGCTCTCAAATATATTATAGGTATTAGTAATGGTGTGCTCTGTTCTTGTATGCCTTACACCTAGAATTTCGTGACAGGTAGTGGCCACTTTTATAGATGACATCATGGAATTTAAGGAAATAGTCACAACCATTAATGCCAAAATGATTACCGTAAAAAATCCAAATTTGAGTTTATTTTTTACATTAAATGTCTTTATAAATCCAAACATAATTAATTTCTCTTGTTTTTGCTGCACTAAAATATTTATTTTTCTTTGGTGTACTTTATTTCTGTACACTATATCACTTTGAAATTACCACAAAACAGATGGTATTTTACATTCTTTTTTATGAATTGCATCACATTTATATAAATTGAAATAAAAATACTTTTTGTTTTTACAACAATTATTTATAAAATAAAAATTGCAATTAAACATATAAAAAAGTTTTGTATTACCAAAAGCTATATAATACAGCAGAAAACATATCTAAAAACTTTAGCTATACGTAAAATAGACTTATTGAACTTTCAGGCCAATAAAATTTTTTCTAAAAAAGATGGTAATTTGCCCCAATACCCCCCAAAATTTTTTTCCCTCTGTTATTTAACATTTTTTTATACTGATTTTATTATCTGTTTATCATAGTCTATAATTTCTAAAATAGACTATATCATGAACAAT
>CALFLJ010000029.1 GCA_937880335.1 uncultured Succinatimonas sp.
AGGTCTTTATAATTTCAGCATCCTGCTTTGTTTTATCTGCCTGATCACGGATATTACGGATAATTACCTCAGCCTCAGATATACCGTCATTAGTAATATCGCGGGTCTGTAAGGCGTTATGTGCTGCTGTTTCACAGTTTTTAGCAATATCCTGAGTTGTAGATACCATTTGATCTGACGCAGCTGACACGGTAACAGAACGAGATTCAGCATCAGCTATAGCCTCAGTTACATTATTTATCTTATCGCTTACCATGCCAAGCTTGTCATCAATGCTTTTATAGGATTTGATTACATCTCTAATTGAACCGCCTAAGGTTGTCTGCATCTTCTCAATTGCATTGTAGATTAAAGCAAACTCTCCACTTTCATCCTTAACGACTTCAAAATTGAAATCGCCCTCTCCCATTTTTCCTGCATAGCTGCCCATAATTGCAAAATTACGATTTATAGTTTTAGACAGAGAGGATGAAATCAAAATGCCAATTAAAATTGATAATACAGCAATAAAGATGGATAAGAACATTGGACCTGTATCGGTATTTTCACCGGCTAAATGAATACTGGTATTTACCTGAATATCGACCAAGGCTAAATATTCATTCTGACACTTTAAAATAATGGGAATTACATCGGATAGATAAACACGCATGGCCCTGTCATAATTTTCAGATTTAATTAGGGGCACAATAACGTTTTTGTAAGCATCAACAGCTCGATTGGCATCTTTCTTTACAGAAAGGACCAGATTCTGGTATTTTTCAGGTGAAGGAAGCTCGCCTATTACCTTTTCATTCATAACCGAGGTAACTTTTAAAACCTCTTCAAACTTCTTAATTGAATCAATTAAGAATGCATCTTTATTTGACTTATCAGTACTTGGATTTAAAAAAGCTAAAACCATGCCTCGAGCATCGTCTAAAGCTTTCTGAGTATTCATAACTCTTGTGTATGATTTACTTAAAATTCGCTCAATATCATAAGAGGTTGCAATATCTATTTTAGTATTAATTACAGAAATACCTGATGTAATAAGAATTAAAACATTCATTATAAGGAAGCCTAAAACTAGCTTCGTCTTAAAACTCAGATCTGATAAAAGTCCCATAAAAATTTCCTTGTATATGATTATGTGTACGATTTGTATTTAAATTTTTTAAATTTAATCCAATTTATAATAACGACATATAAATTAAATATAAGACCAAAATAAAATTAAAATGTGATTTACTTCAAATAAATTATAAATAAAATTGCATGAATTACAATTTCAAATTCTGAGGAAAAAATTACAATTATTTGAATTTAGCTTTTATACAGCTTATAAAAAAATACAGATAAATTTGTTAAAAAAAACACGTTCATAATCAAGTTAAAGAGAGATAGACCAAACAACTATTTTATTTTTTATAATAAACATGTTTTTTATCTCTAAAAATATTTCAGACAAGCATTTATAAGTAGTTTTAATTTACAAGATAAAAATTACAGTAAAAATCACAGCATATTTCATAATCTTTAAATCATAACTTAAATTTTAGTTTTATTCTTTATATTTTTATTCCAAATGAAATACTTTACTAAATACAGATATTGTATTTAATTTCAAAAATACCTGAAGTTTAAATACCGATAGTTATTGGTAAATAAAAGACTATTTAAAATTCATTTTGCTAAATAAGACCAAATTTTTCTTATATAATAAAGGGCTTTATTTTTTTTATTTCAAGTTATTAAACAAGATATTTGTCTTATTGTTTAAACATTTGCATAAGCAAGGATGTTTTATGGTGACCCGGAAATTTGTTTCGGAAATAAGATTAATGCTAAGACTTTTTTGGCCCATTATCCTAGGGCAATTAGCTGTCAACTCAATGTCTGTAGTAGATACCATAATGGCTGGTATGGCTGGGGCTTTAGAACTTTCAGGGGTTGCTATAGGTGCAAGTTTCTTCATGCCAGTTCTTTTCACCATGGTTGGTCTATCATTAGCAATTCAACCTATAGTCTCCCACTTAGTAGGAGCTAAAAACAAGCAAGAAATACCACGTCAGATGCACCAAATCGCTCTTACATGCGTTTTTATTTCTTTCTTTATGGCAGTTTTACTAAGCCAGATGCACCTCATATATAACTTTATTCCAGCAGATCCTAAGATGATTGAGGTTGCCACAGGATATCTCTATGCCCTATCTATAGGAATTCCGGTTATGGTCTTTTACCATGTACTTAATGCTTATTGTCAGGGCTTAGGTATAACTGTTCCATGTTTGTGGTTTGGTTTTCTGCAATTATCACTTAATATTCCATTAAACTATATTTTTATTTTCGGCCTAGGACCAATTCCAGCTTTTGGCGGTATTGGATGTGGTATTGCAACCTCTCTTACAGCTTTATTTTCAACTATTACCTTTGCATTCTATATTCAGCTCTCACCGCGATTTAAAGACGTAAGACTGTTTAGACAATGGTTTAGCCTTGACCTAAGTTTTATAAAAAGCTTCCTGAAATTAGGTATTCCTTTGGCGCTAAGTTCAACTATGGAAGTAGGTTGCTTCTCATTGGCAGCTTTAATATTAAGCCCTTTTGGTCCTATCGTTGTCTCAGCCCATTCAATTACCTTAAACATCTCAGGCATGCTCTTTATGTTGCCACTGTCTGTCGCAATTGTGACTACAATAAGAACTGGTACTGCCATGGGTGCAAAAGACTGGGTAGCATCAAAACGCATCGCTCAGGCAGGATGCTCAATAAACTTCTTTTTCTACTTAGTCTCGGTGATCTTCCTTGTTAGCATGCGTGAGACCTTGGCATCTCTTTATTCAAATAATCCTGAGATCATTGCCATGGCGTCATCCTTAATGCTTATAAACTGCATCTACCTCTTTCCAGATTCAGTTCAAATGCTATGTATAGGTGTACTGCGTGGCTTTAAAGATTCAAAAACCATTTTCTTTGTAACTTTACTTGCTTACTGGGTAATTGGTCTTCCCTTAGGATCATCCCTATCCTGGGGCCTTATTACAGACGAACCATTTAAAGCCTATGGTATCTGGATTGGCTTTACTTGTGCTTTATCTGTGGCGATGCTAGTTTACCTTACAAGACTTGTTATTTTATTTAGGACCCGGAAACTGCCTAAGGCTTTAAGAAACAGCTAACAAAAAGGAGCTTTGGAAGATCCAAAGCTCTTTTTTTTACTCAAATTTTAAAAATTATTTTTACAAGATGAACAACAAAGCTTATAAGACCTGAGAATAATATCAAACGTAATGAGTTTAAAGCCTCAGGTCTAAGATCAGGTATATTCTTTCCCTGTCCTTTAAGATCCATTTTAGAAATAATATTATAAAGCAAGAAATTCTTCGTAAATTTTAAAGAAACTATGGCAGAAATTGCACAAAGCATGGCAACTAATACCAAAATTGACATGAAACCATCAAAAATTATAGACCAGATAAAAGCAAAAATAATCGAGATTATAATGGCTATTCTCCATTTAGAACTGGAGTCTGGGTTTATATCATTTAGCGTAGGCAAAATCTTAATTAAGCTTCCTGACAGGAAATTAGCAAAAGCAGGCGAGATAAATCCATCTGCATTATCAACTAGATTTTCAGCTACATTTGAAAGAATATCTGCTTTATATTGTGAGCGAGTTAAGATAATGTTAGCGTCAGTGCCTGAATACTGATTAGATAAAAGATCACGTGCTAATACACCATTTTTATTACTCAAGGACATGCCTACAGAGGGAGAAATGGGACCTACCATTTGTAGCGTCCTTAGCAATAGCGGACAGTTGCTAAGATCTTCTAAGGTATTTATTCTGCTCTCTGCATCTTCAGTTCCGTTGACTAAGCGCTCAAGTCTATATGCAGTCTCTCTTAAGAAAAAGTCCACAACATGTGGTTTTGCAACTATAGTACCTTCAGATCCTACCATGATAAATAAAAATGAGGTATGAACATCAAGCATGACTGCCCGGCAAATATTACACTTGACCTCACCTTTATATGTTTCAAGATATGTATTATCCGATGTTCGACTTGTAGAGGTTAACTCCATTTTTGCATTGGAGAATAAAACCATTAAATCAGACGAACTAAACTCAATTTCTGACTTTTGATTTTCGGATAGAATAAGCTCCGCACTAGCCTGACGCTTAGCTGATACATTCAAGGCAATATCACGCTCCACACGATGCCTTCCTGTTCCTAAACATTCAGAACAGTTATTAGAACCACTGCCCTGGCACGCTGAACATGAAACATAACCTGAGCCGTGACATAACAGACATGTAGCATCGCGACTCTTTCTACATTGAGGGCATGGGACCTTTCCTGTACCTAAACAACTGTCACAACGCATATTACCTTTGCCGTTACATTTTTTACAGGCAACCATGCCTGCAGCCTCAGTATGTCTTATAGCTTTAGATTTGATAGCATTACGGAGCATATCTATAAATGATGATTTATGCTGCTCCTTTAGATACTCATCAGCATAATCGTTGTTAGTTCTGTAATCCTTAACCACACGTGAGGTTAAAGAGGCTAGATTATCATCAGTTAAAATATTGTCTAAATTTTTTTCAGAATCTGGAACCTTATCGATAATCTCAGGTTCAAAAGTCCATAAAACGCGAGAAGACAGCGTAGCTGTTACCGTACGCATCTTGGTAATTTCATAAGAGTTAGATGGCACAGAACAGCGCGAAAAAATACGCTTAATCGTCTTTGTGAGCATCTGCTCCTGTACCTTCAGATCTAAAACTTTGTCTGCTTTTTTATCCATGTTGCTTTAAAACGTTATTTATTTGACATCTTATGTCTTTGCAATTTATATGCCTTTATCTGATACGACTTAAGTGTTAATACATACTTTATTTAGGTCTATTTTTTTCTTGTAGTAATTTAAATCTTTTATCTTTGAGGCTCTTGTAAATTAAAAATGCTATTTTAAATGCAGATATTGTTTTTGCAAAAGATCAAACAAATAATAAACGCCTAAGATAGAACTTTATTTTTAATAACATAAAATATCCTTTTAGGTTACTGCATAAAGGATAAATATTTAAAATAATTTTTTGTGTATTTTAGGCACTAAATGTTTTAATCACATCTTAAAAATTAAGCTGACAATTTATCAGTTCAAAGGAGCTTGTCCATAGCGATTTTTTGTTTCAAGACCTTTTAATGAACATATAACAGCAACAACCACAAAGTAGATAAAGGATAAAACAGCAGTTGCATAGAAGCAATACAGCCAATAAACCTCAGGATCTATCCTGTATTGCAGTAAAAAACCCAAACTTATAATAACGAAAGACAAAAAGTTCCATAAGGGCTTACCTGACACATCCCTATCATGCAAACGTCTTGTAATAGCCCCAAACAAGGGAAGAAATTCAAAAGAAAAGAAAATAATAAAAATATAATCTGGTACTGATAATAAATAAATCAGGCTGTAAACAGCTAAATTTAGGGGAAGAAGCACTGCAATCAAAGATCCAAAATAACGTCTGCTCATTCTTCCTTTAAAACTGCAATAATGAGATGTAAAAGACTCTTTGACTATTGACGTTAAGATCATCTTCCCCTCCAATAAAAGCCTATACCTGCCCGCCATTAAAAAGCGAGAATGCAATAACTAAGGCTACGAAAGCTGCCGCAATACCCAATTTCTTAATATTAGAGGCTCGCTCGTGCTTTTTAGCATTAGGACCAATATAACGTTCAAAATACTGTCGTTTAAAATCAGATGAAGGAGATCTTGGCTTTTTATCTGAGGTGAGATCACAATCTAAGAACATATTTTCATCATTTGTAAGTTTATCCGTTGCCCACATGCTGATATCGTGGGAGAACTTCTTACATTTGAAGAACATGTAACTCATATCCTTAACGGCATTTGTTTTCCATGAACTTAAGTCCTGATCGAAGATATCACAACGATAGAACATGCCCTTCATGGACTCAACCTTACTTACAGCCATCCAGGATAAATCCTGATTAAACTTACGGCAGGAGGCAAACATTACCTCGGTATTAGTTACATTTGAGGTATTCCAGGATGAGATATCGTGGTTAAAATTAACGCAACCTGCAAACACACCTAACATCTTAGTAACCTTAGATGTATCCCATTTTTCAATACCGGAGAAATCCTTGCGAGGATTTTCCTGAACTCTGGCATTGTCGTAAATGGAGAATGCATAGGTAAGATCAGTTATGTTTGAAATATCTATAGCTCCTAAGTATACGTGAGCACTATTGATAAAAATTCGTAAGGCTAAAGTATCCTTAGGAATAAAGCGAAACTCTACTGCTAAATTATCCTCGTTTGTAACGTTTTTATTACCGTTATCATCCTCATTTACTAAGTCTTTAGATACAGATTGATTTAAAGTCCCGTTATCGATAAGTTTTTTAATCTCAGAGGCTATAAGCTTATAGTCAATACAGCGAGCTGCTAAAACCTTTAAAACCTCAAGATCTTCTTTTGCAAAAATATCAAACTTTTTATCAATCTGAAAATTGGTGTTTTCACTTTTAACTGTGAACACACCATTTTCCTCAGGAATGATTTTGACGGTCTCAACACCGAAGATCATATTCTCATTAGCAGGAGAAAAGATTCCTTCCATGCGTTTTAAGAGTGAAGAACTTGCACCTTTATAATCATGCTTTCCAGTGATAGTCCACTTAAACTCAATAAGCCCCTCATCGTCCTTTTTGATTGTAAAATTACCATCCTGCTGAGGATTTACGAAAAAAGCTTCCTGTAGGATTTTAAAAAGTTCGATTTTCTGTTTAGGTTTAAATTTAATTGCCACGATATTTAGCCTTAATCAAAAAAATTTTTTAAGCTTCAACTGGAACTAAAACCGGATCTTTCTTTAAGAAATGAGCGATAGTCTCAGTAAGACGGCGGTGATCCTGCAGGTGAGGTAATCCTGAAATAGTTGCAATACCACGCAAAACACCATTCACCTTAATTGGAAATGCCCCACCACAATAAGCATAATGGAACTCGTCATCCATCCAGGGCTCTGTTTTCCCATCTAATTCATTTACTACAGCCTGAAGCAGTGAACAGTGTCCTGTACGCATTACTGTTGCACACTTTCTGTCCATCCAGCGGATATTATCTGCGTTTGTACCAGGCATTAAATACTGAAAAACTACAGTGTCATCTAAGATAATGCGCACAGCAATTGGTCTTTCCTCAAAATGCTCAGCCTCATAAACCAAAAGTTTACCTAACTCCAAGGCTTTATTTGCATCCATAGAATCAAAAACAAATTCCTTTTCAGCTTTCAATAATGCTTCGCGAGATTTTTCTGTATACATAAGTTAACTCCTTGCAGATTTTTATGATTGTGGCGGATACTCAGTAAGTATGCGCTTTAACTCGTTCTCAATTCTTTTATCTGATATAGGACCTTTGACACCTAAATGCTGGGCAAAATAGCTTACTCTAAGTTCCTCTATCATAAAACGTACTTTTTCCAAGCTCTTGGGGATCTCCTTGTGTGCATAACGACTTAAGGTATTCTTATATAATTCCTTAACCTCACCTAATTGTCGACTTAGCATTTGATCACGCACAGGATCACGTATAACCTTATCTAATCGCTCCATAGAAGCTTTTATATAGCGAGGAAAATCCATAAGGTTCTCATGTGGTGTCTGTGACATAAAACCTTTTCTAATAAGGTTGTCCAAACTCTGCTCGACATCAGCATAAGCCATAGCCACACTTAATGGGATATTTCCTTTAAGTTTGCGCTTAAGCTCATGAGCACAGGTCAAAATTTCACCCGCAAGTGCTCCTAATTCTAAAGCAGTATCGTTTAATTTACCACGTACCAGATCTCGTAAACGATTAAAACTATCCTCATCCCAGACAGGAGCATTCCCCTCATGCATAAGTTTATCAATTGCAGCTAATCTTAAATCATCAAGTAGCTCCTTAATTGAACCTAGGGGCTGATAGTACATGGCAATTTTAGATTTATTTGGTAAATGTTCATCCAGATAACTTGTAGGTATCTTGATACTTAAAGATAAAAGGCGTCTTTGTCCAAGCCACATCATCCGCTCCTGCTTTGCCTCTGAGGCACACATCTCCATGCTAACCCGGTCCACCTTGTC
>CALFLJ010000030.1 GCA_937880335.1 uncultured Succinatimonas sp.
TGTTTTAAGCAAAAGCATTAAAGATAAAAGCACGATCTCCATGCAAATTAAAAACCCCAATGTTTCGGAGAAGTTTATATAAAATATCACCAAAACAAAGATGGAGAAGATATTAAAAACCCCCTTTTTACTTATAGACTTATCAAAAAAAACTAAAGGATGTTCTTTAAAGTGGAATAAACCTTTTATAAACAGAATTAATCCACATATAGCAAAGATTAAAGATAAAACTACAGGAAAAAGCCAAGGGCCAGGTTTTCCATCATTTTGATCCGGATAATCAATTGCAACATAGCAAATAGCCAACCCAGATAAAATAATGAGTAGTCCTAAAATGCAATCATGTACTCTCATGTCAAGGTCCTTACAACCAAAAAAGGCCATCGGGAAGAGGAACCGATGACCTTAATACTATTATAAAAATTACTTAGCCAAGCCTAAGGCCTTAAGTGACTTACCTAAATTCTCATCTGATGATTTCATATAATTATAGAAATCATCTCCTTCAAGATATTTAGTGCCAAAGCCACGTTCTTCCATAAACTTCTGATAGCTAGGATCATTTACAGCCTTTCGCAAGGCGTTCATTAAGACCTCACGAACCTCACTTGGAACTCCCTTAGGTAAGCCAATACCGCGCCAGGTACCTACAGTAATCGGAGTACCTTTTTCTGCCATGGTTGGAATATCTGGGAACTTTGGATCACGCTTATCACTCATTACAGCCAAACCAATAGCCTTACCGGTCTTGTACATTGTGGCAGACTCTGCTACAGAGGTAAAACAAGCATCGATACCGCCTGCGGCCATTTCTTTGTAAGCCTCAGCTGATCCTGAGGTAGGAATATAGGTAATTGCAGTTACTGGCAATCCAATTGACTCAAGCCATTGCCCCATAGCTACGTGCCAGATACCGCCTACAGAGGTAGCGCCACCACGAACCTTACCAGGATTTGCCTTAAGGTAGGAGACAAATTCATCATATGTTTTATAAGGAGCATTACTACTGATAGTTACAGTGGCAGCATCTTCATTTAATAAAGCTAAAGGATCAAAATCTTTATAGCTTACCTTTACAGCCGGTGTAATCCAATGATCCATTGCAAGCTCAGCTGTAAGTTGACCTATAGTGTAGCCATCAGGTTTTGCACGAGCTAAAGCAGACCAACCTACAGCACCACCACCGCCGGTCTGATTTACAACCTTAATAGGCTGACCTAACTCTTTTTCCATAAGGCCTGCAACATAACGGAGTTGTGCGTCAGATCCACCGCCAGCTCCCCATGGGCAAATCATTGTAATTGCATGGGTAGGATAATCCTTAGCCTCGCAAATACCTGCACCTAATGCCATTGTTACAGCTAAGGTCATAGTAGCAAGTAAACTTTTTTTCATGGTAAAACTCCATATGTTTTTATAAAAAGCACAGATTTTTCAATCTATGCAAACGTATTTGTAGCTTTAGGATAATAAAATTCAATTATTAATATTTTGATTAATATAACAGATTTTTAATTATATTTTTAATATTTAGCAAAATTCCCATAAAGTGCGTTTATAGATAAGTATAGA
>CALFLJ010000031.1 GCA_937880335.1 uncultured Succinatimonas sp.
TATCTTCAATTGAAGAACAGATTTTTTAGTCTGCTTCTTGATTAAATCCCAGTTTCTTAAAACCCGGCCTTAGGCCGGGATTTTTTTTTATCTTAGGGTAATTTTTAAACAATAACCTTCTGCAACTTTATCCCCTGTTGCAAACAGATCGCCCAAACCTAAAACCGTACCATCCTCTTTTTCAATCAAGCACATTCTAGATCTCTCCCAAGGAGGCACACCATACTCTCCCATAAGTTTTTTTATCTCGCGCGAGTGCGTTCTTTGCCTTGGCTTTAACTTCATCGAACCTTTATAACAAAAATTTAAAACTATTTTCTCAAACGGTTTTATATCCATCGCTTTTAGAGGATCTGATGTCTTTTCGAAACTAAAGACAAAATCACCATTTACAATGCTACTGTTTATGTCTAATTCAAACTTTATATTCTGAATTTCTTTAAATTTTTGTACTACCAAAAGATAGTTTTGATAGCGACGCAATTGATAGTTTGAATTTAATTTTAGGCAAGCTTTAGTATCTAAACTTCCTCGAGCATATCTCACACTTTCATAAACCTGATTATATTCAGGTTTATTCCCAAGCGCTTGAGTTAAAAACTCACGAATTAGCATAGTCAATAATGACTCATCGTCTAAATCTAGAGCATTTAAATTTAGAGCCTTACAATTGCGATACTGACAAACCTGCTGTTTTAAAAGTGGCTTTATATAACGAAGGGCCAAATCATGCTCTAAGGAGCACAATTTAGCACTACGCAAAATTGATTCATCAATACCTAAAAAACGAGTTCTTAATAAAGGTAATACTTCAAGTCTAAAGAAATTTCTTTCAAACTTAAGATATGTATTTGAAATATCAAATACAAAATTAAAACCTAGTGCTTTTAAGATATCCTCAATTTCTTTTTTATGTAAATGCAAAAGGGGCCTTACAATACGTCCACGCTTATCCTCGATAAGTTCTTTCATGCCAGATAATCCTTCAGGACCAGATCCTCTCTTTAAGGCTAAAAGAAAATTCTCAACCTCGTCATCTGCCTGATGACCTAGCATTAAAGTTCCACCTTTAAGGTTTGAGAGTAAAGCTTTGTATCGCTCGTCTCGAGAAGCCTCCTCAGGCGAGACCCCCTTGGCATATATAATATTAAGTTTTGGGCTTATAAACTCGTCAACTCCAACCTCTTTGCATAAATTTTGGCAATGCTTAAGCCAAATAGGATCATCAGCGTCTAAGCCATGAATACAATGCACGGCTATGACCTGATAATTTGGGTTTAGTTTACGTAAATGACAGGCTATAAGTAAAACTAAAGTAGAATCACTTCCACCTGAGAGACCAACAACTAATCGTCCTTCTGGGATTTTTTTACCAAGAGAGGACGATATGTCATTTAGAATTTTAAGGGCTTTTTCTTTTAACAATATCCGTAATGCATCAGGCGGTCATAACGATTATCTAGGGTCTTGTCCATTCCCTGGTTTAATAACTCGTTAATATCTGCACTAATGCGCTCCTTTAAAGCTTCTGCGGTTTCATCATAACCGCGATGAGCTCCGCCTAATGGCTCGCTCACAATGTTATCAATAAGTTTCAGTTCCTTAAGTCTTGGAGCTGTAATATTCATAGCCTCTGCAGCTAAGCTAGCCTTATCTGCACTCTTCCAAAGGATTGATGCACACCCCTCAGGAGATATGACAGAATACGTAGAATACTGCAACATATTGACTCTGTCACCTACACCAATTGCCAAGGCTCCACCAGAACCACCTTCTCCAATTACAGTACATACAATAGGAACTCTTAGATGAGACATAAGTTTTAAACTCTCAGCAATAGCTCCTGCCTGAGAGCGTTCCTCAGCACCAACACCAGGATAAGCGCCAGGGGTATCGATAAATGTTACTATTGGCATGTGGAAACGCTCTGCCAGTTGCATAAGTCGCATAGCCTTACGATATCCCTCAGGACGAGGCATACCAAAGTTTCGCAAGGTACGCTCTTTAATATCACGCCCCTTTTGATGTCCTATAACCATAACAGGCTTACCATTAAGACGAGCCATACCGCCTACAATAGCTTTATCGTCTGCAAAGGCTCTATCACCTGATAACTCATGAAAATCAGTAAAAATACGGTTTATATAATCAAGAGTGTAAGGACGCATAGGATGGCGAGAGAGCTGAGAGATCTGCCATGCTGTTAAAGAACTAAAAATCTTACGTGTAAGCTCAAGATTTTTCTTCTCAAGCTGATGCAACTCACCTGTGAGGTCAAGATTAGAACTTACATCTTCACTTAAGCGCTTTAATTCCTCTATATGAGCAAGTAAATCGGCAATTGGCTGTTCAAAATCTAAATAATCTATATTCATAGAAATTCGGCGCAGAACTCTGTAGCAAACAGAAAATTTAACACCGACCTCCTGTCTAAGTTCGGTTAAAAAAAATCTTCTCTTTTAAGAAGAGTAAGTTTTAAAGCATCAAGGCGCTTTTGCGCAAAAATTATTTTAAAGTTTAAACTTTATTTTGCTTATTATATATGGCATATAAAATTAAAATGGAAAATTTAATTTTATACTGACCAAATAACCATTTAACACAAAGGAACAAATTTGTCACAAGACCTAAAAGCTCTATAGGCAGGCTTTTTATGACAAACCATCTTTAGTATATACTGCCTTAACTTAAGGTAGTTTTTATTTTGTAAATTATAGCGTGAAATAAAAAACCTTACAGATATTTAAAGCTCTTCATTGTTATTATCTAAAGCTAAGCGTTTTTTTACGGGACCGTAACTTTTACGATAACAATCAAGAACTGGAAGCTTTGATAAAATTTCTAAATGCAAAGCTGTAGGATAACCTTTATGCTTTGCAAACATATACTCAGGATAATTTGCATCAAGCTCCATCATTTGCCTATCACGTTCCACTTTAGCCAAAATTGAAGCTGCGGAAATCTCCTGTACTAAAGCATCGCCCTTTACTACAGCAACGCCTGCTAGAGGAAGATTTTCAGGTACGCGATTACCATCAACAAGTAAAAGCTCACACTGTTTTTGCATTGCAAAGTAAGCTCTTCGCATAGCCTCCATTGAAGCTTGCAAAATATTAATCCGGTCTATTTCCTCAGGAGTACACTGGCCTATTCCCCAGGCTAGTGCATTCTCTTTGATAATAGGCTCCAGAGCCTGACGTTTTTTTTCAGAAAGTTTTTTTGAATCGTTAAGTCCTAAAATTGGTTTATTTGGATCTAAAACAACGCAAGCTGCTACGACATTTCCCATTAAAGGCCCTCGTCCGGCCTCATCTACTCCGGCTACAAGATGAACCTTCGGATCAATTGGGTAAATAAATGGAGGAAAATCATGTTTTAACATTAGCTGTTTTTATCCTCGCCAAACTTAGGTTCTGTTTTCTCGCTTTCACCTTTTAGCTCAGCATTTTGCGGAAGAGTAACCTCAGGCTCGATATTGTCGTGAACTGAAGAATTGTTATCAGGCAATTCATCATCATTTTGTACAATATTATTTTTACAAGAATTTATAACCTCATTGACAGCACAAGCTGCTAACTCATCACTATCACAGCGCATTCGTTGATGAATTTCATAAAATTCTTTTTTCATACGCAAATTATCTGAGGTTAAAAGCTTTAACATTTCTGTGGTTAAAGCCTCAGGAGTACATTTTTCCTGAATAAACTCAGAAACAACATTATGTCCGGCTATAAGATTTGTAAGACTAAATGTATCAACCTTAAGCAAACGACGAGCTAAGGCGGCAGTTAAAGGATTAACTTTATAAGCGACGCAAAAAGGAACTTTAGCTAAAGTAACCTCAAGTGCAACCGTTCCTGATGTCAGTAATATAGCATCACAAGATGCCATCATATCTAAGGTATTACCCACATAGATAGTCAAAGATAAATCAGGAGCGTGCTCAAGCCAGGTATCTTTCAACAGCACCGCATGCTCATAACTTGGGACAGATGAAATAAATACCGTATCTGGCATCTCTTTCTTAATCTGACGAGCCGTTTGGGCATAGATTGGCAGCATATGTGAAATCACACCGTAGCGTGATCCTGGAAGAATTCCTAATACTTTGCCATGAACTGGCTCAACACTTGTTCTAAATAAATCAAGTCTTTCTCGAGCTTTTTCCTGATCATTTTCTAAAGGAATGCTATTTGCCAAAGTATGTCCCACATATATGGCCTTCATGTCCTTTTTGTCATAAAAATCTTTTTCAAAAGGGAGAAGGCACAATACAGCATCGCAGGCTTTTTTTATCTTAGCCATACGACCTTCACGCCAGGCCCAAACGGATGGACTTACATAATGAACTGTAGGTATTCCTGATGCTTTAGCACGCATTTCAACACTTAAGTTGAAATCCGGAGCATCAATACCAATCATTACACAGGGACGAGACTGTATAATCTTACGTGTAACCTTAGTACGAATACGTAAAATCTTAGGTAAACGTGCCGCAACTTCCACAATTCCCATAACAGCAATATCTTGAATATTAGCCTCAGATTTCATGCCCAAAGCAATCATCTTAGGTCCGCCAATCCCAATAAACTGAGCCTTAGGATCATGGCGAAGCAGGGCTTTCATAAGTCCTGCTCCTAAAGTATCACCGGAATTTTCACCTGCGACAATAGCATAAAGATGTGGAGTATTTTTTTGACTCATCTAATGATTCCGCGTCCGGAGTCCTTGAGAAAATCAACCATAGGCTGCACCTCTGCGTACTTGGAGGCTAATTCTTCAATTTGAGGTAGAGCCTCTTCAATAGTCAAATGATGTTTATATAAAATCACATAAGCTTTGAAAATTGCACTAATAGCCTCTTTTGAGAATCCTCGACGAGAAAGCCCAACCTTATTGATTCCAAATGGTTTAGCATAATGCCCTGCAGCCATTACGTATGGAGGAACATCCATATTTAAAGCGGCCATACCACCTATCATTGCATGACAGCCTACACGACCGAACTGATGAATAGCTGCTAGTCCTCCAAAAATCACGTAATCACCTATGGTTACATGACCTGCCAAAGTAGCATTATTAGAGAAAATACAATGATCTCCGATAAGACAGTCGTGAGCCACGTGTGTATTTATCATAAATAAATTATGACTTCCAACCGTGGTTGTGCCACGACCTTGAACTGTACCTCTATGCATTGAGCAATGTTCGCGTATGACGTTGTCATCACCTATGGTAAGAGTGGTAGGTTCGCCTGCATATTTTAAATCCTGACACCCCTCACCAATTGATGCGAACTGATAAATATGATTTCTTGCACCTATGCAAGTTGGGCCACGAATCACTACAAAAGGCTCGATTACGCAATCATCACCAATAGTGACATCTCCCTCAATGATCACATTCTGACGAATTGTTACACGCTCTCCAAGCTTTACTGAAGGCGAAATATATGCAGAAGGATCAATACCAGTTTGACTCACACAATGCTCCTTAAATAAAGATGTTAAAAAAACACAATCTTAATGTTTAGCGCACATAAGATCCGCGTGACAAACAACCTTTCCGTCAACGGAAGCTACCCCCTTAAACGAGGCAATACCGCGTCTTTCCTTTAAATATTCAACATCAATAACTAACTGATCTCCAGGAACAACAGGACGCTTAAAACGAGCATTATCAATTGCGGCAAAGTAATAAAGCTCACCTTGATTAGGCTTTCCTACCATGGTAAAAGCTAATACGCCAGTAGCCTGAGCCATAGCCTCTAAAATGAGAACTCCTGGTAAAATTGGCTTACCTGGGAAATGACCTTGAAAGAAAGGTTCGTTAAAAGTAACATTCTTAATAGCTTTTAAGGTCTTATGCTCCTCGGTAATGCTATATTCAAGCACGCGATCTATCATTAAAAATGGATAACGATGCGGAAGCAAATTCATGATTCCTTCAATATCAATGGTATTTTGTGCATTTACGTTGTCAGTCACAATAGCCCCCTTTATTTATTATTCTGTTTTAATTGCTCTGTAAGAGCTGAAACCTTATCTTCAAGCTCACCTAGTTTGTGATACATATCATTGATGTGCAAAGTACGTGCTGCAGTTTTTCTCCATTCTTTATTGGTTTGAGCAGGAATACCGGAAGAATAAACACCTGGTTTATCAATAGATCGCATTACCATACACATGCCACTCACAGTAACACCGTCACAAATAGTAATATGGCCGTTAAAAACCGAAGTACCACCAATAATACAATATTTACCAATTGTAACTGAACCTGCGAATGTGGTTCCGCCTGCAACTGCTGTACCATTGCCTATATGTACATTATGGGCAATCTGACATAAATTGTCGATAATTACGTTATCCTCGATAACAGTATCATCAATTGCACCGCGATCAATACAAGTACAGGCTCCGATTTCAACACGATTACCTATAATTACACGACCTTGCTGAGGAATTTTAATCCACTCGCCACGTTCATTAGCATAACCAAAACCGTCGGATCCTATGACAGTATTAGCCTGAATTAAACACTTCTCACCTATTATACAATCATGATATACCGTAACCTTAGGGTAAAGCTTAGAATCACTACCTATTTTGGCGTTATATCCTACCGTAACACCTGCCCCTAACTGTACATTATCACCAATGATCGCGCCTTTTTGAACAACAACATTCTCAGCTAAAGATACATTTTTTCCTAATACAGCCCCCTCCTCGACAATAGCTGAAGGGTGAATACCGCAAGCAATTTCCGGTGTGGTATCTAAGAGTTTTGATGCCTTAGCAAAACCTACATAAGGATCATCCATAACTAAAACATTACCATGAGCATGCTCTGCATCGTCCGGTCTTACAATGACGCAACCTGCTTTTGTTGTAGCTAATACCTTACGATACTTAGGATCATTTAAAAAACTTAGCTCATCTTCTAAGGCTGTTTTAAGATTGGCTACACGTTTGATATTGCAAGAGCCATCGCCTATAAGTTTGGCATTTAGTTTTTCTGCAATCAAAGATAAAAGCATTATTTCTTACCGCCATTGTTTACTTTCTTAGTATTCATGGAGACAACTCGATTGATAACCTCATCTGATATATCAACCGCTTTAGTTGCGTAAACAACTGCATCTCCACGTAATACCATTGTTAAACCGCGTTCTTTTGCAACAGCATCAATAGCAGTCTGAACTAAACGAACTAATTTTACATTTTCATCCTGAATACTCTTTCTCTGATCTTCCTGTAAGGCCTGAGCTTTTAACTGATAATCAGAACGCAACTGAGCTAATTTTCTTTGAGCATCAACTGCTTTTTGACCTTCTAGAGTAGGTAAAGAAGCCTCAAGAGCTCTCCCCTCCTCCTCTATTTTCATGACCTCTTGCTGGCGAGGTCCAAATTCTTTTTGTATTTTTAAACTAACCTCTTTTGCCTGAGGAATTTCATTCATAATGTAATTTATATTAACAGCTGCAATCTGTAATGGCTCAACAGCACCAGCCTTAGGTACATTAGTTTTGTCCTGAGCTAAACTTACAAAACTTGTACTCATTAAAGTTGCAATTACTGAGGCCATAACCAATTTCTTAAACATTTTTATCTCCGATCCTAAATTAGAAAGTACTACCGATATTGAAATTAAAGACCTGAGTATCATCGCCATCACGATCTTTAATAGCTTTAGTTAATGAGAAGGACAAAGGTCCTAAAGGAGAAATCCAAACCAAAGAGACACCTGCTGAAGCACGATATTCGCTAGCTTTACTATAGTCAATGCTGTAATCACTTCCATGGGTATCCCATAACGAACCTGCATCAAAAAATACAGAAGCTCTAACCTGATTTTTGTAAGCCTCTGCTATAAACGGAGCTGGAACATAGAACTCTACAGATCCAGTCCAAAATGCGTTACCACCTACAGATGTATCTGATGCGTAAGTAGATCCATCTTGACGATAATAAATAGCACGAGGGCCAATCGAATTATGGTCAAAGCCACGCAACCACTCACTTGAACCTAAGTAAAAGTTCTCAAAGAATGGTAAACGTTGTTTACTTCCATTTTTTGTACCATAACCGTCTGCATATCCAACTCTTCCACGCATTGAGAATACAAAATTATGGAAGCTATCTAACGGGAAATAATGATATGTCTCAGCAGTCAACTTATAGTACTGTAAATCAGAACTTGGAACAGCTACATCAGCATTTAATACCTGGCGCATGCCGTTTGTAGGGAATACAGAACGATCCAAGGTGTTATGAGTTAAAGTAAATCCGGCCTTGAAATTATCAAAAGTACCTTTACGACCTTGCTCTCCATATTGAGCCCAGAAGACCTCGGACTGCTCAAAAGCTAAGCCATTACTCTTAATTTCATTGCGTTCAAAACCAAGATTGTAATTTACAGACCAAAACTCGTTGATAGGATAGCCTGAGTTTACGTATAAACCGATGGTATCGTTATCATAATCTACAACAGAGCCATCATCATCGGATTCGTACATATCGTAGAAGATACGTCCACCTAAGCTAATGTTATCAACAGTAAAATATGGATCAGTATATGCTAACTCCATATGCTTTCTGTAATCATTTTCATAGGCTGAAATCACACCCTTTGTTCCCCAACCAAATAAATTTGACTGAGAAATAGATGCTTGCAACATTAAACCTGAGTCAGTACCAAAACCTACACCGCCTGCAATAGATCCAGTTGGCTGTTCCTTTACTTTAACATCCAGGTTTACTGTATCAGCAGTTGTTCCAGCCTTGACTTGCTGAATATCTACAGTCTCAAAGAAACCAGTTCTATTTAAACGATTTGTAGATAAATCAACGGCCTCAGATGATAACCATGAACCATCCATTTGTCTTAATTCACGGCGAATAACAGTATCGTCAGTTGTGGTATTTCCTGAAATAAGAACTTGTGAGACATAAACTCGTGCCCCAGGCTCGACGTGGAACATAACATCACAAGTTTTTTCTTTATCATCGAAAATAGGATATGCCTTAATCTGAGAATTAGCGTAACCAAACTTACCTAAAACATCTTTTAAAGCTTTTTCAGTATCAGAAATACGACGCTGATTATAAATTTCGCCAGATTCAATATGGATGGCCTGCTTTAGATCTTCACCGTACTTTAAAGTATCACCGCGTATTTCAGTATTTCTTACTTTATATTGTTCACCCTCATTGATAACAATAGTAAGGTAAATTCCTTTACGGTCAGGAGTCATTTCAACAGAGGTTTGCTCAACCTTGAAATTAACATAGCCTCTGTCCATATAGTATGAGCGTAAAGACTCAAGATCGGCCCTAAACTTATTGGTATCATATTTTTGGTTGGCCATGAAATTCCACCAAGGAACGTCATCTCGCAATTCCATCTGAGCCAAAAGTACGTCCTCATCAAAGGCCTTATTACCAACAATGTTTATCTGTTTAATTTCGGCTGCAACACCTTCAACAAACTCTAATTTAATATTAGCGCGGTTTCTTGGTAAATCAGTAACCACTGCGTTTACCTTAGCTTGGTACATACCTGCGCTATGATAAAAATCCTCAAGACTTTGCTTAACTAAATTCAGTCTTTCTAAATTTAAAGGTTCACCTGAACGCAGGCCCTGATCTTCAATTACTTTGCGCAGATTTTCTTCAGGCATTTGATCATTTCCTGAAAAACTAACCTCACCTATGGTTGGGCGCTCTTTAACATCGACAACTAGAGTGTCGTTATCCATAAAGAGACTTACATCTTCAAAATCTCCTGTTGCATACAGTTGCTTTAATGCTAAAGCAGATTTTTCAGCCGTTAAAACATCACCTTGACGAATTGGTAATGCCAATAAAACAGCTCCTTTTGCAACACGGTTTAATCCGCGAATTTGAATACCAGAAACTACGTCATTATTTGCAGCATAAGACGGTGTACTCAGAATACATCCAAGGCTTAAAGCAATTGTGCCCAGTGCCATCAGAGATTTAGGAATTCTTTTTTGTTTATTTAGATTTTTCATTTTGAAGTCTCAACAAAATCCGTTTTATAAACCTTTTAAATCATTAAAAACTGCAAATAACATCAACGTAAGCAATATGGCAAAGCCTACGGAAGTTAAAACAGACTGCACCTTTATGCTAGGTTTTCTGCGTGCTATAGCCTCATAAGCTAAAAACATTAATTGTCCACCATCTAATACCGGTATAGGCAAAAGATTTAAGATACCTAAGTTTACACTAATAGCAGCTAAAAAACTTATAAAGAAAGCTAAGCCGTAACTTGCACTTTCTCCTGCTCCTTTTGCTATCGCTATAGGTCCTGAAATATTATCAGATGAAATTGCACCTGATAAAAGCTTTGTTATAGCCGTAACGACAATTTTGCTCATCATTACGGTATCATCAATCCCCTTGTTTATGGCTTCAAAAAAACCATAACTTACAGTCTTAGAAAGCTCTGGTAAGGGGGTATAGTTTACTCCTATACCAATAACAGGTACTGATTTTTTTAATCTTTCATTATATTTAAATTCAGGTATAACCTTTGTAGTGTAAATTTTACCATCTCGTTTAACTAGAAGATTTAGCTCCTTCGCATTAGATTTTGCAATTGTATCGGCTATACGATACCAAGAACTGGTTTTAATACCGTTTATCTCAACAATGTCATCGCCTACAACCAAGCCTGCTCGCTGCGCAGGAGAGTTATCTAAAACAATTCCCAAAGAAGAGTCTATCTTTCCTGTGCAAGGTCTTAAACCTAAACTTAAAAGGGGGTTATCGTTACGATCAACAGACATATTCTTAGTGTTTAACCTAAGAGTGCGTAGCTCATCTTTGCCAAAATTTCCGGCAACTTCTAATTTTAGGTTATCATTACTACCTATATATGGTAATAATTCGACCATAACATCAGACCAGGAATTTACATCCTTTCCTTGGATTTTAAAGACACGATCATAGACCTTAAATCCCTGTTTTTCCGCCTCAGAATGAGGGATAACATCTCCTACTACAGGTTGAATAGTAGTAACTCCATGCATATTTAACCCTGCATAGAGAAATATAGCTAAAACGATATTAAAGAAAGGACCTGCTGCGATTACACATGCTCTTTGATAAAGTTTTTTTGAGGCGAAAGAATCCTTAGCACAGGACATACTATCTTTATCCTGTTCACCCTGCATTTTTACGTAGCCGCCTAGTGGTATTAAGGATAAAGCATACTCACAACCATTTTTACCTTGCTTTTTAAAAATAACAGGGCCAAAGCCGATTGAAAACCTTAGGACCCTAATTCCCATCATACGGGCTACAATAAAATGCCCCCATTCGTGGATGGTTATAAGAATTCCTAAAGCCAAAGCAAAGAATAGTAAATTCCACAAAGCGTTAAACATTATATCTCCGTAATAATTTCACGCGCTTTTTTTCTTGCAAGCTCATCCAACGATAAAATCTCATCTAAGCTTGAAACCTCAGGACTTCCTAAAATATTTAATGTTTCTAAAACAACCTTAGATATCTTTACAAAGCTAATTTTAGAATTTAAAAAATTTCCAACAGCAACTTCATTTGCTGCATTCAAAATTGTGGTAGCGCCTTGGCCACATCTACAAGCTTCTATCGCAAGTTTTAAGCACGGATAACGCTCAAAATCAGGTGCTTTAAAAGAAAGCTCTCCTAAACGTAAAAAATCTAAAGCAGAAGTTCCCGCCTCAATACGCTCTGGAAATCCTAATGCAACTGCAATTGGAGTTTTCATATCAGGAGTACCTAGCTGTGCTAAAACGGCTCCATCACAATACGATACCATCGAGTGGACTACTGATTGAGGATGAATTAGGACTTCAATATCTTCCTGTCCTGCATTAAATAAATATCGAGCCTCGATAAACTCAAGTCCTTTATTCATCATGGTTGCAGAATCAACAGAAATCTTAGGTCCCATAGACCAATTTGGATGTGAAATAGCCTCTTTTACTGTTACATTTTGCAAATCATCAAGACTATAATTTCTAAAAGGACCACCAGAACCTGTTAAAAGGATCTTATGTACGCCATATTTTTTTAAGTCACAATGACCTAAATTAGTTTGGATATCAAAAGGCAGACACTGAAAAATTGCACTATGCTCACTATCTACAGGAAGAACTTTAGCATGGTATTTTTCAACCTGATCAAAGAATAAATCCCCAGACATAACAAGAGCTTCTTTATTTGCCAGGGCAATTATCCCTCCCGACTTAACTGCAGCTAAAGTTGGCTTTAATCCAGCTGCACCAACAATTGCAGCAACTGTAATGGGAGCTTCTCCATCAGAGGCTATGTCACAAATACCCTCCTCACCTGATAAAACCTCAGCATAAAGATTTTCATCACGTAAGCGTTGCTTAAGTATCTGGGCTGCACTGTCCTTTGCCATAGCAACGCGCTCTGGGTGAAATTCACGAACAATATTTACCATCTTCTCAACATTTACCGCAGCAACAGCTGCATGTAAAGAAAAGCTTTCTTTATTATTACGTAAAACTTCTAAAGTTGAACTACCAATTGAACCGGTAGCACCGAGCAACGTTACCTTGCGCATTTAAAACAAATCTCCGTTTAAAGCCATTATCACAGTAAGAAACAGTGGTAAAGCTGCTAATTGTGAATCAATGCGATCCAACATACCACCATGTCCTGGAAAAATCCTGCCAGAGTCTTTTATACCAACTAAACGTTTTAGCATACTCTCAACAAGATCTCCTACTACAGAGAACACAATAGCTATAGGACCTGCGATTAACAATGCAATTAAATTGTTTCCTAAATCCCCAAATAGATTGTAATGCACAAAAATTACTAAGGCGATGAGGGCGGTCACAAGTCCACCGGCTAATCCTTCCATTGTTTTCTTTGGACTAACACGTGGTAACATTGGTGTTTTTCCCATTAAACGTCCAGTAAAATAAGCACCACTGTCAGCGCACCAAACTAGAGCCATGACAGATAAGACCAAATATGCACCTATATTGCTGTTTTCCTGAAATTGATGTGCTCTTAAAACTAAAAGACTTGCCAAAAAAGGCAACAGCATCAAAATTCCTAAAATAGAGTTTATAAATAAGTTTTTATGCCATGCTGTATCTTGAGGGTATTTTATAAGAAGCGGTATAGAGGTAATCCATACCAAAAGCCCTGAGGCAATTACATATTTTACCAAGGGTGGAATATCCTGCTCTATATAAAGTCCAGGATTTGCAAAAGCAAATAATAAAGTTGAGGCTATAACCGCTAGCAAAACAAAAATATAACGTTTTTTGTAGCCAAGTAATGGCCCCATCTCATAAGCCCCAACCATGTAAATAAAAAGTGCACCTATAGTAAAGATCGCATAATCTGCTAAGAATAGCCAAGCTAAAACTGCAGCAATTAGAACAATTGCAGTAATAATTCTAGTTAACATGAAACTTCCTTATTTTTTACTTGATCACCTGTCATACCAAAACGACGCTGACGACTTCTAAAAAAGGATATAGCTTTATTTAACTCATTTAAATCAAAGTCAGGCCAAAGCGTATCACTTATATAAAATTCACTATAGGAGGATTGATACATAAGAAAATTACTAATCCGATGCTCACCACCGGTTCTAATTAGTAAATCAACATCATAAGGCACTGCAAGATAAGACTTAAATAGGTCCTCAGACAGCTCCTGTTCCTGTATTTTTCCTAAACAGAGATCTTCATGAATTTTGCGAGTAGCATTTAATATATCCCAACGACCACCGTAATTTGCAGCAATATTAAGCTGCATTCTAGTGCCGTGAGATGTTGCATCTTCAAGTATGGCAATTTCTTTTTGAAGTGCAAAAGAGAACCTACTCACATCACCTATTATTTTAGTTTTAACCTGTGCATCAACTAAATTTTGTCGTTCACTTTTTAGAACCTTAGCAAATAAGGTCATAAGCGCCGAGACTTCAAAGCTTGGACGTTTCCAATTTTCAGAGGAGAATGCAAATAGGGTTAAGATTTCAATCCCGCTTCTGGCGGCATTTTTTATAATTTGACGAACAGCTTCAGCGCCCTGTTGATGACCCTTTACGCGATTTAAACCTCGCTTTTGAGCCCAACGCCCATTGCCATCCATGATAACTGCTAAATGGCGGGGAACCAGATTGGATCCCGCCTGATTATTAGGTAACATCACAGAAAATTAGATTTCCATGAGCTCTTTTTGCTTGGCCGATAAGACTTCTTCAGTCTTTTTAACGTTAGCATCGGTCATCTTCTGGATCTGCTCCTCGGCACGACGCTCGTCGTCCTCAGAGATCTCCTTACTCTTCTCAAGATCTTTTAAAGCCTGGTTGGCATCGCGACGAATATTGCGAATTTCGACCTTAGTCTGCTCGACCTCACCCTTAACAATCTTAACTAAGTCTTTACGGCGCTCTTCAGTTAAAGGCGGTAACGGGACACGAATTTCGGTACCAGCTACAACAGGGTTTAAACCTAAATCAGATTTCTGAATAGCACGCTCAACATCTTTGATAGCATTACGATCAAAAACACTAAGCTTTAAGGTGCGGGCGTCCTCAACAGTGATTGAGGCAACCTGACGCAAAGGAGTCATAGATCCGTAGTACTCAACCATAATAGGATCAAGTAAACCAGGTTGGGCACGACCTGTACGGATTTTTGCAAGACGATTATCTAAAGAAGACAAGGCCTTATTCATGCGATTTTCCGCATCTTGTTTGATATCGTTTATCATTTCAAAGTCCTAAGCCGCAATGCGGCATTTAAAAACCTAAAAACCGCTACTCAAAAGAGTAACGGTTTTATTACCGCCTAATCGGTTACAACTGTTCCTTCATTTCCACCACATGCAGCAGTCATAAAGGCGCCAGATTTAACCATAGAAAATACGCGAATCGGCATATGATGCTCAGAAGCTAATGCAAATGCTGTAAGATCCATAACTTTAAGGTCTTTTTGAATTACTTCCTTATAAGTTAAGTGCTCAAAAAATACAGCATTAGCATCCTTAAGAGGATCGGCTGAGTAAATACCATCAACTTTAGTTGCCTTAAGTACCTCAGAGCACTGTAGCTCAATTGCTCTTAAGACAGCTGCTGTATCAGTGGTAAAAAATGGCGCGCCAGTACCGCCAGATACAATCAAGCTATAACCTTGATTTAAAAGCTCGCGACCCTGTGTTGCAGAGTACTGAGTAGAAATTGAAGGAATGCCGTAGGCACTCATAAGTTCACACTTTCCACCTTGGCGCTTAAGTTCCTCACGCATTGCCAAACCATTCATAACGGTTGCAAGCATGCCCATTTGATCCCCGGCTACACGGTCAAAGCCTGCCTTTTGTAAAGCTGCTCCACGGAAGATATTTCCCCCTCCGATAACTAAAACAGTCTGCACCCCTTGCTTTTGAACTTCACGAATTGCAGATGCTGTTTCAGACAAGACCTTAGGATCAATACCATAACCTGAATCCCCACTTAAAGCCTCTCCTGAGATTTTAAGTAGGATACGACGTGGTTTATTAGTATCACTCATTTGCCGACCGTCCGTTATTTTGCAGCGGCTGCCATCTGAGCTTGAACTTCAGCAGCAAAGTCCTGAGTCTTCTTCTCGATACCTTCGCCTACTTCTAAGCGAACAAAGGAAACAGCCTCAGCACCCTTCTCCTTGAGCATCTGACCTACAGAAACCTCAGGGTTCATAACAAAAGGCTGACCTGTTAAAGAGATTTCGCCGGTGAACTTCTTCATACGGCCTTCAACCATTTTCTCAGCGATGTTCTGAGGCTTGCCAGACTTCATAGCAATCTCAATCTGTAAATTACGCTCATGCTCTACAACTTCAGCTGCTACATCCTCAGGTTTTACAAACTGAGGCTTAGAGGCACAAACATGCATAGCGCAGTGTTTAGCAGTATCAACATCACCACCCTTAAGAACAACTACAACACCAATGCGGTTGTTAGAGTGGAGGTAAACGCCAACAGTCTCATCATCCTTACCGTCAACTAAAGCGCAGCGACGTAACTGTAAGTTCTCGCCAATCTTAGCTACTAATGCAGTTAAGGCATCTGCTAAGGTTGAACCATCAACGGTGCAAGCCTTAAGAGCCTCGATATCAGAGATATTGTTAGCTAAGGCAACATCAGCTGCTTTTTTAGCAAACTCAACAAATTCAGCATTCTTAGCTGCAAAGTCAGTCTCGGAGTTAACCTCTACTAAAGCAACCTTATTACCGTTCTGAGCTACAGCGATCAAACCTTCAGCAGCAGTACGACCAGCTTTCTTTGCTGCCTTAACAGCTCCACTCTTACGCATTGCATCAATAGCAGCATCCATGTCACCATTAGCAGCTACTAAAGCCTTTTTGCAGTCCATCATGCCAGCGCCAGTTGCGTCGCGCAGCTCTTTAACCATAGCGGCAGTTACGTTTGCCATTTGTTAATTCCTCTTTAAATTACAAATTTCAAAAAGGCCGGATAACCGGCCTTTTGCAAAAGATTTATACTTAGATACTTTCTAAGCAAATCTACGGACTAATCCGCAAATTTACGCAAATTATTCGGCCTTAGGCTGCTCTGCAGTCTCGGCACTCTCCTCAACACGGCCAGCCTCAGCCTGCTCACGAGCTTCAGTCTCATCGCGAACTAAGGTCTCACGGGCAGCATTGATGGTCTCTTTTACACCAGCTAAGTAGAGGTCAACGGCACGGATAGCGTCGTCGTTGCCAGGGATTACATAGTTAACACCATCAGGATCAGAGTTGGTATCAACTACAGCTACAACCGGAATACCTAGGTTGTTAGCTTCTTTAATAGCCAAATGCTCAACTTCAGCGTCAATAACGAATAAAGCGTCAGGTAAACCGCCCATATCCTTAATACCACCTAAAGAGCGGTTGAGTTTTTCAAGCTCACGGGTACGTAATAAGGCTTCTTTCTTGGTCAGTTTCTCAAAAGTGCCATCCTGAGACTGAGTCTCAAGTTCCTTTAAACGCTTGATGGACTGACGAACGGTCTTCCAGTTGGTCAGCATGCCACCTAACCAGCGATGATCAACATAATACTGACCACAAGCTACGGCAGCAGGGCCGATCTTGTCACATGCAGCACGCTTAGTACCAACGAACAAAATCTTTCCCTTGTGAGCGACAGTGCTACTTAAGAAGTTTAAAGCAGCGTCAAAGTTCTCAACGGTTTTTTCAAGATTAATAATATGAATACCGTTGCGGGCACCAAAGATGTACTGCTTCATTTTAGGATTCCAGTAACGAGTCTGGTGACCGAAGTGAACGCCTGCCTGTAACATCTGACGCATAGTAATGCTTGACATTTATAAATTCCTCTTTAGGGTTAAGCCTCCACTGCCCGTACAGCTCCACCAAAAACGGCACCCAGAGACAGCACTTTGAAAGACAGTGTGTGTTTTCTTAACAAATAAAAAAAAATAGTTGATTGTTTAAATAGTGACTTTGTAGTCAAATTTTTCAAAGACACACAAAGTCGATGTATTTTATCACGGAATAAGCTCGCTTTGACGTAAGTTTTAAGAAAATATCTAAAGAAAAACGCCAAACATAAAAAAAACACTTAATACTTATTAAAATCTATATAATAAATTAAAAGAAAACAAAGGATATTTTTAATTATGGAAATCTCATTAAAATCACAAAGTGAAATTGAAAAAATGCGCATAGTTGGTAAATTAACTGCGCAAGTTCTTGAATTTATTGAACCATTTGTAAAGCCAGGCGTTTCAACTCTTGAGCTTGATGATCGCATGCTTGAATATATGGAAAAAGAGTTAGGTGCTCAGTCTGCTGATTTAGGCTACCAAGGCTATCCTCGCGCTACATGTATTAGTATTAATGAAGTAGTCTGCCATGGTATTCCAAATGAGCATACCAAACTACGTGAGGGAGATATTGTCAATATAGATGTAACTGTAAGAAAAGATCTTTATCACGGAGATAGCTCTCGCATGTATTTTGTGGGAAAGGTTTCTCCTCGGTGCAAGATGTTATGTGATTGTGCACAGCAATCTATGTATGAGGCAATAAAAACAGTAAAACCTGGAAGTAACCTAGCAGATATTGGTAATGCTATCCAAAAAGTTGCGGACAAATATAAATTTTCAATTGTACGTGACTATTGCGGTCATGGTATTGGGGCAGGCTTTCACGAAGATCCTCAGGTTTTACATTACAAAAACAACTACAACTTAATTTTAGAAGAAGGTATGTGTTTTACCATTGAGCCTATGATTAATTGTGGAACTTGGAAATGCAAAACATCAAGAAAAGATGGGTGGACTGTAACAACAGCTGATAAACAGCCATCAGCTCAATATGAGCACACTCTTTTAGTAGTAAAAGATGGAGTTGAGGTTTTAACTTTAAGAAGTGATGAAACTTTTCCCCGTGTTTATCTCCACTAAATAAATATTATCGAGGGCATACTTATGTATGAGCTTATTACCGTACCTCGTACGTCTCATAAGGTGAACGATGATCTTGATCTGTCTTTTAGAGATGATGAACTTCAAGACGTAAAACAGGGGCGTAAGCTTATAGAAAGAATTAAAGATTCTTTAAAACAAGCTTTTTTACATAACGTTGATGTAAATGATTTGCTCATATCATATAGCGACACCCTCGATAAAATTTTAAGCGTAGTTTTTAATAAATTTGAGCTTAATAAATACCCTTATCTTTGTGCAATTGCTGTAGGAGGATATGGTCGTAAGGAACAATTTTTAAGTTCAGATGTTGATTTACTGATTGCCTCAAAAATTGAGCCTATTCCCAAGGATGCTGCAGCTGATATAGAAAGGATGATTTCTTATCTTTGGGATCTTAAACTAGATCTTGGTGTATCTGTACGCTCCATAAATGCTACTGTAATTTCAGCTCGCGAAGATATAACCATTATCACAAACTTACTTGAAACACACTTTATTTGCGGACATAAAGACGTTTACACAAATCTTTTAGATTCTGTTTATTCAGATAATTTTTGGGTAGGACTTAAATTTTTAAAAGCAAAAGTATCAGAACAAAATGAGCGTTACCATCAATATCGAGATACTGTTTATTCAATTGAACCTGATATAAAAAATAATCCAGGCGGCCTGCGTGATATGCAGCTCATTTCATGGTTAGCAATACTGCATTTTAAAGCTCGTAGTTTAAAACAGATGGTAGCTTGTGGGCTTTTGACCACGCCTGAGGTTGAAGAATTTTTAGCATGCCGTAATTTCCTCTTTAACATACGTTATGCCATGCACATAAATGTTTCAACCAAAAACCCAAATCGTTTAACCTTAGATGTTCAAAAGAGCATAGCTTCATTATTAGGTTATGGGCAAGATGGCAACGGACCTGTTGAAACAATGATGCGCTCTTTATTTAGAATTTTAAGACGTGTCCGTGAGCTTAACAACATTGCGCTACAGCAAGCCGAATTTATGATAGACGGCTACATAGGCGAATGCTTTACAGAGCCGGTTTTTCTAAATAGCTATTTTGTAAAAAGAGGCAATTTAATTGATGTTATTGATAACGAACTATTTAAAAATGACCCTCAAAAGCTATTAGAACTATTTAAAACAATTTCAGAGCGAAGTGAAATTGAAAATTTGCACGTCAACTGCGTTCGAGCTTTACGCGAGGCAAGACGTAATCTCAAACATTATTTAATTGAACTACCTCAATGTCGGAAGATATTCAAACAAATTATTTTAAGCAAAAGTGCACTATTGAAAGCTCTGCCCTTAATGCACGAGTTGAGAATTTTATCTTCATATATGCCACAGTGGGAAAGAATCGAAGGCTTAATGCAATTTGATATGTTCCACCTGTTCTCCGTAGATGAACATTCTATTCGAGTAATTAAGAATTTCCCTATATTTTTAGAATCAACAGATCCTAACTTTAATCTTTTCAAAACTGTTTACAGAAGATTAGAAAATCCAGACCTTTTAAATATTGCAGGACTATTACACGATATATCAAAAGGCTGTGGTGGACACCACGCTCTTTTAGGAGGAAGAGAGGTTCAAAATTTCTGTCAATTACATGGTTTTAGTGCTTATGAATCTCTTATAGTATCATGGGTTATAAAGTCTCATCTTCTATTCTCAACCACAGCTACAAGACGCGATATTACAGATCCAGATGTGATTGCAGCATTTGCAAGAACATGTAAGGATGAAGAACATTTAAATATGCTTTACTGTCTTACAGTATCTGATATATGTGCCACAAATGATCGGGAATGGAACTCTTGGAAGGAAAATATTTTCCGCCAACTTTATCACGCTACAAGACAGGCATTAAATCAAAGTGAGGCTGATTTAGGCCAACAACAAAAAATACAAGTTCAAAACACACAGCGCTCAGTAAGAGAAATTGCAAAAGACATAAAGCTAAATGATTTAGATCGTTATTTTTCTCAATTTCCGTCCTCTTACTTTATTCACTATCGACCAGACGAGATAGTTTGGCATTCCAGAAATATTTTAAGATTTAATCAAGCTGACAAACCACTAATACTTTTTGCTCAAATTCCTAACATAGGAACAGAACTTTTTATTTTTTACAGAAGCAACTCACCTGATTTCTTCGGTAAAGTCGTATACGCCATGGCTATGAAAAGATTAAATGTATTAAGTGCTCAGATTTTTTTAACCCATAATAGCCATATTTTATGTACTATAAAATTCCAGAATCAAAAAGGACAACTTGTAGACAATGAACGTCTTAGCAACTTAAGAAAGAGTATTCTGCTAGGGCTTAATGACAATACTCAAATAAACTCTTTACCCAAGGTCTCGTGTAATATTTTCTCAGTTCAAACAAAAGTAAAATTCCTAGAAAATGAAGGGTCAAAACATACATTTGTTGAAATTTCAACCTTAGATTGCCCAGGCCTTTTAGCTAAAATTGCAATTACTTTAGGAAATTGTAATTGTCTTATAAGTGCAGCCCGTATTACTACAACAGGTGAACGAGCCGATGACTTTTTTGCAGTAACAGATCTTGACGGTTTTGCTCTAGATAACGAAAAGAAGGAAAAGCTCTCAGAGGCTCTCTATCAAGCCTTAGATCCTAATTTAGTAACTTTTATCTAAAATTAGTTGATAACTTAGAGTTATAACAGTATTGAGCATTACATTAAGGCAGGTAAAATCTAATACTGCCTTAAATCTAAAAGCAGTATTAACTTTATAAAGTTTATATTTTAGTTTTTCAAAAACTATGTTTTATCAAAATTCATCAATGTAAATTGATGTGTCAGGAAGCTCCTCTCTGTCGTATATAAAACTTAATAGCGCATTAGTTTGGGCAACTATAACAGTCCCTTTTACAAAACCTACACGCCATGGGGATAATTTACCTTTTTGACAGAGCATATTAAGATAATCACTTAGTTTTAAATAATAGTTTTTCCAGAGATCATTTAAATCATTCAAAAGCTTTGCATCCTCAACAGATACCTCTGAGATGGAATCTAATCTATTTTGCAATTCCTGCACATAAACATCATAGTATTTATTTGCCTCATAATCGCAAATATCAGAATCCTCAGAAGAAAAACACTGTCGCATTAAAAAGTAATCACCAAAACCATATGATCTAAATGAAGAAATCATTGCCAATCCAAGATTTGAACGAATGTTTTCACCAACAGCATCATCTATACTATCTGTGAAGAATATTGATTTGTTCCAAGCTTGAGCAAATGCGTCCCAAGCCTTTTCTACCTCCTCAAATTCCTCACGTTTTAAACCTTCGCTTTTAAACGCACTATAAATGCCTTTAAGACATCCTTCCGTAGCAAAGAAAAACTCTTCCCCATTTGCCCCATCAAAGAATGAACATTTTCCCTCCAGATAATCATCGGAAGATGTTTTACCATTTATTCCTTGAACAAAAATTTTTTTAGGGTCAAGTTTTATTCCTCGAGGGTTTCCAGCTAAACGCCAGATACGCATAAGCATTGTCCGATATATTACAGGACGTAAAGCTTGCGCTTGATTTAGGTTTGGTAAAACAACCTGCAATTCTCTATAAAATTCGTTCCATAGTTTCAATGCTTTTGTAAAAGCTTCACATGCCTGAATTGAACTTTGTATACGCCTAAATAAAACAGAACTATATTTTAAAGTTTCCATTTCATAACGATTGTCGTAATCGTATATTAACGTAGTAGGATCAGCTCGTAGGTTCTTAATTTCGTAATAAGAATTAGTAAAGCTACTTATGTGCTTTCCTGAAACTAAGGAGTAAAGAAGAATGTACCATTCCCTTCCGTCAGCATAAACAGAACTTCTTGAGGTTGATACAGGAGCTAAATCAACAGCCTCATTCCACGCTGTTGCATATTGATTATACAAAGAGTTTTCTTTGTTAAATAAATCATTTAAAAATGAAAGAGGACCTGTTCCTTCTTGTTTATAAAAACGATCTAAAGCAAATTTACAACCAGAACTTAAATTAAATCTCCTAGCGCCAGCTTTTGAAACTGTAGTACATAATTTATCTATATCTTCATCAAAATCTCTATCAAACCCATTACGAGGCCATAAAATAGAAGAGATCAAGCGCTTGTTACAACTATAACCACTATTTAAAGCTAGTGCGGTACATTCAGAGGCAGCCTTTCGTATGCTAAGATCTGCTGCAGTCATTGGGATCTCTAAAACCTCAGGGATACCAAGATAAGTAGCATCATTTTTATCAAAATGAAAAACCAGTTGGGATGTATCTGGTAGTTCACTAATTAGAGCCTCGTCAATTTGAAAATCTATTGAATTTCCTGAGACCTCACCAAATGCATCTGTTATCATTGAGTCTGAGTTTAGATGTGCTTCAATTACTAAATTTGCGTTGACCTGTGATGGGAGCAATAAAGTAAAACGATGATCATAACGTAGATTTTTTGTGCACATCACCGACTGTAGTTGAGTATTAGCCTCGGTATTTATAAAAGCCGAGACCTCACTCTCCCCACTTTGATAGTTAAGCTCCCCCAATTCCCACATCGGGGCTGCTACAACAGCTTCTGAAAATAGCAATGTCACTGTAGCATTTATATAGTTATGGGAAAAAACCGTTTTCATTTTACAATTAAATAATTTACTCTCAGTGCGCTTAGTATACTCTTAGTAAATTTATTGTTATACAAAAATATAATTTTAAAAATCAATAAAATATCTTTTAAAGTTTAAAAAATAAAGAAATAATTAAAGTAAAATTGTCTTACAACATACTACTTACTCTGTTACACAATATTTTAAAATTATTTTTTAAAATTTATACACAAGCGTTTTTCTAATTTCCTGTTATAAATCTTAGCAATGAATCCCCCAAGACCAAGTACAAAACAGTCAAATCCCTTTCCAATCAATAAAATTAGATTTAATGATTTCGACTTTATGTCTCATCTCATATTAAGATATTTAAAATATTGTCTTAAAATTAAACTATGATTAAAGATTTTGACTAACATACTCACTAAATGCTTCTTTTTACCGTGATCAAACCACAAAACAGCAATCTCTACTTTAGAGCATCTTAATCAACTTTCAAGTTAGATGATAGTTATCTCACAAACCGTATATGCCACTTGTCCTACAGATCTTTTTGCAAGCAATACAAGGTTACAGGACCGCTTTTAGCTTTTACCTTCAAGTTCAAGACTATAGGATTCTGCTTTTGATTTCGCTTGATTCTTACAGCCTTTCTTCCACTATTTCCACAGTAGCTGACGTATTCTGCGTCTTTCAATTCCACCTATTCGCTAAGACAATTCTCTTAAAATAGCTCCCTTAAAGTAGTTTCTACAGTCAAGGACGCATGTTATTAGACTTTTATTAACCTTATTTTGTATCTTACGCCCCCCCCCATAGCAAGATCTTGTGTATAAAAACAACAAAAAACCCGGCCTCAAGCCGGGTTTAATATGATTAGACTATGCTATTAGCCACCAAAGTTGTCGAATAAGATATTCTCGTCTTCAACACCTAAACTATGAAGCATATCAACAGCTGACTTAGACATCATAGGAGGTCCGCACAT
>CALFLJ010000032.1 GCA_937880335.1 uncultured Succinatimonas sp.
TCAGATCAGCATCTTCTTAGATGATCTTCTACAGTTATTTTTGGACTTTACCTTATTTGGCAGGCATCTTCTCATAACTGCATAAGATGATTTCTGTTCGTAAATCTAAAGTTTTAAAAGCCTCATTTTAAGCTATCACGTCACCGTGACCTACTTGTGGTTTACTAAAATTTCCAATTAGTAGGCATCTTCGTAACTTACACCCTAAAGAGTAGGATCATGCTGAGCACACCAATAAATTAAGCCAGGATTAGACCTGGCTTAATTTATGGAGGTAAAATTTTGCTTATATTGGCACTTGGCCACTTTAACCTAAGCTTATATATTGAAATTTCTTTCGCGTAGAAAAGTCTCAATTCCAGCCATAGTTTCATCTGAAATCACATGTTCAATTCTACAAGCGTCGCGCTCTGCAACATCTAGAGGTACTTTTGCAATTTCCTGGAAAAGCAAGGTCAGAACCTGATGATTGTGAAAAACGTTTTCCGCAAGTTTTCTCCCCTCGGGAGTAAACTCAAGATCTCCTGTCTCTGCAATATGAATTAACTGTTTTTCTTTTAAAAGACCTAATCCACGACTTACCGATGCCTTAGAAAGGCTTAACTCGTTTGCAACATCAACCGCCCTTACAAGTCCGCCATCACGGCGCTCTTTTAGTACTAAAATAGTTTCAAGGTAATTCTCACCTGATTCTGCAATTACTCCAGTACGTGGTGGTAATGGCTCAGGAACAGCGTCAATTGCTGATGGAGCCTGGTTTTTATTTATTCCCATTCCTTATTCTACTTAATTACAGATATATTAATCTTATCACCCACTAATGTGAGTTGAATTTTATTATTATTACCAAGCAAGCCCTTTGAAATCATACCTAGGCGAATAAGTTCGGTAATATCGTAACTTTCATTTGGACGTAAAAGATTACGGCCACGACCATCTGTCACTGTACCAATTTGCGGAGCACGAGGCTGCATTCCTAAATTACGAGCTTTGGATAAAACACCAATCTGCTCTAAACGATTTATTAAACGGTAGACAGTTGCAATACCTAAATCAGGAACATATTGTCTTGCCTCATACCATAGTTCCTTAGGAGATGTACAGGAGCTATTAGTCAAAATATCTATAATATGACGGCGCTGTACTGTCATGCGCAAACCACTAGCTTCAAGTTTGCGTAGTGTATCCTCGGTCAATGTACCGACGTTATATGTGGTATTCTCATCCATTGTCAGGCCTATCTTAAATAATTTTTACAATAAGATACATAAAGACTTATCAAGTATATTTCAAGGCCTGTCCTATTGAAAGGAGCTATTAAAAATAAAAAACGACCTAGAAATTCAATCTTTATGTTTTATCTTATCTTTACAGCAAGACTTTGTTTTATCTCTGCCACTTTCATTACAATTACATCCTCCCCCCATAAAAATAGTTTTGAAAATTTTTCTTAGTCCCAGGAAAGTAATAAGAAAAACAAGTACAAGAATGGCAAAGAGCAGTAATTTAGCAATCATAATATACACCTTGTTTAGTTAGCATATGCTAACATAATAACACAAGTGTACAAAATAACAAAATTTGCCTATAAAATAAAAGTTAAGGACTTACAAAAAATCCTATTACAAAAATAACGAGCAGTATAAAACCTAATATTTTAAGAATCTTATTACCAATTTTTACGCTCTCATGGAACTGATAGCGTTTTTCAATTTTTTTCAAATCAAGTCTGTTTTTTAAATCCAAAAGGCTTAAATCTCCCTTTGGATCGTGTTTGCCAATAACAGCAGGAACACCTGTCACTTTATAGTAATATAAGCTAAAACCTATGGAATTTTTTATAAGTTTCTCTATCTTATAATCCAAAACTACATTTCCGCCACATTTTGCAACTTCGTTTATAAGGCCCCATTTTGCAAAGTTTTCTTTTCTGTGCTCAAAGCTTAAACGTCTGTTTGCTGACGCAATGAGCTCATATCCGTCAGGAATACCGTGAGCACACAGTCCAACCTCTTGAGGCTCATTAAACAATGTTTGTGACTCATAAAAACTATCATCAACCTTTAAGCTGATATTGTAAGCATCATCTAAATTTGCATAAAACTCAACAGGCATCTCAAGAGCCGGTGCCATATCCCCTTTTACATCGTCAAAGGAGAATCTATATATTTTTCCATCCTTACCTTGAATGCATCCTGATTTTGAGGAATGATTTACAAGGGATATAGTACCTTTAAGTTTTATAGTATCAGTCATATGCCACCTCTTTATTCATTCTATCAAAACTCGTGCCGGGATAAAATTTGCATTCTACCTTTCAAAGATAAAAAAAGGCCACAAATCAAGTGTGGCCTAAAAATTAGACAGAACAAAATAAACTATGCTGATGTAGCAACTCTTTTAGCTAAGTAATGCTCCTTAAAACGGTGATAGATAATTGACATACCTAAAGCCACCATCATAAGAGACATAATAGTGAGGAGAATACCTGTTACAACTAAAACTGTATTATTTCCCCACTGCTGAGTTACAACCTGTATAACCCCCCACAAGCTCATAAACATCATAAAGAACATTGGGATTAAAGCCACAATAAAGTTAGCTCCGCGTGCTAAAAGCCATAGAGTTATAACCAAGAAAGTAAGAGCTGCCATAAGCTGGTTTGATGCACCGAAGATTGGCCACAATGATCCTGCCTCACCTGAAAGAGCCATCAACATAGATAAGGCAACAATGGTAACTGATGCTACAAATTTATTTATGAAAAACTTTCTTAAAGGATTTATATTTGCAGTCTCTTTCTTAGCACTCTCGTTTTCTTCTTTAGCACGAGGCATAAATAGTTCTTGCAATAAGAAACGGCCTAAGCGGGTTGCAGTATCTAAAGATGTCATCATAAATGCTGAAATAGCAAGAGAGATGAAGATCTTAGCGTAGGTTACATCTAAGCCTAATGAGCCACTAAATGATGAAATACCTACGGCAAACGCACCTGCTGGATTCTTACCTAAGGTTATAAAGTCGGCAGGAGCCATAGCCATAACAGCAACTAAGGCCATAACACCTAAAACACCTTCAATAAGCATAGCGCCATAACCTACAGGAAGGGCATCAGCCTCACTCTTTAACTGCTTAGAGGTTGTACCCGAGGCTACTAATGCGTGGAATCCTGAACATGCACCACAGGCAATAAAGATGAATAAGGCAGGAATTAAAGCTGTCATATTACCGTCAGCTGTAACTGCAGACCAACCTTTGAAGGCATCCATCTTAATATCAGGGTTGTAAGCTAAAATTGAAACAAAACCTAAAAGCAACATGGCATAAAGTAACCATGAATTTAAGTAATCACGAGGCTGTAATAACCACTGAACAGGTAAAACAGATGCAGCAAAAATATAAACAGCTAAAACTGCAATCCATAAGGTTTTAACCCCGTCTGCAGATAAATTAAATAATGCACCTATATCTAATGGTAAAACAGCACCTACATAAACAGTTATAAATACTAATGGAACAAAAATGAATGAAGCATTACGTAAAGATACGCCTAACTTATAAGTTACAAAAGCAAAAATAGGAGCTAATGTAATAAATAATAATGAGGCTGTAGCTACAGCAGGAGTTGATGCAAATAAACTAGCAATAAGTAAGGTAAAAATTGCAACAACTAAGACTAAGCATAACAGGCAAAATGAAAGGAATAACTGACAACCTGATAAGCCCATCATCTTTTCCATAACGAAGGAAATAGAACGTCCCTTATTACGGATTGAAATAACTAAAGCTGCAAAATCGTGGAATGCACCGACAAAAACACAGCCAACTAAAATCCAGATTAAAGCTGGTAACCAGCCAAAGTATGCTGCCATAATCGGTCCTACAATTGGGCCTGGACCTGCAATTGAGGCAAAATGGTGACCAAACAATACTATACGTGGAGTTGGCACGTAATCGATTCCATCCATTTGAGTGTAAGCTGGGGTTGGACGCTTAGGATCAATGGACATTAGGCGCTTAAGAAAACCGCCATAAACAAAATAGGCAACAACAAAATATGCCAGAGCAATACAAAAGATCAGACTTCCTGTCATGATAATATCTCCGCGATCCAATCTTTTTTAGGATCAGACATCAAATATAATGTAATTGAGGATGTTTACATATTTCCCTAAGGGGTGTGGGGAAACGGCTCACGATAGCCATATGCCTTAAAAGATGTAGTAAATCTTAGGCTACGATCAAATATGAGGTGTGTTTTAATCGTTGTACACAGAAGTTTTTATTTCTATGTTCGTGAAATTAAAAAAGGTGAGTCTTTGTAAGACAATGCCTTTGTTTATCTGCATTATTTACTTATTAAAAAAACATGTCAAGCAAAAAAAGCAAAGCTATTTTGGTTATATTGCAAAATATGCGGAGAATAAAAACGGTCTGATCTAAATCAAACCGTTTATTTTTAGCTTTTATAAGCACTTAGTTTAATCTAATTTTTCCCGATTTTAGATCAGCTGAAAAATCCAACATTCTCTGTAAAGGTTTTAATGCACCATTTCTGATCGTATCATCAACCAAAACTTGATGCTTTTGCGGGTTTTCCAAGCAGTCTATTAGCTTCTGTATGGTATTAAGCTCCATCCAAGGGCAATTTGCACAACTTAGGCAATAACCATCACGGCTTGCCACAGGAGCCTCAATAAAAGTTTTATCAGGACAGGCTTTTTGTAGTTTGTAGAAAATATTGCGCTCAGTTGCGATAATAAATTCGGATTCTTTGCTGTTTTTGGCAAAAGCTAAAATCTGAGAAGTAGAGCCTACATAATCTGCAGCTTTAACCACAGAATAAGGAGCTTCTGGGTG
>CALFLJ010000033.1 GCA_937880335.1 uncultured Succinatimonas sp.
AGAGGCAAAAAATAAAATTGCTGACGGCATTGAGTCTTTTAACCGTGATCGTTTTAATGAGTGCTCTTGTGCAATTGTGATTGCTGCTAAGACTTTTGTAGACGATAAATCCGTTATGGATATTTGCCAACAGGAAAAAGTTGATGGCCGTTATGAAAATGATGATGTGCTAAAAGCTCGTTATGAACATATGCTGCATGGAGTTGATGGGCATAATAAGATTGGAGATGTTAAAGTCTGGAATGAGAAGCAGTGTTATATTGCGCTTGCAACCATTATTTACGCAGCAAAAGCCTATGGTTTAGACTCTACGCCTCTTGAGGGAGTAAATCAGAATAAATTAGATGAGCTTTTAGACTTAAAAAAAGAAAATCTACATGCTCAGACAGTTGTGCTTTTAGGTAAAGCCTCTAAAGAGGATAGTAATGCATTATCAGTAAGACCAAAATCCCGTTTACATCTTGTAAGAAAATACTAGTTTATAAAATACTTATCTTAAGGAGATAAAGATCTCCTTAAGATAATAAACTTAATTTCAAAATTCAAAGGCAATTAAAGCTAACTTCAATCTGTTTTGTTAATTTAAAATAAGATCTGTTTAAGATTTCATGAATTTATTTATTTTTAAAACATCATTAAAACCAGCTTAATTTTACCCAATTTGCTCTTAAGATAATGTAGAATTATTCATCTATACTGATTTAGTAACCTTTTGAATATAAATAAAACTTTATTCACATAAGTTTATATTTATGTTTTTTTAATTTTGTTTAAAAATTACAAAACATATAAATTAAGGAAAAATTGTGGCTGATATTTTCCCCGTTGAATATTTTGATAATATAAGACAGCATCCTGAGAATTATCTTTTACTTCAAAAAATCCCTTTAACTATTGAAGGAGTTGATAGTCGATTTCCAATACGACTACAAGAGGAAGAGGCAGGGGAGAGAGTTGCAACAGTTGTTTTTTTAGATACTGAGACTACCGGTTTAAATCACGATCTTGATAAGATAATTGAATTAGGTCTTGTAAAAGTTAAGATTTCACTTGATAGAAAAATAATCTTAACAGTAGAAAAATTTTATAACGCCTTAGAGGATCCTAAGTGCCATATACCAGAAAGAATAACAGAAATAACACATATCACTGATGATATGGTTGCAGGACAAAGCCTTGACGATGACGCTGTAGCCTCATTTTTAGCAGGTCGTCCTTTAATTGTTGCGCACAATGCGGGTTTTGACAGGCCTTTTTTTGATAAAAGATTTCCTTCATTATCTAATCTATCATGGGCTTGCAGTTTAAAGGAAATTCCATGGGAGAAGTTTGGATATAACTGCTCAAAACTTGAGTTTTTAAATTTAAAACTAGGCTGGTTTTATGAGGCTCATAGAGCTTATGTAGATTGTCTTGCTTTATTATGGCTTTTATATATAAAGCCTGAGGCTTTTGGTTATCTTTTAGATAATGCACAAAAGAAAACATATAAAATCATAATTCGCGGTAATACTTATAGTATCTCAAGTGATTTAAAGCGTTTAGGTTATCGTTTTGGACAATTTGGTAAGGAAAAATACTGGTATTCTTTTGAATTGAGTGAACAAAAGGCTCAGGAGCGAATTGACGTTTTAAAACAAACCTTAAAATACGGCAAAGTTGACTTTACAGAAGAGATTAAAGAGCTTAGCGCAAAAGAGCGCTTTAAGCTATAACTGCATTTGCTTTAGATGTTTTATCTTTTATAATTTTCCTTAGTTGTATCTTCCTCTAATTTCCCTGCGTTGTAGCCTCCTCTGGCTTTCATACAGTGCTACAATTGCAATAAAGCTCAATCTAAGTAGTAATAAGGATTGAGCTTTAATAAAAACATTAAAAAATTGATTCTTCAGAGAATCTGTGGATAGCCCTAATGAAAATCTCTATATCCATAAGCTAATCTTTTTAAGACTTTTATCTTGTTATTTA
>CALFLJ010000034.1 GCA_937880335.1 uncultured Succinatimonas sp.
GTCCTCATAAGGACCAAACAAATCTTTTGACCTGCTTACAGTAACTCTGTGCTCATAAGCGGTACCACCTTCTGCCGTTATTAGATAATAGTAGCCATCTTTTTTAAAGATCTGAGGTCCTTCGGTATACTTAAACTCTGTACCTTTATATATGCACTTTCTCTCACCAACAATACGCTTTTGCTCATGATCATATTTTTCAATATAAATACGATTATGAGGATCACTATGATGACCTGGGCCAAAAACACGATAAACGAAGTACTTATCATCTCCCTCATGGTATAAGAATGGATCAAAACCACCATTATCCATAGGTATAGGATCAGACCATGGACCTTCTATATTTTTTGCAGTGACAAGATAATTACGAGCATTTTTCCAAGGAGCATTAACAACCTTAATATCTGTATATAAAAGGAAAAAAGTGCCATCATGGTAAGACAATGCTGGAGCCCAAATACCACCTGAGTCATCATTGCCTAACATGTTAAGCTTATTTACACTGTCAAGAGGACTACAGGCAAACTCCCAGTTTTTCAGATCCTTTGAATGGAAAATTCTTACGCCTGGGAAATATTCAAAAGTAGATGTGGCTAGGTAAAAATCATCACCTGTAGTACAAATGGTTGGATCTGGATGAAAGCCACATAAAATAGGATTGTTAATCATAATTGTAAAAATAATTTCAAATAAATTTTATAACTTCTCAACTAAGGTTTTGATCTTCTCTTTAGTATCAGAGCTTAAATCAGCACATGGCCATAATGCTTCATAGGAAATGTCACGTCCTGTACATTTCATTGCATATTTAATAGCCGGGAAGAAAGGCTGATGCATGGCGTAAATAGCACATAAAGCACCAATCTTCTTTTGGAATGAGCTCTGCTCTGTACTGTCACCATTTAAAAATGCTTTATATAAACCGACTGTGTATTGAGGTTTGAAGTTAGAACTTCCAGGAATTGCTCCCTCTCCACCTAAATGTAAAGTGTTAAGAAGGTATTCATCAAAGCCACAGAAAACCTTAAATGAAGGAACCTGAGATTTAACTACATTTATATACTCACGAGTAGAGGAGGCACTATCTGTTGTATCCTTAATGCCAATAATATTCTTGCAGTCCTGTGCTAATTTAAGAACCACACAAGGAGGAATTCTCTGGCCTGTCAAAGTTGGGAAATTATAAATAAGTGTAGGCATATCAACTGCATCTACAACATCTTTATAAAAATTATAAAGGCCTTCATCTGAGTATTTAATATAGCTTGGATTTACTAAAATCAAAGCATCTGCACCACAGTTTTTGGCATAATTTCCGTAGTAGACGCAGTCCTCTTTAGATCTTGCACTAATGCCGATGATCACAGGTACACGCTTATTTACCTTTTCAATACAGAACTTAGTAACTTCCTCTCGCATGCTCTTACTCATATGAGTAACTTCACCTGCAGTACCTAAAAAAAGCATGCCATTGACGCCATTTTCAATAAGAAATTCAATGTGTTCTCCCATTGCTTCCTTATCAAACTCTTGATTCTTAAAAAGAGTAACAACAGGAGTAACAACACCTTTTAAATTATCTAAACTAGACATAACAGTAACGCTCCACAAAATCTGAACCTTGGTTTTATATATTGCACTATATTTTAAAATATGGAACTTTAAAATAAAGTCTAGTGAATAATGTGCGCTAGAGCAAACTTTTGACTAAGTATTTTATCAAAGAAGATCTTAATTTTTTGATAATAAATATTTATTATCCATTTGATTTATTTATGTTTATACATTATAAAATGTCTTTTTAAATTCAATAATTACCATATAAGACAAAATTCATTTGTAAAACACATTAAAAATATTAAGGTTAAAAATAAACATAACCAATTGAAACTTAAGCTTTATTTATTAGAATTTAATGATTTTTACAAAACATAAAATTTGATAAAAATCACAATCTCGAATCATTTTTTTTCTTTTTTTACAAAATTAGTGCTAAGTTTTAATAAAGTTTTTTTTAACTTTATGCCCACGTTTGACATATTCTTTAAAAATATGCCCACGTTTAACATAAAAACATTCATGAGGGATTTATGACTAAAAATGTATACGCAGTTCCACTAAAGGAACGTCTTTCTTATGCCCTAGGAGACGTTGGATGTAACTTCGTCTGGTCTGTAGTAGCATCATTCTTAATTCTTTACTATACAGACTCTGTTGGTATTAGCGCTGCTGTAATTGGTACCCTAATGCTTATCACCCGTGTTCTAGACGGATTTACTGACTTAGGCTTTGGATACATCTTAGATAAAACTAAATCAAAATTTGGTCGTGCCAGACCTTGGATTTTATGGTCTACCCCTATGATGGCAATAGGCTTAATTCTTCTTTTCTCAGTGCCTGACTTTTTAAGTATTGATGGAAAGGTAATTTATGCCTATGTAACTTATATTTTCTTAGCTGCAGTAGCTTACACTGCAAGTAACCTGTCATATAACACGTTACTTTCTTATATGACCAATGATCAGCCATCAAGAATCTCTGCTAACTCCTACAGATTCTTAATGACTGCTTTCTTAGTCATTATTCTCTCTTACTGTGTTCCTCCTATGACAAAACACTTAGGATGGACTATGACAGCTGTGGTATTTGCTGTATTAGCAACTATCTGCTTCTTAGTTACTTTCACACAGGTTAAAGAACGTGTTGGTGCTATCACATCTCCAAAAGATGAGGTTTCAGGTCTTGAAGGCTTCAAGTTATTGTTCAAGAACAGATACTTCTACACCATCTGCATCATGTTCGTTTGCTATTACTTAGCTCAAGGCATTTTCTTTAGTATGGGTGTTTACTACTGCCGCGACGTTTTAGGTGACGTTATTTACTACGGCGATATGAACCTCTGCTATAACCTTTGCAAGATTATAGGCTTAGTTTTAAGTATGGCAAGTGGAAGGTAATGATCTTAGGCTGGATCTTAATGGCTTTAGGTTCTGTACTCCTTGTAATGGCTACCACTCATATCTTCTACTTATACTTAGGCTCTATCATAAGAGGCTTTGGCGGAAGCTTAATTTCAGCCTGCTTATTCACTATCATCGCTGACGCTGTTGAATATGGAGAATGGAAGACTGGTGTAAGACAAGCTGGTTTAACTAATAGTGCAACATCCTTTGGTATGAAGGTTGGTACTGGTTTAGGTACTGCTGTAGTAGGTTGGGGCTTGGCATTTGGTGACTATGATGGTTCTTTAACTGTACAGTCAGCATACACATTACAGGCTGAAACTTTATTCTTCGTAGGTGTTCCTTCTATCTGCTTTGCAATCGGTATTATTGCCATGATCTTCACTAATATCGACAAGATTTACCCTCAGATCATAAAAGATCTTGAAGAGAGAAAGGCAAAAAAGGCTGAAGCTTAACAAATAGTTACAACTTAAAGAGGTAACAGCAAAATGATTTACTATGTTGATGCTAAAGTAAAACGTTCCGGTGACGGATCAAAAGAACACCCATTTAAATTTATAAATGAGGCGGCAAACCTTGCAAAAGCTGGTGATGAAGTTTTGGTTTTTCCAGGAGTTTATAGAGAGTCTGTAAATCCTAAAAATGCAGGTCTTTCTAATAAACCTATCGTCTATCGCTCAGTTGAAAGCAGAAAAGCTATCATAACAGGAGCTGAGGCTGTAAAGAATTGGGAACGTTATTCAGGTAATGTCTGGGTATGTAAAATTGCTAACGGTGTTTTTGGTGATTACAACCCTTATACTACCGAAATATTTGGTGACTGGTACTTTGGTAAGGATACTCATACAGGTGAGGTTTACTTAAATGGCAAATCCATGTATGAGGTCACCTCCTTGGACGATGTTTTAAATCCACAAGTTGCAAAGCAAAGCTGGGATCAAGAGTTTTCCATATATAAATGGTTTACAAAGCAGGATGGCAATTGCACATTAATTTATGCAAATTTTCATGGTGTTGATCCTAATTGTGAAAATGTGGAAATTAACGTACGTAGAACCTGCTTCTACCCAAGTGTTACCGGGATAAACTACATTCACTTAAAAGGTTTTAGTATCAACAAAGCAGCCACACAATGGGCCCCTCCTACTGCCTATCAAGAAGGTATGGTCGGACCTCACTGGTCAAAAGGCTGGCTTATTGAAGATTGTGAAATCTCCGACTCAAAATGTGTTGGTATCTCTTTAGGTAAATATTTACAACCTAATAATGAAAACAGATGGTCAATTGATCGCGTAAAACACGGAACGCAAACTGAGCGAGATGCTATTTGTCAGGCTCAAATTGAAGGATGGAATGAGGATAATATCGGTTC
>CALFLJ010000035.1 GCA_937880335.1 uncultured Succinatimonas sp.
GTTTTCTTATAAAAAATAAGAAAACTTATATAATACAAAATGCTATTTAAAATAATTTGCGCATTTATATATTATTTTCTAATATTTTTAACTACCTATTATCATTAAATAAACAGGAGCAAAATTTGACCTTAAACCTATTAGGGTATACCAATGCGGGGCGGGTTAATTTAAGTGCTTTTACTTAAATTTTTTTTATTTGAATAAAAATTATTCAATATAAAATAACAAAAACTAGGTGGGGATTATTTATTTTTTCACGTTTTATATAAGTCAGGATAATTTTAATCTTTCAAAACTAAAAGAAAATTTTAATTTTTCTAAGGTAAGGGCTAAAACCTGTTAAGGATTTAGCCTTTTTATTTTAATTACTTAAAGTTTTAAAAATAAACTCTTCTCTTGAGAGTTTCTCTTCTTTAAGATTTTCCTCAGCATCAGCTTTTTCTGCAGCAGCTGCAGCTTGTGTTTTCTTTTTTATATTTTCATAAGAAAAATTTTCTTTTGGATTGGGAATATTTAGATCATTTAATATTTCTTTTATTTTATTTGAGCTTTCAGAAAAACTGGTTTTGTCATTTTTTACGTTGATTTCGATAGCATTAAGCATTTTTATCACAACATCATCGCAGTTATATGGTAACCCCCAGTTTTTTAGTCTAGTTGTAAACAAAGCTTTTCTGAAAATTTGACCTATGCTACATGAAATAAATTGGATAAAACTTTTTCCTTCAAGACACGATTCATCTTCATCGTCGTGGATACGACTTGAACCTAATCTATCTTGAAATAATTTAAAAGCAGCCCATATTTCATTTCTTTCAAAGTAGAGACAGTAAGCCTTAATAGGATCATCAATACAGTCTGAAATAAGCATACGAGTGCTATGATGAAATCCACCATTTTTATCGTCTAAAAGATATAGTTCTTTTATTTCAAGCTCTTGAGAATCTAAAATCTCTCCTTGCCTTAAATTATCAAGTACAAGACTAATCTTCTGCTTTAGGCTGTGTCTTGATGTGTTATATATATTTTCGTCAAAGTAGGTATGTAAAAAAAGTTTTGCCTTTTTACGGCTTCCATCTAAAAGAGGATATTTCCAAATGATTTTTTGACTTACAGAGGTACAACCTATGGAGGGATGATAGTGATTTATGGAGAATAATCTGTTTTTTATATTATTTAAATAATTGCTAAAACGAGCATGAGATCTTCTTACATTAAGAACAAAGCG
>CALFLJ010000036.1 GCA_937880335.1 uncultured Succinatimonas sp.
TTACGTCACTTAGGCTGGAACGAGGCTGCCGATCTTATTATTAAAGCTATGGATGAGGCTATTACCGATAAGACTGTAACCTCAGATTTCCATGCTTTAATGGAAAATGCCACTTTAAAGACCACCTCAGAGTTTGGTGATGTTTTAGTAGGTAAGATTAACGCCTAGCGTTTTAAAAATCAGTAGGATCTCATGAAAGATATAACAAATTGATTAAGAGATCCTATTGATATTTAGAATATTATTGTCCTTTTAAGCTTTTAAAAAGTGTTTAGTACTGTAAATATCTCCTCTAATCCTTTACTGCATTTTCATTGTAGCTTTTAAGAAAAGACTGCTAATGATCGAAGTAATCAATAATATTAGCAAGATAGCTTCCGCTTAAATCCTTGTGTTTTTCAATATCTTTCCATTCTTGATTATAGGTATTAGGACAAGGTGCTTTTAATACGTCATTATCAAACTCATTACAAAGCGCAGAAATCTCTTTAGGATCAAGCATTACGTTTCTGTATTTAAGGCAGTCTTCTTTTGACATGTGAAAGAAAATTAACAGAAATTTCCCGTCAGTATTGTGATCTAAAAGATAAAGCAAGGTGTTGCCCTTAGGTAAGGCATATATGTTGAGATCACTATATTTATCTGACTTTACTTTTATCATTTTGTCAGAGAGAACCATGACTCTAACGGTATTATCTTCAAGACCCCCTGCGTTTTTAGTAAAACATGTATATGTAGGGAGAGTAACCATCATACCATTAAAGAAGTTGTCTGCTACTAATTCCTCTGAATCACTGTAATAATTACTCATATAGTCTATATTTACGTCAAGATAATATTTTTCAAAGTGCGATATCTTTTTACTTAGCTTATCTTCTAATTTTGGTGGGGCTGTATAATTTTCCATGCTAGGAAAATCAATAAGAGGCATTAAAATCCCGTTTTTAATATCAAAGAGCTCTTGCAAATGATAAACCCAAAATTCAGTACTGCCATCACTTTCAAATCTCTCCTTTAACTTTTTCTCACCTGCTTTTACCCAACTTAATGATAAAGGATCTTTTTTCTTTAAAACCTCACTCTTTGAATTATTAGAAGAGTCTAGAGTTCTATTTACTCGATCACAGAGATCTTTATCAACTTTCTTGCCATTCTTTTATTACAATGTTTGCTATTTTATATGTAACATCTAATAAGTTGTTATAGGAAAGTTGCATTCCATAATCATTCATGTGTTTAAAGACAGATACTGAAAGAGAATTTACCAGTATTATGTAGTCAAAACTTGTATATTCAGCATCATCTCTTGATATGTATGAAATTACAGCTTTTGTATAAAGTTCACAGGCAAATTTATGATCTTTGTTTATAAGTCCACTGATGCCGTTATCGTAAGCCTTACCTAAATCATGTAAAATTTTATATTCTTCTAATTCTTCAAAAGAATCACTTCTTGAAAACCAGAAATAATAAGGAAACGCTCTTTTATTTTGGCAATACGCTTTTATGATCTTTAGTAACTCAAAAAAGCAAGATCTTTTACCTCCACAATAGTAGCTAAAACATCCTGCGAAAATTTCCGTATCAAGAAGTTTTAGACTGAAATTTGGATCAAAATCATTTACGTGTTTTTTTATTTACTCTTACTTTATGAATAAACTTCATCCCAATAGACAAAGCTTTTTCTTTTAGCTTTAATGTCTCGTTTTTTATGACATCTAACAATATAGACGAAATACTCTTAAATTCTTCTTCAGTGATTTCTAAGTAAGTTGATGAAAAGGGAAGTTTATTTTGTATAAGGAAAAGATGAGCTGAGGTTTCATTTAGTTTTGCTGCTTTTTTTAAATAATTTAATGCATCGCTTTCATTCCCTAGCCTTAAATTTATGAATCCCTTTTGTGTTAGAGCCTCAGGGTTATCTTCTTTTTCAAGAGCATTTAATATTTCAAGATTTAAATTATTTGTACAAACTGCACGAATTGACTCATCAAACCATTCTTTTATATTGTCTAATACCTCATTTACTGAGGCTAAACGAGTCTTATTACCGCAACTTATGATGACCTTTGGAATATAAACTATATATTTTGCTGTATCATCAGGATTTTGTATTTCTGTAAAAAGCTTAAATCCTTTCCATATATAGAGAAATTCTATGCCGTATCACTTATTTTCAAGAGCTATTGCTTTAACTTTATTTGGAATTTCCATTTTCTGAGGTGTTTGTATATTTTTGAATACCTTTATAATCAATATTTCTCACTTAGCAACCTCATAAATCATGCTCTATTTCAAAAAAGATTGGCTTTATCTTTATTTTTATACAGACTTTTATTCCACAATTTTAATGATGTAAAAGTTAGTAAAAGTTAATAGCTAATCATCATGGCAGGTCTAACGCCTAGACTCGAATTTACAGGAGATCCATATTCTTTTATTTCACCTAGTCAGGATACTCTTGCAGCATGAACGTCATAGCTTCCTTTACCATGATAGGGGCTTGCTTGGATTTCTTGTATCAGATAATGAGTTGTCGAGAAATGCAATTCTTTGTTTGTCATCTGAGAAGATACGCTCAGCTTCATAAGTACTTAAAAGAAAAATATAGTCTTGAGCGTCGTCATCAGGAGATTCCCGCATTAAGTTATTATTCGGAAGAATAGATAAATCTATTTGTGTTCGTTCTTCTTTAGAAAAACAATTTTGCATGAACTCAAAATTGAGCCACTTACGGAACTCACTGTATTCCCAAGTTGCACTTACGTATTCACTTTTGTACTTTCGTTTACATATTATGTATTTACTTATTACCAATATGTTTTTATCTGAAATATCAAGGACTAACCATTCTATTTGAGATAATTTATTTAAATTACCCTGTTTTAAATTTCCAAAAGTAAAAGAATCTCCTACTTCAAGATAATCTGGCAACCCCATAGTTATATCCTTCCGTATTAGTTTTTTCTTATTAACTTTCACTTAATCTGTTGTTTATTAAGCTCCTTTAAAGTTATACACTGGTTTTAACCAGCTTATAACCTCAACAGTATCCCTAATATGATTGAGAATGAGGCTGGTATCTTTGTAAGCCTGAGGGGCTTCATCTATAGTGCTGTCGTTTACCGTGGTACTCTTAATTCCTTCCATTGTTTTTTTGTATTCTTCAAGGGAGATTTTTTCTTTAGCTTCAAATCTTGACATTCTTCTGCCTGCACCATGAGGAGCAGAATAGTTCCAGTCAGGATTTCCTTTGCCTTTGCAGATAAAAGAGCCATCCCTCATATTTAAAGGAATCAATAGAATTTCATCCAACTGTGAAGATACTGCGCCTTTTCTTAAAATCATATGCTCAACATCAATGTAATTATGAATGGTATCAAAACAAACATCTTTCGTAAGCTCAAGCCCCATTGATGCAAGTATGTCTGTAGCTATAGCTTGTCTGTTCAATGATGCAAAATGTTGAGTAATTGCCATATCGTGGATGTAGTCATCAAATACATCCCCAGTACAAAAGCCTTGCCAGATTTTTAAAAGAGAAAGATCGCCTTGTTCCTTATCATATTGCTTTAGAGCCTGTTCTTTTTCACTTTGAGGAACATTTTTTAACCACTCTTCTCTTAGGGCGTTAAACTCTTCTTTTCTCTGTATAAAGCCTCTCTTTTGATAAAAGCCACAGACCTCAGTTCCTAAGTGCCTAGATCCAGAATGAATAATTAGGTAAAGCTCTCCTGTTTTCTCATCTTTATCAACCTCAATAAAGTGATTGCCAGAGCCCAGGGTTCCTATCTGAAAATAAGCTCTCTCTATATCAACTTTCTTTACACATTTAAGTTTTGCTAGATCAATTTCATCCTTAAGTGCATGAGGTTCTTTTCTTAATGCTGTAGTTCTTATATTTCTGTGAATAAAGGTATCAAGTTCATCTAAATTTAGGTGCCCTAATTTGCTTCGCATGGCTTTGGTAAGGTTAATTGTGAGCATACCACAGCCTATGTCCACACCTACAAAATTAGGTACAACGGTGTCGTGAAGAGTCATGGTTGTTCCAATAACAGCACCTTTACCTGCATGGCAGTCAGGCATAAATCTGAGTTTTGAGCCTTTGGTATGTTCTAAATTACAAATATCCTGAATTTGCTTTAAAGTAACGCTATCAAGTTCTTCAAGAAAGACTTTTGCTGTATTGAATTTGCTAGTAAGTTCCATCTTGTTATTCTCGTATTTAGTAGTTTTATTCTCTTTTTTATTAAGAATTGATTATAAAAATATATTTAGCAAATAAATTTAATGATTAAAATGATAATATATAAAATATTAACAAGTAAATTTATAAGATAATTATAATTTTACCTTGAGAGGTTGGGTAAAATATTATTACTAAATAATCTTTGATATTACTAAATATGTTGATGAGAATAGATGGTTCTTGTAAATAGTGTTGCCTATTATTGAAGATAAAGAGCTATTACTATTGTAAAAGAAAACTAAAAACTTTAAGAAATAAGGTTTAGATAGTTTAATTTGCCCTTAGATGAGAAAAGACGATTTATATTGAGTGTATAACTAAGCCAAAGTAAAATTCTAAATAATAGACTTTTTTTAACGGCTTAAAAAAATATTAAGCTTTATTTATTTTTTACGTGTGCAACGAATAGTTACAATTTATAGTTTTATTTTACGATTTTAATTAAAAATTTCCTTTTACAATCAGTGTGTTAATAAGTATAGCTTAGGCTTATTAAATCTTTTGCTGATAAATTTTATTTAAGGTTCTAACTATGATTACAGGCGAGTTAAAAAATAGAATTGATAGTCTTTGGGATATTTTCTTCTCAGGCGGTATTAGCAATCCTCTTAAGGTAATTCAGCAGATCACCTACTTAATGTTTATCCACGACTTAAGTCAGCTTGATGAAAATAAAGAAAGAACCTCAAGACGATTAGGTAGACCCTATACTTCCATTTTTGATGGTCATCCTGAATATAGGTGGAATCAGTTAATATCAAATGAGGGCTCGCCTGAAAAGCTAAGAAGTACCATTGCAAATGAGATCTTTCCTTTAATAAAAAATCTAAGCCCTAATAAGAAAAGTGCTTTTTCTCGTTATATGAAGTCAGCTCAGTTTGAAATTGAGTCTGCTGATAAACTTACCTCTATTATTGAGTCTTTAAATAAACTCTATGAGGAAATGGGGAGTGAGAGTTTATCTCAAGATAAAGACTTAAAGGGGGATATCTATGAGTATATGCTAGGCAAACTTGCTGTATCTGGTGATTTAGGTCAGTTTAGAACCCCTCGTCATATTATCGATCTCATGGTTGAGATTATTAAACCAACTCTTAAGGATACTATCTGTGATCCTGCCTGCGGTACTGCTGGTTTCTTAATTGAATCTGCAAAATATGTAAAAAAACATGAAGCAGATGCAATTTATAAGGATGAAAATCTTGAGCATTTTAATACCACCATGTTTACAGGTTATGACATCGATAGAACAATGCTTGAGATAGCTGCTATGAATATGATGCAGCATATGATTGAAGATCCTAATATCAGATATAAAAACGGTTTAACTAAGGTTGAGGCTTTCAGTGAAAGTAACGCAGGTGATGCTTCATTAGTTACTGTTGAGGATGAGAAAGATAAATATTCTGTAATTTTGGCCAATCCTCCTTTTAAGGGCAAGATTGAGGAGAATACCATTCATCCTGATCTTACAAAATATGGTAAGAAGTCAGAACTGTTATTTATTGCAGAGTTTATAAAACTTTTAAAAATAGGCGGAAGAGCTGCTGTTATTGTTCCAAACGGTGTTTTATTTGGCTCAGGTAAAGCCTATAAATTAGTTCGTAAAGAGCTTGTTGAAAATCAATGCTTAAAAGCTGTTATTTCTATGCCATCAGGTGTGTTTAAACCATACGCAGGAGTTTCAACTGCCATTTTAGTCTTTTCTAAAACTAACAATGGTGGCACCAACAAAGTCTGGTTCTATGATATGAAAGCCGATGGTTATAGTCTTGATGATAAGAGATCACCTGTCGATGAGAATGATATACCAGATATTATTTCAAGATTTGACAATCTTGAGGCTGAGAATAGTAGAGCTCGTACTGAAAAGAGCTTTATGGTGCCAAAAGATGAGATAGCAGAAAAGGATTACGATCTCTCCTTTAACAAGTACGCTGAGATTGTTTATGAGCAAGAAGATCTTCCTTCGTCTAAGGATT
>CALFLJ010000037.1 GCA_937880335.1 uncultured Succinatimonas sp.
GTTCGAACCTCGTTTCCCGCTCCAGAAAAAATAGCAAGTCACCTTTTGGTGGCTTTTTTTATTTTAGGCTCTCCATTCTTTTTGCTCTCAAAACATTTAATCTTTTTCTTGAAATTCCTTCCTTTTACCTATATATAAATAGGTATGCAAAAAGTTCTACTTATTTGAGATGAAAATCTCTTAAAAGAGAGTTTTTTTTAGAAAAATGTGCAATCGGGGTATAATGCCGGTTGTCAAATTTATCAATCAATAGAAACTATTAGAAAAATGTTTATTACCTCCATTGTTACAAAGATCATCGGTAGTTCTAATCAGCGTACAGTACGTCGTTTATCGAAGATCGTAAAAACCATCAATGCCCTTGAACCTAAATATCAAGCTTTAAAAGATGAAGAATTTAAAGCTGTTACTGAGCAATTTCGTCAAAGAATTAAAGATGGCGAAACTTTAGAGAGCATATTGCCAGAGGCTTTCGCTGCAGCTCGAGAGGTTGCAATCAGATCTTTAGGTCTAAGACCTTTTGATGTTCAGTTAATGGGAGGTATGGTTTTAAACGCCAATCAAATTGCAGAAATGAAAACAGGTGAGGGTAAAACCTTAACTGCTCTTTTACCATGTTATTTAAATGCTTTAAGTGGTAATGGTGTTCACGTAGTTACTATTAACGATTACTTAGCCAGACGTGACAGCGATTGGAGCCGTCCTTTTTATACAATGTTTGGTATGACAGTAGGTGTTAATATCCCAGGAATGAGCCCTGAGGAAAAGCGTAACGCTTACTCATGTGATGTTACATATGGAACTAATAATGAGTTTGGCTTTGATTATCTGCGCGATAATATGGCGTATACAAAAGAGCAACGTGTACAGCGTCAACTTAATTACGCTTTGGTAGATGAGGTTGACTCTGTTTTAATTGATGAGGCTCGTACCCCGCTTATTATCTCAGGTGCAGCTGAAAACGGCTCTAAGCTTTATCAGGCTGTAGATAAGATTATTCCTGGTTTAATTTTCCAAGAAAAAGAAGATACAGAGGATTACACCGGAGAGGGTGATTACACATTAGATCTAAAGCTTCGTCAGGCTTATTTAACAGAGCGTGGCCAGGTGAAGATTGAGAATCTTTTAATTAAGATAGGTCTTTTAAAAGAGGGAGATAAGTTATTCTCATCTGAAAATATAACCCTTTTACATCATGTTATGGCTGCGTTAAGAGCTCATACTTTATTTAAGCGTGATGTTGATTACGTTGTTGATGAAAATGGTGAGGTTGTAATCATCGATGAGCATACCGGCCGTAAGATGCAAGGTCGTCGCTGGTCAGATGGCTTGCATCAGGCTATTGAGGCTAAAGAGGGTGTCAATATCAGAGCTGAGAATCAAACCTTAGCTTCTATTACCTTCCAGAACTATTTCCGCATGTATAAAAAGCTTGCAGGTATGACTGGTACTGCTGATACAGAGGCATATGAGTTTCAGCAGATCTATGGTTTATCAACTATTGTATTGCCAACAAATAAACCAATGATAAGACAGGATATGCCAGATCTCATTTATTTAACAGAGGATGAGAAATACAATGCAATCATTGAAGATATCAAGTCTACTGTAGCAAAAGGTCGCCCTGTTTTAGTTGGTACTATATCAATTGAAAATTCAGAACGTCTGTCTTTAATGCTTGATAAGCTTAAAATTCCTCATCAGGTTTTAAACGCAAAGTTCCATGAAATGGAAGCTCATATTGTAGCCCAGGCAGGTCGTCCGGGTACTGTTACTATTGCTACTAATATGGCAGGTCGTGGTACTGATATTATTCTAGGTGGTAGCTTAAAAGAAGACCTTAAGGCATTAGGCGAGAATGCAACTGAAGAACAAATTCAGGATGCTACAGCCAAATGGCAGGAGCGCCATGATGCAGTTGTAAAGGCTGGTGGCTTACACATTATTGGATCTGAACGTCATGAATCCCGCCGTATTGATAATCAGCTCCGTGGTCGTGCAGGTCGTCAGGGAGATCCTGGTTCATCTCGTTTTTATCTTTCAATGGATGACAACCTAATGAAACTCTTTGGTTCTGAAAAACTAAAGAATTTTATGCGTAAGATGGGTATGACAGATGGTCAACCACTTGAACATCGTTTTATTACAAGGGCCATTGAATCTGCTCAAAGAAAAGTTGAGACCCGCAACTTCGACATCCGTAAGAGTTTACTTGAGTATGACGATGTTGCAAATGAGCAACGTAAGGTTATTTATGAGGAGAGAAATGCTCTTTTAGATGGAGAGGATATCTCAGAGACTATTCACACTATTTTCGAGGATGTATTAGACGAGGCTGTATCTAAGTTTATACCTCCAAATTCTCTGTCTGAGACTTGGAAAGTTGATGAGCTTGAGAAGTACTTAGCTGCAGTCTTTATGATAGAAGCTCCTGTATCTACCTGGATAAAGGAAGATGAGCATATTGTAGAGGAGCAGATAAGAGAGAGAGTGATAGCTTTAGGACATGAGTATTACAAGAAGAAGTGCGATACTATTGGTCCTGATAATCAAAAGCATCTAGAGAAGAGCGTTATGTTGCAGTGCATTGATGCATTGTGGAAGGAGCACCTTGCCGCTATGGATTATATGCGTCAGGGAATTGGTCTTCAAGGCTATGCCCAGAAGAACCCTAAGAACGAGTATAAGATTCAGTCATTTAAACTCTTTACTAAAATGCTTGAGAATTTAAAATCTCAGGTTGTTTCTATTTTATGTCGTATTCAGGTCAGAATGCGTACTCAAGAAGAAATAGATGAAGAGAATAAAGCTCGTGCTCAAGAGGCTGAGATTGAGCGTCAAAAAGAGGCTCAACAGGAGCAAGAGGATAAGATGCGTCAGGAGGCTAAGGCCTTTGCTGATATGCATATAGGTCGTAACGATCCTTGTCCGTGCGGATCAGGCAAGAAATATAAAAACTGCCACGGACGCTTTATCTAGTCTTTAACTTTAAGGCCACATTTATATATGTGGCCTTAGTCAAACTCAATTCTCCCCAAATTTTTCCTTCCTATAATCAATTGCTTAGATTTTTGATTTGTATAATTTTAGTCATTGTTTAGCCAAAAAAAATAATTTTATAAATATCCCTAGATAAGATTAATTAAACTAAATATTGAAAGGGAAAAACAATGTCTGATACAAATGAAGTCACAATTGTAGGTGAAATATTATCTTATCTTGATATAAAGCCAAATATAACTTGTGATGGAAAAAATTTACGATTTCATATAAAAACAACTGAAACACTATATTCTGATAAAACTAAATCTTATATAAAGCATGTTGAGTATCACAAAGTGGTGGTAAAGGATCGGGATTTTAGAGTTCATTTAGCTAATCAAGTAGAGTCTTTATTAGTTCCAGGAAATATTCTTAAGATAAAAGGGGCTTTGCGTAATTATCGCTATCCAAATTTAAAAGGTGTCTGTAGTGAAAGAAGTGAGGTGGAGGCTCATACTGTAGAGCTTGTGAGAGGATTTGTAAATGTCAATAATTAACCTTTGTGAAGTATTTAACTGTGAAGAACTTTTAGTAAAAGAGTTTGAATTTACTCAAAATCACACTTTATCTCATCATATTCCAATTATTGACAACGGATATATATTTGAGCAGGGATTATTAAATGATATCCTTTTATATTTAGCACATCCGCTTAGGGATTGTCTTTATTTATTAGGTCCATCAGGCTGCGGGAAAACATCTGTTATCCATCAGGTAGCTTCACGTTTAGGTTGGGGTGTAGAACAGGTAACCTTATCAAATAAAAGTGAATCGTTTGACCTTATTGGTCATCAGACATTGAGGCATGGAAATCTGGTTTTTGAGTATGGTCCTTTAACAAATGCAATGATCTATGCCGAGATTTTAATCCTTAATGAAATCGATTTGATGTCTCCTGGGGATTTAGCTGCGCTAAATGACGTGCTTGAAGGAAGACCATTGCTAATAATTGCAAATAACGGAGAAATTGTTTATCCACACAAAAATTTTAGAGTTGTTGCTACGGCAAATACCCAGGGGCTAGGTGATCAAAATGGATTTTACAATGGGGCACGAATTTTAAATCAAGCTTTTTTAGACAGATTTAGATTTGTTGAGGTTGATTAGAAGAATTGCCCTAATTTGGATGAAGATATAAGTAATAAACTAGTAAGATTTGCAAAAGAGCTTAGGGATGTATTGAAAAAGGGAGATGAAATTGGGATAAATCAGCTTTCAGCCCCTTTTTCATCAAGAACATTATTAAAGATTGCATCTATCATATCTCTAGATTATAAGATAAGCATACAAAAGGCAGTAGATTGTTGTTTTGCCTTGAGACTTCCTTTAGTTGAGCGGGAATACGTAAGGCGTTTGTGCAATGATATCTTTGGACATGAAAACAAAAAAGCTGTTGTAGATAATAATTTAAAAGAGGAATCTTCTACAAAGCAAAATTTAGATCCTGAAGATGGAATAACAGAAGAAAAAAACTGAATAAATAAATTTTGGCTATAAAATTAATTTGCATTAAGGGCTATTGTCTTGATAAGATATAAAAATATGTTTAGAAATGATTTTTTTGCATGTTTTTTAAAGAAAAATAAAAAAAATTGTAAAAATTTGTTGACAAGTATTTGAGGATTTGGTTTAATAACCGCCGTCGCCCAGATAGCTCAGTCGGTAGAGCAGGGGATTGAAAATCCCCGTGTCGGCAGTTCGATTCTGTCTCTGGGCACCACTAAAAATTTATTTCTCATTACGCCCAGATAGCTCAGTCGGTAGAGCAGGGGATTGAAAATCCCCGTGTCGGCAGTTCGATTCTGTCTCTGGGCACCATCTAAATCACCTCTAGGGTGATTTTTTTTATTTTTGCCTCTAAATTTCAAAAGTTCAGTTTAAATCAAAGCAATTAAGTTATTTTGTAAGTCTTAATTCTTGTTTTACCTATGATTCCGTCTTCAATTTTCTCTTTAATAAATACTTGACGATAATGTTTATATTTCTCTTATATCCTAAATTGATTGTGATTTTACATAAATTATATTTACATATAGGTCCGTGAATATATTTTGCTGTTATAATTAGCAATCATTCCTAGAGCCTTATCTAGGTAACAAAGTTTGCGGTTTTAGATTTAAATATAAGATGGTAAATTCAAGTGGCAGAAAATACTCAAAAGCAGGAACATGAGACCGCAGTAGCAAAACAATCTTTTCATTCATCTCGTGAGCATAAACCTTTAAAAAAAGGTCCGAGAGTGGTGGGAAAATTTAAGAGTTTTACGGCCGCTTTCATGCAGGGAAATGGCCAGAACGATGCTCTGCAATTTCTTAAGGATAACAAGTATCCTATCAATATATTTTTGGTGACTGGAGTCAAGTTTGACGGAATTATCAGTGATTTCGATCAATATACTATCAGTATTACCGATTCTAAAAATCATCAGCAGATGATTTATAAAGACAAAATTTCAACCTTAACTTTGAAAAAAACTGAGCACAGCTTAAGATCTAAAGGTAATAAATTTAATCCATCTTATAATGCCTCAAAAAGTGAGGCCGGTGGTAATTTAGAGATTGGCGATAAAAGTCATGAAAGAAAGCCTCAGGGGGTAAATTCTCCAAAAGTTACAGTAATAAATCATGGTTTTAATAAAAACCAGATTTAATATGCTGTAAAATTTTGGAAGGCTGTTTTTAGGTAAAAATCATAATTATACTCATCAAAAGTAATTTTTACTTAAGACTTGATTTTTAGATTTTATAAGAAAGCGTGTAGTAAAGACAGATAACTTAAATAAGAAAAATCTTATTTAATAAAAGTTAGCTGAATCATATTCTGCAGATTTTTCTATATCTATCCCAAACTTTGTAGATCATAGTTTCTAATTTTTGACTATCTTCTTAGGGTAAG
>CALFLJ010000038.1 GCA_937880335.1 uncultured Succinatimonas sp.
TGAAATTGAAAATACTAGAAGATATCTTGATGGTGAGGATGTTTTTGAGTTATTAAAAGAGGAAGAACTGTAAAAATGGCAGTAGCATTCTTTGATATGGACGGCACCTTAGTTGATGGTGACACCAATGATTTAAGCCTGCGTTATTTTATTGAGCATGGTTTGGCAAATAAAGAAAGATATACAAAGTTGCATCATTATGCGCAAATGTTTTTTGAAGGTGTTTTAGACATCAATACCTTTATAAAATTTGCCGTTGAACCTTTAGTGGGAATAAACAAAGATAAGCTTAACGCCATATTAGATGATTGTGTAAAAACCATGATCCTCCCCCGTATAAAAAAGGGTGCGAAAGAGGCTATAGAATTTCATAAACAACGCGGAGATATAAGCCTTATTGTTACATCCACCATGGATTATTTAGTCGAGCATATAGCAAAGGGCGTGGGTATAGATCATATTATCGCCGCTCCTATGGAAAAAATTGATGGAGTTCTAACCGGCAGACAGGCAGGTTTGGTTCCGTTTCAGGGCGATAAAGTTGTAAGAATTCAGGATTTTATACAAAAACATGGGCTAAACTTAAAAGACAGCTATGCTTATGGAGATAGTGTCAACGATCTCCCCATGTTGCTTTTATGTGAAAATCGCTTTGCAATTGATCCTAATGAAAAACTTATACAACATCCTGACTTTAACAAACTTATACAAAAATCCTGGATCTAAGCTTTCAGTTGTGCTGTAAAAGCTTATCAATAACGTCTGTTATTTCGTCAGATTTATTATTGTTTTTAGGCGAATTTTTGTTGTAGGAATTCGCCTTATCTGAACTGTATTTTTCATACTGTAAATGCTCAGTTTCTCTTTGAGCTCGCATTTCAGCTTTTTCTCGATTTACCTTAGCCTCATCTCCAAACCATGAGGATAAAGTATTAAGTCTTTTATCAGATTCAAAAGTATAAACCGACTCAGATTGATTTAATCGCAAAGCCTCATTCAAATTTGAACCTCCATAATTTCCGCCTAAACTATTGCTTGAGGCCATGGATCTACGGTAGGAATTTGAATTACTTTGCTGATGTTTAAAGGATCTAATTTCATTTTGTTTTTTGTAATTTTTTATTTGAGTATTAAAAGTCTGATCCTGTTTTATTTGCTCCCTTAAGGCCCGGCGCTTTGCTTTAAGATCAGACTTTGAATCATAAGAGGAAAAAAAGCCCATGGCACTTGCATGGGGAAATATGTAATCTCTTGTAAAGCCAATAGATAAAACGCAAAGTAAAGGTAAAAGATACTTTAAATGCTTTGTCATTAGGCTTTAGCTCTCTTTTTTTTGTTAATTCAAGATACACATTACAGTATATAACTATATTCTAATTTTTTTATACTATTTATCAAATTCATCTACCGTATATATATTAATAACATATTGATTTTTCTTAAAATAATACATTTTTGTTATTTATAATAATTATTATCTGATACTTAGGGGGGCAATTTATAGAATATTAAATGAGAGAAAGTTAATAAGATTATGTTTTTCTACAGGTAGTTATTTAATTAGACTTGCAGATTAATAAAAAAATAAACAAAAGGATGACTATTTATAATGTAAATTAAGATAAAAATAACTTTTGCATAATTTGAGCAATTTTATTTTTTAGATTTTAGATTATAATACACAATATTTGTTTTTTTTGTTTGATTTCAATAAGTTAACTAAAACAAGGATTATCTTAGGCAGACAAAATTACATTCAGAAATTGAATATAAATATATTTAATCACGCTTAAAAAGCTTTTGTCTTAAATTTAAAGACTTGATTTTATAAGATCCTCTATCAAGATTGTTTATAGATAAACGTGCCCCCAAGATTCTTCTTGCTACAGTTTTATGTGCATGAATATCATCAACACAATAAAGCTTAGGGTTCTTTCTGTCTATAAAGACCTTGGCAATTTGATTTTTATGATAATGCTGCCTAAAGCCATATCGTACAGCTCCTGTAAAAAACCTAGGCTGTACTGATCCTACCTCTTTATATAAAACAGCGCTTTTTCTTAATCTCATAAACGGAGGAAAGTTAAAAATACCTTTGCCCTGTACATCCAAAAGCACGATAGCATAAGCCTCAGTTGCAATCGGAAGACGATCGTTTTTTAACTTGCGACTTAAATAGTTGAAGTAACACAGTCTTAGAACATATAAAGTAAGGTAGATTGAAAAGATAAGACTTAGTAATAGAAAATAATTACTTGTGGGAAAAATATCCGCATGCCCCGTGATTTGCAAAACAAAAATCAATGACAGAAGACATGCGACTACAAAAAAGGATGTGCCAAGACCCTTTTTACAAATTGTATCAACCACATTTACAGAAAATTTAATTCCAGCTTTTTGCAGATAACTCTGCAAATAAACATTAGGTGGCAATTGACGATCTGGCACAATTATTCCTTAAATTATCTAGCGATCTTTAACCTCAAGCCAGAAGCGACGCTCTAGATCTAAAAATAGAGTTTCGACCTTAGAGTTAGGCTTGTATGTTGCTAATGTTACCACAAAGATAGACAGTGTTGATAAAATAAATCCTGGAACTAAGGAATATAGATCAAAAAACTGACCAATTTCCCAAACAATAACAGTTATAGCGCCCACAGTCATACCAGCTATAGCCCCATTTAAATTCATTTTCTTCCAAAAGAGGGATAAAAGAATTGTAGGACCAAAAGAGGCTCCGAAACCTGCCCAAGCATAAGATACAAGCTTAAGAACGCCTGAGTTTGGATCAAGTGCAATAATATAAGCTACGATAGCAACTAATAATAAAGTCAAACGCCCCATCCAGACCAATTCTGTCTGTGAGGCATGAGGACGAATAAATTTAGCATAAAAATCTGATGTTAAAGTGGTTGAAGCTACGAGTAGCTGGCATGATAAGGTACTCATAATGGCAGCTAAAATAGCGGAGAGCAAAATACCGGCAATCCATGGAGTAAACAGAGTCTGTGTAACGATAATGAAAATCTGCTCTGGATTATTAACTGAGATCTCAGGATGTTTTGCAGCAAATGCAACACCATAGTAACCTACGGCTACAGCACCTGCAAGACAGAAGATCATCCAGGAAATACTAATTCTACGAGCTCCGCCCATACCACGAACTGAGGCTGCAGCCATAAAGCGGACTAAGATATGAGGCTGCCCCATATAGCCTAAGCCCCAGCCTGCAAGTGAGACGAGACTTATAAAAGATACGCCTTTTAACATATTACTCATATCAATGTCTTTAGCTGCAACTAATGCATTAGCCTCTGAGAGGGAACCTACGTCCATGATGATGATAATAGGGGTGATGATTAAAGCAAAAATCATTAAAGTAGCCTGAACACAGTCAGTCCAGCTTACAGCTAAAAAGCCACCGATAAATACATAAAGTATAGTTGAGGCTGCACCTACTAAAAGTGCATTGTGGTAGTCCATATGGAATGTCTGCTCAAATAAACGAGCTCCAGATACCATACCTGAGGCGCAATAAACCACAAAGAAAACAAGGATGATGACAGCAGAAACTAATGCTGTAACACGCCATTTATCTTGGAAACGGGCAGAAAGATAATCCGGTAAGGTTAATGCATCAGAAACATTAGCTGTAAATGAACGCAAACGGGCTGCAACAAACTTGAAATTACACCATTGTCCTATGGTAAGGCCTATGGCAATCCAAGCTTGAGAAATACCGGCAATATAAAGAGCACCGGGAAGCCCCATTAGGAGCCAGCCTGACATATCCGAGGCGCCAGCTGACAAACCTGTAACAATACGTCCTAAGCGACGTCCACCTAAAACATAATCATTAAGGGATGATGTAGCTCGAGCAGCCATAATGCCGATCACTATCATCAAACAAATATAGACAATAAAAGTTGTAGTAGTTGTAAACATGATATAAGCAAATAAAAGAACGAAAAAATAATTAGTTAATTCTAACAAAAAAAGGCCTTGATGGCACTTATGACATCAAGGCTATTTATTTGCCCTATTTTGAAGCTTTTTTTGTTATTTTATCTTCTAATTTTTAAGTGAGCTTAATAAACTTCTGTATCCGTCATTTAAAAGAGGGAACACAAAGCCGTTTTTTGCATTAACGTCGGCTTTTTCAATATGGAAACTCATAGCACTGCGCTCTCGTTTCCACTGATTTTTTGCAAACTTATCAAAATACTTAACAATAAAAGCTAAAAGCTCATCATCCGTAAATTCTTTATAAGATTTTTTCAGCTCTTCTAAAATAAGGCTTGGGGGCAGGTTATTAATTTGATGAAGAGTGTGAATCTCATCTAAAACAACATATGGCATAAGATCACGTTCATCTGTTTGATTTCCACCAGGACGAAGTTCTGCTGTCGGCGCTTGTACTGCCACATAAGACATATCGTTAAGCTCTATATGTAAATCCTTATCCACCATAAGACCATTATTGGCTATATGGCTGTTAATTTTTAGAATTCTGCTTTTAGATATGCCAGCAATTGGAGCTACGCCACCTGCAGTATCACCGTCCATAGTGCAATAACCTACACAAGCCTCAGAGCAATTACTTGTAACTATCAGCAACTTATTTAAACGATTTGCAATCATCCAAATACCCGGGGCTCTTACTCGAGCCTGAATATTCTGTAAGGCAAGATCATCTTTTTCCCAGGATAGTGGATTGTCTTTGCTTGTGGCATTTATAAGCTCTATATAGTCTTTAACTAAATTTGAAATTGACCACTCATAATGCTTTGCACCTATATTATGAGCTAATTTAAAGGCTGCCGTTTTTGTAACATCACCTGAGACATCTGAGCCCTGATAAACTGTAGTCAATATAAACGGCATTACAAGATCTTTAATATAACTCTCATAGTCTCTATCTATTTTAGGTAGTTTAAAACCTAAGGAAGTCATGAGATCAAAATAAGCATCAAAACCCAGATCATTTAAGGCTGCAATTTGTCCATATAAAACACATGTTGCACATAAAGCTGAATCAGCTCCTCCTGAAAGAGATAAAGCAAACCCCTTAGATCTTGTTTTTACCATCCAGTCAAAAAGGCCTAATGACACGGCTCGTACAATAGTGTCATATTCACAAAGCTCTTTGCATATTCCAAATGAGGCATCAAATAAAGCTTCTCTGTCAAATGGCAGAAGCTTTGATTTAGCTAAAAGCTTACCGTTTTGTGCAGCGTAAAAGCGACCTTCAAATATTTCATCACCGCTCTCACATCCCATAAGATTGGAGGTTAAAACCAGGCAATTTAGTTTTGCAGAAAGATTTACTAAAAAATCTTCACGCTCTTTATAGGCTCCTAATTCAAAACGTACACAACTTGGGATTATCACAACGTCGGCGCCTGTCACAGCATTATGATCTGCCTCGTTAAAGTAAATTCCTAATTTAACGCCACATATATCTAAAATATTGCTATCATCTGATGATGAGGATAGTTTGAACCTGTCTGAGCCCACTATAAACTCAACCTCATTACTGGACGTTGCATATGCACGAATACGCTTGTCGCGACTATCTAAAAATGATTTTACAGACAGAATTCCTAAAATAGCGCCTTGTTTTAACAGAACATAGCAGTCGTAAATACGACCCTCTGTTCCCTGTAAACTTGCCCCTACACCTATTATGATACTTTCTGGCAATTCATATTTTAAGCGCAACAAAGATGATACAGTGGCTTTGGTATATTCTTTGTGCAATGGCATATCACCTGAATTGTATCCACCTAAACATAATTCTGGAAAAGCTACAAAACTATATCCTAACTTTGCAGCTTTTTTTGATAAACTTATAACATGATTTGTGTTACCGATAAAATCAAGCGCTATAGAGTTAAACTGAGCTGACGCAAATATCTTATAATATGTAGTCATAAATAAACCTCACACTGAATGTTTGTTTCAAAATAACACATTTTAAGTGTAAGATTTCAACCGCTTTAAAAAAGCGCATAAAACAAGGACTTTTTGCTAAGTGATCCAAGATAAAACTTCTCACAGACAATATGTAATTTCAGCAGGTCACTGTCGCCACCTTGGCGCAACCATTGAAAGCGATGGTGTTAACTTTGCTGTATGGTGCCCTGATGCTAAAGTTATCGAACTTTTACTGTTCTCTCATGCTGAGGATGACAATCCAGATATTATTACCCTGTCATCCTTAATATACAAATCAACATATTACTGGCATGTAAAAGTGCGGGGCATTAAAGCAAACCAGCTTTATGCCTGGCGAGTCCGATCTGCATACAATATAGGACTTTCCTCACATAACTCTGTAACTTTAGACAAAATCCTACTTGATCCTTACGGTAAAAGAGTCGTTTTTCCAAATGATTACAAGCGCTTTCAGAGTGAAAATGAAAAAGAGGCTTTTCGTTGCTGCGCAAAAAGTGCAGTTATAGATCTTGACACCTATGACTGGGGACTTGATATCCATCCAAACCACCCCTTAAACAAGACCTTAATCTACGAAATGCATGTAAAAGGCTTTACAGCAGATCCTTCATCAAAAGTAGCAGATGAAATTCGTGGAACATACCGAGGTCTTATAGAAAAAATCCCCTACCTTGTTGATCTTGGCATTACCGCAGTTGAGCTCCTGCCTGTTTATCAGTTTGATAAATATGATGCTATGCCAGGAAAACAAAACTACTGGGGATACAGTCCAATGGCATTCTTTACGCCTCATGAGGACTATAGCTCTGACAAATCCCTTATGGGACCTATAAACGAGTTTCGTGATATGGTTAAGGCTTTACATAAAAATGGCATCGAGGTCATTTTAGATGTGGTCTACAATCACACCTCAGAGGGTGATGATAATGGTCCTGTTTATTGTTTTAAGGGCTTTGACTGTAACAACTACTATATTATTGACAATAACGGCTATTATCAGAATTTCTCAGGTTGTGGTAACACTTTAAATGCAAATCGTCCGGTAGTACGTAATCTTATTATGGATTCACTTATATTCTGGCGTGAAAAAATGCATATTGACGGCTTCCGCTTCGATCTGGCATCCATTCTAACCCGAGACCGTACCGGAGCTACCATATCAGACAGTTCAACATTACTTGAAATTGACGCACAGCGACACCTAGCTGATACTAAGCTTATAGCCGAGCCTTGGGATGCAGGCGGCCTATATCAGTTAGGTGCAATCTCAGGTACAAAATGGCGTGAATGGAATGGACAGTTCCGTGACGATGTACGCTCATTTATCCGTGGCGATAATGGCAAGGTAAAAAAACTTGTTATGCGTATTTTAGGTTCTCCTGATATCTATAATACCAAAAAAGTTGATCCTCAAAAGAGTGTTAACTTTGTAACATGCCATGACGGCTTTACCCTATGGGACTTAGTCTGTTACTCAGAAAAACATAATGATGCAAACGGTGAATACAACCGTGATGGTAATAACGCCAACTACTCTTCAAACTATGGTTTTGAAGGCGAGGTAAACGACAATGAGCTTAATGCCCTAAGATTACGTCAGGCCAAAAATCTCATGGCATTAACGCTACTCTCCATGGGTACACCTATGATTTCCATGGGAGATGAGGTATTACGTACGCAAAAGGGCAATAACAATGCCTATTGTCAGGATAACGAAATTGGCTGGTTTAACTGGGATCATACTCCCCGCCAAAAAGAAATGTATGCTTTTACCAAAAAGCTAATTCAAGCAAATCTTCATGGGCAATTGCGTCGTCGCCCTCATGTAGAGAGAAGACTTGATAATGTGCTGCGCAACGCTAGATTACAATGGCATGGTATTAAGCCATTTCAGCCAGACTGGTCGGATACCTCTCACTCAATTGGCATGCTGGTATTCTATGCTGAGCATGATATCTACGCATATGTATTTATGAATTGCTATTGGGAAGATCTTACAATTGAGATTCCTCCTGTACCAAATCACATACATCACAGCTGGTACCGCTTTATCGATACATCAAAAGGAGAAAATGAGGATATTATGCCCTTCTACCTAAAGAATCATTATAAGGCAGGTGATCACGTGGTAGTAAAAGCTCGCTCTATTGTGATGTTTGTCTGTCTGAGTGCTTAAATAACAAAAATGTATTTAATTTGTTTTTTCGTCAAATCTGTGTAAACACCATAAGTCCACTCGGAATATATTATCTAATATACTTAGCTATTCTGTCAGAGGTTTCCTAAAGACAGGATAGCTGATTTAAAACCTTTGACCAATCCTCTTTAAAATTGGTCCAGGATTATGACCTCTCCCCCTTTAAGACATTTTCATTGTTCCATTATCGTCGAACGCTTTTTACTTATGGTCGGAACTACTTATCATTTTGTAACCCCAGTCTCTCACAAACTCAGTCATAGATTAGCTTTAAGGCTTGGCCAATTTTTCTATCTTGCTTAACGATTGTTCGGCAACGAAAAGATCGAAGTCGGACTGATAGCTTTCCAGAAGTCCTTTCCGATAAAGCTGATACTCATTGATGGCAAAGGCATCCGCCACGGCCTTGGAAACTTTCCCATGAGGATCATCAAGCAATTCTTCTTCGTTGAACTGCAAGAAGACGTCAAGGCGCTTCACCCAGTCGGCCATCGTCATCGGAATGCCCCTCTTGGCTTGGTTTTCTGCATAGTCCAGGTACATCGATACCAAGCGATTGAGCTTTTCCATCTCTTCTCTACCGAGATAATTTTTGGCAATCGTGACATCTGCCTGATAAATCCGGCCTTCTGGTGCATGCTTCCAGGTCGTTAACCCCATGTTTGGCTTAGTATGGTCAGCACGTGAATAGATGATTTCAGCCGCTGTTTGGTGCGAAGTCGCCCAATGCAGTTTGTTCTGTACCGTTGCAAAGAAGCGGCGGGTGATCTCTGCATTCTGGTTGTAGTCAACTGAACATTGAGCATAAATGTCCGTGATCTTCTGATAGAACCTGCGTTCGCTTGAGCGAATGTCACGGATGCGTTCAATCATCTCATCAAAGTAATCCTTACCAAGGAAATACTCTGGATTCTTCAAACGTTCGTCATCCAGCACAAATCCCTTGACGATATACTCTCGAAGGATTTGTGTTGCCCAAATTCGGAACGACGTTGCTCTCTTAGAATTGACGCGGTATCCAACAGCAATGACAGCATCAAGGTTGTAGTGCT